>SVQH01000009.1 GCA_015065425.1 Oscillospiraceae bacterium
GGCAAGCTTAATTTCTGGGAATGGCTCATTTCCCTTTTTGAGAAAATAATTAATTTCTTCAAGAATTTTCTTGGAATTGCTTAATTCCCGATAAAAATGCTCCTCTCAAAGTTCAAGCTTTGAGGGGAGTTTTTTATGATAACTGATTGACAAGAGGATAAAATATTATTATGATTATACTAACCGATAAAAAGGAGAATATATATGGCAGTAAGACTTAATGAAGACAAGGAAGTTGTTGCAAAGATAAAAGAAGGCTTAAAGAAAAAAGACGGATACTGTCCTTGCAGAATTCCAAAGACTGATGAATATAAATGTATCTGTAAGGAATTTCGCGAACAGATGGCTGACCCTGAGTTTGAAGGTTATTGCCATTGTATGCTTTACTATAAATCCAAAGACTGAGGAGAAGAATTATGTCAGTATTAAAAATCGATCACAGCAATTTCAAAGAAACGGTTTCCGACAGTAATGGTACCGTGATAGTTGATTTCTGGGCAGAATGGTGCGGTCCCTGTAAAATGATTGCTCCCCTTGTTGAAGAAATATCACAGGCACACCCTGAAATTACCTTCGGAAAAGTAAATGTTGATGATGAACCTGCCATTGCCGCCGCTTACGGAATTATGTCAATTCCCACACTTATAAAATTCAGAGACGGTAAAATGATTGAACAGAATGTGGGTTATGCGGGAAAAGATATCCTTGAAGCATGGATAATTAAATAACAGGAGAGATTTATGCCATATTTAAGTGTACATTTCAGAGAAAAACTCACTGTTGACGGTGAACAGGTTCATTTTGCCGTTTCCGAAGATGGCTTTCACTGGGAAATGCTTAATGGCGGAAAGCCTGTATTATGGAGTAAAAAAGGTACAGGCGGTGTCCGTGACATTGAAATCATAAAGCGTGCCGACGGAAAGTTCTCCATTCTTGCAACTGATCTTTGTATTGTCAAAAGAATGGATGAAAATCATAATGTTGACTGGAAGGATATAAATCACAACGGCAGTAAGTTTTTATCTTATTGGGAAAGTGATGATCTTATAAACTTTACCGAGCAGAAGCTTCTTTATTTCGGCAGGGACGATTTCGGCTGTCTGTGGGCACCTGAAATTACATATAATAAAGAAACGGAAGAATATCTCATTCATTGGGGTTCAACTGTCAGGGAAGATGATTTCAATCACATGTCAATCTATTGCTGCAGAACAAAGGATTTCAGAAATTTTACTTATCCCGAACTGTTTTTTACAAAAAGCAATGAAATACTTGACTCACATCTTATGAAACACGGAGATGTATGGCATTTTTTCTATAAAAATGCTCATGACCCATCGGGAAATATGCATGAAACATCAGAAAATATGACAGGGCCGTTTTTGCACGATGATGAATTTGATTCTCTTGTGAGATATTATACCAACGGCGGTTCTTACGAAGGGGCAACTACATATACTCTTCCTGACGGCAGATGGTGTCTGATGCTCGATTTCTTCGGTTGCCCGAAAGAACAGATGGGTTACGTACCTTTTGTTTCAGCTTTTCCCGGCGATGCCCGTTTCAAAAGAGCAGACAGCGAATTTTCTTTCCCTTACGGGTTCAAACACGGAAGATTTATTGAAATATCAAGGGAAGAATATGACAGACTCAGACAGCATTACGGAAATTGATAACAAAAAATCACAGATTACGACATATCGATTAGTTTTGTTAATCGGTATGTTGTTGTTTTTTCATTGCTTTGTTATGCAAAAAACTATTGACTTGACAGCCGCTTTTTAGTATACTTCATTTAATGAAAAATGCAGTGATGATATTAAGACTGTTTAAGGTAGCTTCAAGAGAGCCGTCGGCAGGTGTAAGACGGCAGTGAGATTTACAGTCTGTCTCGTATCGGAGCACGGTTTCTCAACACCTTCGGGCTTATAGGAAACTGCGGCAGGTCCCGTTATCATGACCGAGGACTTTTATGAGTCTTAAAGTGGCTGTATTACAGCAATACGGGTGGTACCGCGGTAGAATTTATCGTCCCTGAAACTATTGTTTCGGGGCTTTTATTTTGTAAAAGGAGTATTGGTATGAAAAAGATAAAAATTACAGATAAGACATTGACAGGTATTTCAGGTGTTCTCAGCTTCAGAGAAAAAACAGAAATAGCAAAACAGCTTGATAAACTCGGTGCCGATGTAATTGAACTGCCGCAGATAAAAAGCGATAAGGCAGATATTATCCTTGTGAAAAACATTGCAGGTGTGGTTGAAAAAGCAGCATTGAGTATTCCTGCAGGTTTTACAAAAGAAACTGCAGATCTTGCTTTTTCCGCTGTAAAAGACGCAAAAATTCCTGTTCTCAATGTTGTTCTTCCAATGTCTCCTGCGGGTATGGAATATCACTGTGCGTTAAAGCCCGATAAAATGCTTTTGAAAATCAATGAAATGGTTGCATATTGTGTTTCACTTTGCGGTAATGTGGAATTTACGGCAGCTGATGCTACAAGAGCAGAAAAGGAATTTCTTGTAAAAGCACTCACTGAAGCTATCGGTGCAGGTGCAAAAAGTATTACTGTCTGTGATGATGCGGGGATTACAGACCCTGCAGAATTTGCCGATTTCATCACTTATATCAATGAAAATGTTCAGGGAATTGAAAATGTCAGTATTTCAGTGGATGTCTGTGATGCAATAAATATGTCAACAGCATGTATTGCTGCCGCACTCAGAAACAAAGCCGATGGAATTAAGACTACAGTAGGTTCTCGGGGATATGCAGATATAGAGAAAATAGCTGCATTCCTCAGTGTAAAGGGAGAGGTGCTCGGTGTTTCATCGGGTATAAAAACATCAACACTTAAAAATGTGTGTGATACCATTAATTCAATAGTTGAGTCTGACCGTACAAAACAGTCTCCTTATGACGGTGTTATAAGAAACGATGATGAAATAGAACTTCACAAAAATGATGACTTTGCGACAGTAGCTCAGGCTGTACGCAAAATAGGCTATGACCTCAATGCCGAGGACAGTGCAAAGGTGTATGAAGAATTCCGTAAGATTTCCGAAGAAAAGGAATATTTCGGAACAAAAGAGCTTGAAGCGATAATTGCATCATCGGCACTTCAGGTTCCTTCCACTTATCATCTTGTAAGCTATGTAATAAATTCAGGTAATGTTATTACCGCTACTGCTAATCTTTGCATTGAAAAAGACGGTAAGAAGCTCAACGGAGTATATGTGGGCGACGGTCCCATTGATGCGGCTTTTCTTGCAATAGAGCAGGTGGTAGGTCATCACTTTGAACTGGATGATTTCCAGATTCAGTCCGTAACAGAGGGCAGAGAAGCCATGGGACAGGCACTTGTGAAGCTTCGTTCCGATTCAGGTAAGCTTTATTCGGGCAGCGGTATTTCTACAGATGTTATCGGTGCCAGTATCAAGGCTTATCTCAATGCACTCAATAAAATTGCTTTCGAGGAGAACAGATAATGAAACTCTCTTTCTCAACAAGATATATGCCTGATATGCCGTTATCGGGATATATAGCAACTGCACAGGCTCAGAAATTCAACGCAGTCGAAATTTATGATATATACAAAGACTGCTTCGGCGGTGAAAAGCCCTCCTTTTCAAAGGCAGGTGCTTTTTCCACAAAAAGAAAACTTCTCAATTCGGGAATTGCTGTTTCTCAGCTGGATTTTCCATTTGATATATCGGATGAGAAAAGTTTTGAGGAAAATATAAAAAAGGCAGAAGAAATTATTTCCGCCGCTTCCGATATCAATGTACCTTATGTAAAGGCTTATGCCGGTAAAAGTAAAGAAAAGGCAGAGGAGTTTCTCCTCAGAATAAAACCCGTTGCCGAGAATGAAAATGTCACCGTTCTTGTTGAAACTGACGGTGTTTACAGTGATTCTTCCGTGCTCCGCGATTTTCTTGAAGGCTTTGCCGGCGACTGTATCGGAGCACAGTGGAATATGTATCATACGTTTTTTGAAGCTGAGGAAGATGCAGAAAACACCGTAAAAAATCTCGGTGCTTACATAAAATCCGTAAAGATAAATGATGCAGACAGTGACGGAAAGCCTGTTCTTATAGGTGAAGGTAAGCTTCCCGTCGGGGAAATGATAAATGCCCTTCGTTCCATAAATTTTGCAGGTTATGTGTGTCTTGAATGGAATCTTGACTGGCTTCCCGAAATTGATGATTTTGATATAATCCTTACTTTCTTTGAGTCCCGTATGAATGTGTACGGAAATCCGAAAAAGAACAAGAAGCATTTTTACCGTAATAAGACAGGTGACGGTAAGTTTATATGGAAAAAGGAACAGCTTATCGACAAGACCTTTTCTCAGGTGCTTGATGCTCAGTGTGAGGCATTTCCCGACCAGTTGGCGTTCAAGTATACAACACTTGATTATACAAGGACCTACAGAGAATTCCGTGACGATGTTGACAGCTTTGCAAGAAGTCTTATTGCTCTCGGTGTGCGTCCCGGAACCCATGTGGCTGTATGGGCAACAAATATCCCTCAGTGGTATATATCCTTCTGGGCAGCAGCCAAAATCGGAGCTGTTCTTGTTACCGTAAATACTGCGTATAAGATACATGAAGCAGAATATCTTTTCAGACAGTCAGATACTCATACTCTTATTATGGTAGATTCTTACCGTGATTCCAATTATGCCGAAATCGTAAAGGAGCTGTGTCCCGAGCTTAAAAATAAGCGTCAGGGAGAGCCGCTTTATGCAAAAAGACTGCCGTTTCTGAGAAATGTCATTACCTGCGGTTTTTCAATGGATGGATGTATGACATGGGAAGAAGCTGTTGAAAAAGGAAAAACCGTTCCCGTGGAGGAAGTTTACAGGTATGCTTCTCAGGTGGACAAGGACGATGTATGCAATATGCAGTATACATCGGGTACAACGGGCTTCCCCAAAGGTGTTATGCTTACCCACCACAATGTTGTAAATAACGGTAAGTGCATCGGTGACAGAATGGATCTTTCCACTGCGGACCGTATGATGATACAAGTGCCCATGTTCCACTGCTTCGGTATGGTACTTGCAATGACAGCTTCAATGACTCACGGGGCAACTCTTATGCCCCTCCCTTATTTCTCTCCGAAGCCTGCACTTGCATGCATCAACAATGAAAAAATCACCGCCTTTCACGGAGTGCCTACTATGTTTATTGCACTCCTCGGACATGACGATTTCCCGAAAACGGATTTCTCTCACATGAGAACGGGAATTATGGCAGGTTCCCCCTGTCCCATAAGTGTTATGCAGGATGTCGTAGAAAAGATGAACATGAAAGAGATAACCATTGTTTACGGACAGACAGAGGCTTCCCCCGGCTGTACCATGAGCAGTACGGATGATCCCATTGAAGTAAGAGTTTCTACCGTCGGCAGAGCACTTCCCGAAATAGAGTGTAAAATAGTCGACCCCGAAACGGGAGAGGAATGTCCCGATGAAGTAACAGGTGAATTTGTGGCAAGAGGATATAACATAATGAAGGGCTATTATAAGATGCCCAAGGCTACTGCCTCAGCCATTGATAAAGACGGTTGGCTTCACACGGGAGACCTTGCCTGCAGAACACCTGAGGGTAATTTCAGAATTACCGGCAGACTCAAGGATATGATAATTCGCGGCGGTGAAAACATTTATCCAAAAGAAATCGAAGAATTTATTTATACTCATCCCAAGGTATCCGACGTTCAGGTCATAGGTGTTCCCGATGAAGCAATGGGTGAGGAAATAATGGCGTGTGTTATTCTTAAAGAGGGAGAGGAAATGACTGTTCAGGAGATGAAGCAGTATGTTCTTGAACACATGGCAAAGCACAAGGTGCCGAAGTATATAGACTTTGTCACCGAGTTCCCAATGAATGCCGCAGGTAAGATACTTAAGTATAAAATGCGTGAGGATGCCATTAAAAAACTCGGTCTTCAGAAGGCAGATTCCATAGAAACCGCATAATTAAAAAAATTAATCGGTTTTATTAGTTTTGTGATGTTGACAAATATATTTACTTGTGATATCATTCACTCAATGGCTGTGACGAAGAGGCCTGAAAGTTGTCTGATACAGAGAAGCGGCGGTTGGTGAAAGCCGTAAGAGGATGCTTTCAACAGGTTATCACTTCTGAGCCGGAAATGCGAAATCACAGTAGTGTTTCCCGAAAGTGCTGCGTTAGTGCAAAGGAGTTGTCGGACTCCCCGAGTGGCTGATGGCGATAGCCTAAGCAATTTGAGTGGTACCGCGGAATAATATTTCCGTCTCAAAGAAATTTTTCTTTGAGGCGGTTTTTGTATTTTTAAGGAGGTTTTACTTATGCCGAAAAACAACACGGACAATAAACTTTATGAGGTTGCACGCCGAATACAGGAAATGCGTTCCATTTGCGACTTTACTATTGAAGAAATGGCAGAAAAAACCGAAGTTACCCCTGAACAGTATATGGCTTTTGAAGGCGGAACTGAGGATCTTCCGTTTTCGTTCATTCATAAATGTGCCCTTGCTTTTGATATAGGAATCACTGACCTGCTTGAAGGTCACAGTGCAAAGCTTACTTCCTATACCGTTACAAGAAAAGGCGAAGGACAGACAACAGCCAAAGAAAACGGTATTGAAATCCAGAACCTTGCTCCTCTTTTTAAGGATAAACTCGGTGACCCTTACTGGGTAAGATACGAATATTCAGCCGAGCTTGAAAATAAACCTGTGCATACAACAACACACGCAGGTCAGGAATTTGATATGGTCATAAGCGGTACTCTTATGGTCAAGGTAGGTGACCATACGGAAATACTTCATGAGGGTGACAGTATCTATTATAAGAGCTCAACTCCTCACGGTATGATAGCCGTTGACGGAAGAGACTGCGTGTTCCTTGCCTTCATTCTTGCATCAGATGAAGCCCCTGAAGATATTGTAAAGCACAGAGTTCTTCCCGATACAAGAGTAAGCGAATCGCTCGTTTGCCACAAGTTTGTAAAAACTGTTGAAAATGATCGCGGTGAGCTTGTAAGCATAGATTTTGAAAATACAGATGAATTCAATTTTGCTTTTGACGTTGTCGATAAAATTGCAAAAAAATCCCCCGACAAAACTGCAATGATACATATTGCAAGGGATATGACCGAAAGAGTATTCACTTATCAGCAGATAAAAGAGTATTCTTGTCAGACAGCCAATTATTTCCGTTCTCTCGGAATCAAAAAAGGCGACAGGGTAATGCTTGTATTAAAGCGTCATTATCAGTTCTGGTTCTCCATTCTTGCCCTTCACAGACTCGGTGCTATAGTTATCCCTGCAACGCATCAGCTTCAGGCACATGATTTTGAATACCGTTTCAATGCGGCAGGTGTAAGTGCCATTGTGTGTACTTCCGATGACAATACTCCCTCACATGTTGATGAATGTGCAGATAAATGTCCTTCTCTTGTAACAAAGGTTGTTGTAGGAGAAGACAGAGACGGTTGGCACAATTTCGATAAGGAATACAGTCTTTTTTCACGCCGTTTCAGAAGAGAAGATGATACAGCCTGCGGAAAAGATCCCATGCTTATGTTCTTCACTTCGGGTACTACGGGTTATCCCAAAATTGCAACACACAGTTTTGATTATCCTCTTGCCCATTTTGTTACTGCAAAATACTGGCATACGGTCAATAAAGACGGTCTTCACTTTACGATTTCTGATACAGGCTGGGGTAAAGCACTCTGGGGTAAGCTGTACGGTCAGTGGCTTTGCGAAGGCTCGGTATTTGTATATGACTTTGACAGATTTGATGCTTCTGTTATACTTCCCATGTTTACGAAATACAAAATATCTACCTTCTGTGCTCCTCCCACAATGTACAGAATGCTTATCAAACAGGACCTTTCAAAATATGACCTGTCATCCATCCGTCATGCAACCATTGCAGGTGAAGCACTCAACCCCGAAGTATTCAAGCAGTTTGAGGCTGCAACGGGACTTCAGCTTATGGAAGGCTTCGGTCAGACGGAGACCACACTTACGATAGCAAATCTTGTGGGAACAACGCCCAAGCCCGGCTCAATGGGTAAGGCAAACCCCATGTACGATATAGATATACTAAGAGCCGACGGGACCTCTGCACAGCTCGGTGAAAACGGTGAAATTGTTGTGCGTACTTCAGAAAAAGTTCCCTGCGGACTTTTCCTCGGTTATTACAATCAGCAGGAAAAAACAGACGAAGTATGGCACGACGGTTATTATCATACGGGTGACCTTGCATGGAAAGATGAAGACGGTCACTTCTGGTATGTCGGCAGAGTTGATGATGTTATTAAGTCATCAGGCTACCGTATAGGACCTTTTGAAATTGAAAATGTTATCATGGAGCTTCCTTATGTTCTTGAATGCGGCGTTTCAGCCGAACCTGATGAACTCAGAGGTCAGGTTGTAAAGGCAAGCATTGTCCTTACAAAAGGCACTGAGCCTACAGAGGAACTCAAAAAAGAAATTCAGAAGTATGTCAAAGAACATACAGCTCCCTATAAGTATCCGAGAATCGTTGTATTCAGAGATTCGCTTCCAAAGACTATAAGCGGAAAGATACAGAGAAATAAACTTTAATAATATGAAAAGAGTAATTATTATAGCAGGGCATTACGGCTCGGGAAAAACCAATATTGCCGTAAATATGGCTCTTGCAATGAAAAAAGACGGAATAAACACGGTTATTGCAGATCTTGATATTGTAAATCCGTATTTCAGAACGAAGGATTCCCTTGAAAGACTTACCGAAGCGGGGATAAAACTCATTTCATCGGAATACGCAAATTCCAATGTTGACATTCCCGCAATTCCACAGGATATGTATTCTATAGTAGATGATAAGGAAAATCACTATATAGTCGACCTCGGCGGAGATGACAGGGGGGCTTATGCACTGGGACGGTATGCGGATAAACTCAAAGAGGAAAATGATTACGAAATGTATTTTGTTTTCAATATGTACAGACCTCTTACTCCCGATGCTGAAAGTGCACTTGATGTAATGCGTGAAATTGAAGAAGCATGCCGGATGAAATTTACTGCAATAATAAATAATTCCAACATAGGTGAGCTTACAGATGTTCAGGCAGTATTGACCTCCGTGGCAGAATGTGATAAACTTTCATTGTCAGCGGATATCCCTGTCGCTTTCACTTGTGTAAGTACGGATGTGTACGAAAAAATGACAGGATATGAGGGAAAGCTCTTTTCGCTGGAACTTCAGAAGAAAATCATTTGATTGGAGAGAATATAATGGCAAAAGTTACTTTTTCGGAAGACCTTTGCAAAGGCTGCGGACTTTGTGTCGGTGCTTGTCCTAAAGGTATTGTAAAACTGGCTGAAACACGCCTTAATGTAAAAGGACACCATCCTGCTGAAATTACAGATCAGGATTCATGTATTGCCTGTGCATTCTGTGCAACAATGTGTCCCGACTGTGTAATTACTGTAGAGAGGTGAAGAAAATGAGCGATATGGTTTTAATGAAAGGAAACGAAGCTATTGCAGAAGCTGCCATTAAAGCAGGTTGCCGCCATTACTTCGGTTATCCCATTACTCCTCAGACTGAGGTTGCAGCATATATGTCAAAGAGAATGCCCAAAATAGGCGGTACGTTCCTTCAGGCTGAAAGTGAAGTTGCTGCAATAAATATGGTTATAGGTGTTGCATCCACCGGTAAAAGAGTTATGACCTCTTCCTCATCCCCCGGAATTTCACTTAAGAGTGAAGGTATTTCATATCTTGCCGGCTGTGACCTTCCCGCACTTGTTGTAAATGTTCAGAGAGGCGGTCCCGGTCTCGGCGGTATCCAGCCCTCCCAGTCTGACTATTGGCAGGCTGTCAAGGGCGGAAGCCACGGTGACTTCCATAACATTGTTCTTGCCCCCGCATCCGTTCAGGAAATGGCAAGTCTTACTGTCAAAGGCTTTGAACTTGCCGATAAATACAGAATGGTATCAATGATTTTAGCTGACGGTACAATGGGACAGATGATGGAACCCGTTTCGCTTGATATTGAAAGCACCTTTACTGTTGAAAAACCGTGGGCAGTAACAGGCACTAAGGGCGAAAGAAAGCATAATATTGTAAATTCTCTTTTCTTACAGCCTGAAGAACTCGAACAGAAGAACTTTGAAAGATTTGAAAGATATAACCTCATTGAAGCTACAGAGGCTATGTATGAGGAATACCTTATGGAAGATGCCGAAATCTGTGTAGTTGCTTTCGGTATCACTTCAAGAGTTGCTAAAAATGCAATAAACGAAGCAAGAAAACAGGGGGTAAAAGTAGGTCTCATACGTCCCATTACTCTCTGGCCCTTCCCCAAAGCAGTGCTGAATAAGGCTGCCGATAAGTGTAAGGCATTTATTTCCGTTGAAATGAATATGGGACAGATGATAGAGGATATTGAACTTTCAATAAGATGTAAAAGAGAAGTTCACCTGTGCTGCCGTACAGGCGGTATGATTCCGTCACCTGAGCAAGTTCTTGCAAAAATTATTGAAGTAAGCGAAAAGGAGGACTGAGAGTATGGCTACAGTTTTTAAGAAACCCGATTCATTAACAGATGCAGTTCTGCACTATTGTCCCGGCTGTACTCACGGTATTATTCACCGTCTCGTTGCCGAAGTAATAGATGAACTGGGCATTGAAGGAAAGACCATAGGCGTTGCTCCCGTCGGTTGTTCCGTTATGGCATATAATTATTTTACCTGTGACTTTGTTCAGGCGGCTCACGGCAGAGCCCCCGCAGTTGCAACGGGTGTAAAACGCTCTGACCCCGATAATATCGTATTTACATATCAGGGTGACGGTGACCTTGCCGCAATAGGTACTGCCGAAACAGTACATGCTGCCGCAAGAAGAGAAAATATCACTGTTATTTTCGTAAACAATGCAATTTACGGTATGACAGGCGGTCAGATGGCTCCTACAACTCTCCCCGGACAGGTTACTCAGACTTCTCCCTACGGCAGAGATGTAAATACGGTAGGTTATCCCGTAAAGGTCTGCGAGCTGCTTCAGAATGTTGACGGTGCCGCTTACCTTGAAAGAGTTGCTGTTAATAATGTCAAAAATATCAGAAATGCAAAAAAAGCAATCAAAAAGGCTTTTCAGAATCAGATAGACGGAAAAGGCTTCTCCCTTGTTGAGGTGCTTTCCACTTGTCCCACAAACTGGGGTATGTCTCCCGAAAAGGCACTCTCCTGGCTTGAAGATAATATGATTCCTTACTATCCTTTAGGTGTTTATAAGGATATAACATCAGAAAAGGAGGCAGAATGATGGCTACTGTTAATATGCTTTTTGCAGGCTTCGGCGGTCAGGGTATCCTTTTTGCAGGTAAATTCCTTGCATACAAAGGTCTTATTGAGGGAAAACAAGTAAGTTGGCTTCCTTCCTACGGTCCCGAAATGAGAGGCGGTACTGCCAACTGTTCCGTCATTTTAAGTGATTCTCCCATAGGCTCTCCCATAGTAGATAAACCTGATGTGCTTATTGCCATGAATCTTCCTTCTCTTGATAAGTATGAGGATGCCGTAGTCCCCGGCGGTAAGATTTTCGTTGACTCAACTCTTATTTCAAGGAAAGTAAACAGAACCGATGTTGAGGTTTTCTATATCCCCGCATCAGGCCTTGCAAACGAAAAGAACATAAAGACTCTTGCAAATATGATAATTACAGGTAAGGTTATTAAAGAAGTTGCCGAAATCGGTGCGGATAACCTTGAACCTGCTCTTAATAAGGTCATTTCCGCAAGACATCAGGATATGCTGAAATTTAATCTTGATGCACTTACACTCGGAGCTGAGCTGTAAAAGAAAAAAATGAAAGCACTGTCGACAATGCATGAGGTTGCTAAGGACAGAAAAAAGAGGTTATGCGGATAAAACCGTGTTGCCTCTCATTTTTTTGTACTTTTACCTTCGGTGGTGAGTAAGTGCATTTTTCTTTTTCGGATTGTTCAAGTGATATTTTGCCTGACGGCAAAGTGATATTATTGCTTTCAGCAATAGTTTTATTGAAACTTTCAGTTTCAGTGATATTTTATTCGCAAAAACTGACCGTAGGTCAATATCACTTGGATAAAGTCCAAATATAACTGCGAAACAATATAACTTGTCTTTGGCGAATAAAGCTGCCAAGTGTACTTACGAACACTTGGCTAAAATGACGGTGTTTTTGTGCTTTTTTGCATCTTGAAAACAATAATTATATATAGTATACTTTAAACGAAATATAAACTTAAAGGTGGAATGCCGTTATGAAATATGTATTGTTTGCTCTTATTGCCGTTGTTGCAGTTTTTGTTATCATTGCACTTGTCTGCGTTATAAGAGCAGTTAAAGTAAAAAAAGCTCCTTCTGATAAAAAGCCTGCCATAAACTGGACAAAAGAAGAGGAAGACAAATATGCTGTGAAGCTTTCCGAAATGGTAAAGATTTCCACAGTTTCAAAGAAAAAAGGAGAAGAGTACGGAGACTTTCTTAAGTTGCAGGAGGTTATGGCAAGGCTCTATCCCAATATTTTCTCAAAACTTGAAAAACATGATTTTGAAGGAAATATTTTAAGAGTCTGGAGAGGAACAAACCCTTCTAAGGGTGCAATTCTTCTTATGGGGCATCAGGATGTTGTTCCCGCTGCAGAAAAGGAATGGACAAGAGATCCGTTTTCAGGTGAAATTGCTGACGGTTGTGTTCACGGACGAGGCTCCATGGACTGTAAAAGTACTCTCAGTGCAGAATGGAGTGCTGTTGAGGAACTCATTGAGGAAGGTTTTGTGCCTGAAGAAGATATCTGGCTTTTCTCTTCCGTAAACGAAGAAAACTCTGGCGGTGGTGCCATTGATGCCGCAAAATGGTTCAAAGAGCAGGGAATACGTCTTAATTCCGTTCTTGACGAAGGCGGTGCCGTTATCGGAAATGTTTTCCCGGGGCTTTCACAGCCCTGTGCCGCTATAGGTATTGTTGAAAAAGGCTTTTGTAATCTTAAGTTTGTTGCAAGAGGTAAAGGCGGTCATTCATCAACACCTCCTAAAAACACACCTATGGCAAGACTCGGTATGTTTATGGCAGAGGTGGAAAAAACAGATCCCTTCAAGAGAGAGCTTGTCTCTCCCATCCCCGAAATGTTCACAAGCATTGCAGGACATCTTACTTTCCCCCTTCGTCTTGTTATGTCAAATCTATGGCTGTTTAAGGGACTTCTTGCAAAAGTATTACCTCTGTTCTCACCCATGGCCGGTGCATTTGTAAGAACCACCTGTGCGTTTACCATGGCACAGGGTTCAGAAGCTCCCAATGTAATTCCCGATGAAGCTTATGTTATATGTAACATCCGTCCGTCCGTTCATCAGAAAGCGGAGGAATCCATAGAGGTATTGAAAAATATTGCAAAAAAATACGATATAGAAACCGAAGTTTTGCTTTCCCGTGATCCTTCCAATGTTTCATCCCCCGAAAGTGATGAATTCAATTATCTTACAAAATGCATCACCGAGGCTATCCCCGATGTAGTTCCCATTCCTTATCTTATGACAGGAGGAACGGATTGCAGACAATTTGAACTCGTTTCGGATAACTGTCTGAGATTTACCCCCACAAGACTTACTCCCGAACAACTTGCAGCCATGCATGCCGCAAATGAAAGCATCGGTGTGTCCGCTCTTGCTGAAGGTGTGAAATTCTATAAATATTATATTCAGAACAGAAAATGAGAGGATGAAAATGTAATATGAAAAAATCTCTGTATGTATTGCTGACATGTATAATCTTGGCTTTTACTCTTGGCATTTTTGCTTCTGCAACCGAGACAGAGACTCCCGATACAACTGACGGCTGTCTGCTCGGTGATGTGGATTTTGACGGTAAGATTACCTCTGCCGATGCACGTCTTATATTAAGATACTCTGTTTCACTTGAAGACCTTTCAGACCTTGCCATTGCTTATTCAAATATTGACATGGATGAAACAGTTTCATCTGCCGATGCAAGACTTGCACTCAGAACTTCGGTTAATCTTGAAAGCAAAAACACACATGACTACGAAATAACCGCATATACTGCTGCAAGTTGTACGCTTGAAGGCTCCCTTAAGGCAAAATGCAAGGATTGTGCTGCTGAAATTTCTATGGTTACAAACAAAACAGGACATACACTTGAGAAAGAGGCTCCCTGTGACACTGTTGCTATATGCAGTGTATGTGCAACAAAAGTCAATGTTGCTGCAGAACATAATTACAGTTCTTCGGGACTTTGTACATTTTGCGGTGCTGTAAGTAAAGCTCAGGCTTTTGAGGCTTTGAAAGAAGTTGTACGTTCAAACGGAACAAATCAGGAAAATGTTCTTGTTTACGGTGAAGACCTCGGCGAATATTATGTTGCACTTTGTTATTTTGCACAGGATGACTATATGTATCTGTACACAGGCTTCGGTGTTATAAGTGAAGATGAGTACGGTGTTGAACACTACGGTGAATATTATAATTATCTTGATCTTGAGAAAACATTTACTTCTTATGAATCTTCAATGGCACTTGTTGTTGACGGAATAACGAGTATATACATAGAAGGATATATCGATAGTACAAAGGCAAATCACGATGCTCCCGGCTCTTTTACGCTGACACATTATGAAGCATTGGAAGGAATACCTGACACCAGTGCAGATGTTTCTTATATCAGTGAAGGTATGTCTTTAGATGCAATAGACTGGCTTATAGATATTTGTAAAAAGCATGATATTCCTCTTACTGCAGATTTGTTGGGTTTTGTGAATTTTTAAGTAAAAAAATATACAGGGTGTTCAAGTGTGATCACCCTGTAATTTTTTTCTCATTTCAGCGGTTTGAATTAAGCTCTTTGAGTAAATATGGAATTGCTTCCTCAAAGTTTACTCCGTACCAGTTGTTGTCTTTGTCTCTCATGGAAGCTTTTATTGATTCTACTGTGTAATTTGCCGCTGTTTTCAATGCTCCTTCGAGGGATAAGCCTCTCATAAGAGCCCCTACGCAGGCACTTGAAAATACATCTCCCGTACCGTGAAAACTTGCATTGATTTTTTCGGTGTAATAAGCTGAAAAACGGTCGTTTTCTTTATTGTATGCCATTACGCCAACTTTCCCCTCATCAAAAGAAACGCCTGTAAGAACAGCATTTTTACAACCGAGAGCGGCAAGTTTTTTTAATATATCTCTGACATATTCTTCAGTGTAACCGTATTCTTTATATTCTTCACGGAGCATAAATGCCGCTTCGGTGAGATTCGGAACAATGACATCTGCCTTTGAGCACAGCCTCGCCATTCTGTCTGCAAATTCCTGCGAAAATCCGGGATAAAGCTTTCCGTGGTCACCCATAACGGGGTCAATGAAAATGATGTTTTCTTCCGTTCTGAAATCATCAAAAAGCTTTTCCATCAGTTCAATTTGTCTGAAAGAGCCGAGATAACCTGTGTAAATGGCATCAAAGGATATTTTTTCTTTTTTCCATATTTCGGTGACGGGTTCAATTTCATCGGTAAGGTCGCAGAAAGAGAAATTATTGAATGCAGTATGTGTGGACAAAACTGCCGTCGGTATTACCGATGCCTCAACTCCGCAAGCAGAAATGACGGGAAGTGCCACTGTAAGCGAGCATTTTCCTACACAGGAAATATCCTGAATCGTTACGATTCTTTTCATCTGAGTTTCTCATCCTTTATGATTTTGTCATCTTCTTCAATTTCATCGGCTGTATTATCCTCTACATCCAGTACGTCATTGAGGAAATGAACGCATTTGTTCATGCATCTTTTTGCTATCTTGAACGACATGTTAAGGTGATAGCAATGGTTGTTGAAAAATCCGTCGACAACGAATTTTTTATATCTCACACCGTTTTCTTTGAGTTTATCTGCCATGGGTTTTCCCTGGTCAACACAAAGTATGTCATCTTCTGACCACGTGATAAATGCGGGACACCAGTTTTCATTTACAAATTTTATGGGGGAAATGTAATCGATATGCTCGTATTCATCGGTATTTGAATAATCCTTGTTTACCTTGAAGCCGAGTATCATGCTCATTGTTTTTGAAACAAGCCCCATTACATTTGGTGTTGTCTGTATTTTTTGCATATCAAAAACACCGCACATAAGTGCAAGAGCGGCAGGCTTATTGTTAAGTGCGGGAAGACCGAAACGCTCTCTCAGTGAATCATCATTTGCAAAGGCAGCAAGCATTGCTGACATATAAGCACCAGAGGAGTCACCTGATACCACTATTTTTTCCGTATCTATGTTGCAGTATTTTGCCAGTTTTTCTATGTAATTGAATGCTCTGATGATATCTGCAAAATTTTCATCAAGTTCAACATCGGGAGGCATACGGTAATCTATATTGAAAACAAAATAACCGTGATGGGCAAAAAACTCGGAATTTGTTATTCTGTAATCCTTGTCGCCTTTAATAAATCCGCCGCCGTGAAGGTAAAGCATTATAGGGTGCTTTTTTCCGTCGTCGAAAATATCTCTTCTGAAATAAAGATCTGCAACATTGAATTCTTCCGATGCGTTATGATACTGAATGTTCTGTACCCGGATAATACCGGGGTATCTTACTGCATTCTGAGGTCTTTCTCCCAGAACATCAATAGCCTTAAAAACAAGTTCTGCTCTGTTCACTGTCACGTCATCCTTTCGTTCAGATATAGTATAATAATACTATTATGTAATATTAAAATCAAGGTTTTTATAAGGTTATTATGTATAAATAATTGTATAAAAATATGTATATTCATGTGAATATGCAAAAAAATCTTGTATATTCGAGCTTGTTGTGATATAGTATAAAATAAAGATATTATGTGTATCGGCGGAGGTATATATGAAAAGAAGTGAAGCCCGTGAACAGGCATTTATACTTGTATTTGAAAAAATATTCAATCCTGAAATTACAACTGAAGATATAAAGAATTTCGCGGAAGAGAGTGAGCTTTTTTCACTTGATGAGTATGCGGAGAAGCTTTTTTCCGTGACAGTTGAAAACTCTGAAAAAACCGATGAAGTAATAACATCTTTTCTCAGAGGCTGGACTCTTCAGAGACTTCCTAAGGTCTCACTCGCACTTTTAAGACTCGGAGTTACGGAAATAACATATTTTGAAGATACTCCCGACAGTGTTACCGCCAACGAAATTGTTGAACTTGCAAAAAAATACGGTGGTGCGGATGATGCTTCTTTTATAAACGGACTTCTCGGTTCTGTTATAAGAGGTAAAGAATAAAATGCTGTGCATGGGTATTGATACAAGTAACTATACCACCTCTGCGGCATTATATGATACTGAAAACGGAAAAATAATAAATGCAAGAAAGCTTCTCAGTGTCAGAGAAGGGGAGTTAGGACTCAGGCAGTCCGATGCTGTTTTTCAACATACGGTTAACCTTCCTCTGATGATAAAAGAGGTCTTTCGGGATGGGGCTGTAAAAACAGATGTTATAGGTGTTTCCATAAGACCCCGTGATGAAGAAGGCTCATATATGCCGTGTTTTCTTGCAGGTAAGGCCGTTGCTGACAGTATTTCTTCGGTGACGGGTGTTCCCGTTAAATATTTTTCCCATCAGGCAGGACATATTGCAGCCGCTCTTTATTCTGCAGATGCCCTTCACCTGAAAGACAGGGATTTTATTGCATTTCATGTTTCGGGCGGTACGACGGAAGCCGTTCTCGTTACACCCGACAAAGACAATGTATTCAATACAAAAATCGTATGCAGCTCACTGGATCTTAAGGCAGGACAGGCTGTTGACAGAACGGGAAAGCTTCTCGGACTTTCTTTTCCTGCAGGAAAGGCTCTTGATGAATTAAGCCTTCTCAGTGACAGACAGTATAAAATAAAGCCCTGCATAAAGGACGGAAACTGCTCTCTTTCAGGGCTTCAGAATAAATGTGAAAAAATGAAAAAGGACGGAGAATCCCCTGAGGATATTGCAAAATATTGCATTGATTACATCTCGCAGGTTCTTCGTGAAATGACCCTTACGCTTAAGGAGAATTATCCCGGTCTTCCATTCGTTTATTCGGGTGGGGTCATGTCCAACACTTTAATCAGAAAAAGATTTAAGGAAGAATTCGGTGCTGTTTTTGCTGAACCCGCTTTTTCTTCGGACAATGCAGCAGGTATCGCCGTTCTTGCCTCTTTTTAGAATGTATGATGAATATTCCTACCTTTACGGTGTCACAGGCAAACCGTTATATAAAATCACTTTTCGATTCCGATATGGGAATGCAGTCCATATTCATATCGGGTGAAATATCCAATTTCTCAAACCATTACAAAACGGGACATCTGTATTTTTCCCTGAAGGACGACACAGCGGCGATAAAGGCTGTCATGTTCTCCCGTCAGGCTTCAAGGCTTCGTTTTCAGCCTGAAAACGGAATGAAGGTCATAGTAAACGGAAGAATAACCGTATTTGAAAGAGACGGTGTATATCAGATATATGCCGAAGATATGATTCCGGACGGTGCAGGCTCTCTTGCAGTTGCATTTGAACAGTTGAAAAAGAAACTTGCCGCACAGGGACTTTTTGACGATGCCCATAAAAAACCGATACCAGCATTTCCTTCAAGAGTAGGTGTCATTACTTCTCCGACGGGGGCTGCAGTAAGAGATATTTTCAATGTTCTCGGAAGACGCTTTCCGAAGGCGGAAGTGGTTTTCAAGGGCGTTTCCGTGCAGGGAACCTCAGCAGCGGCAGAAATGATAGATGCACTCGAAGAATTCGGAAGAAAAAAATGTGCCGATGTTATAATTATCGGCAGAGGCGGCGGAAGTACGGAAGATTTGTGGTGCTTCAATGATGAGCTTCTTGCCCGTGCAATATATGCCTGCCCCATTCCTGTCATATCTGCAGTCGGTCATGAGACAGATTTTACCATCTGCGATTTCGTAAGTGATATGAGAGCACCCACGCCCTCAGCCGCCGCAGAACTTGCGGTGCCCGATATGACAAGTCTTATGATGAATACAGTTTCACTTACCGAAAGGCTTTATTCATCCGTAAATAATATTATTTTTTCAGAAAGAAGAAAGCTTAATCTTCTTCTTGAAGCAAGAAGTTTTACAGATCCCGGAAAATTTTTCCTCAGAGAAAAAGAAGCAGTTGAAAAGTATACAGTCCGTCTTAAAGCATCGGCGGAAAGAATTATACTCAGAGAAAAAAATGTTCTTACTGCCGGTGTCACTTCACTTGAAAAACTCAATCCTCTCAGTGTGCTTTTAAGAGGGTATTCTCTTGTAAGTGCGGACGGAAGAATAATCGAGTCCGTTGATAAACTGAAAGAGGATGATATTCTCAGTGTTCAGATGGCTGACGGAACCGTAACAAGTAAGGTGCTCAGTGTTGAAAGGAGACGGAACAATGAGTGAACATACTTATGAAACAGCCGTAAAACGGCTTCAGGAAATAGTAAAAACTCTCGAAAACGGAGGACTTCCTCTTGATGAATCAGTAAAGCTTTTTGAAGAGGGTGCAGGTCTTGCTAAATTCTGTAACAACGAACTGAAAAATGCAGAGCAGAGAATAATTGCTCTTGAAGATATAGATGGTGGTGAACAGTGATGAGTAATATTGCACTTTATGTAGAAAAAATAGAAAATGCACTTAAAAACACCCTTCCCGAGCTTTCTGAAGAGACTGCAGCCATTGGGGATATGCTTCGTTATTCCCTTGAAGGAGGCGGAAAAAGAATAAGACCTCTTTTATGTCTCGAATTCTGTGCTGCTGCAGGCGGGAATGTTGACAATGCTCTTCTTTTTGCCTGTGCCGTGGAATTTGTTCACACTTATTCCCTTGTGCATGATGACCTTCCTTGTATGGATAATGACGACTACAGAAGAGGAAAACTGTCATCTCATAAAATGTTCGGGGAGGCAAACGCACTTCTTGCAGGCGATGCCCTTCTTACAGAGGCATTCAATCTGCTTTCAAGAGCAGCTTTTGAAGGCCATGTATCTTCAGAACAGGCTGTAAGGGCAGTAAGAGAACTGTCTTTACTGAGCGGAATGAAGGGGATGATAGGCGGTCAGTACATTGACCTTAAATATGAAAACACTCCTGCAAATCTTCCCGTTCTCATTGAGATGGATACTCTCAAAACTGCGGCACTCATAGAGTGTGCCTGTGCTTTAGGGCTTATTGCTGCAGGTGCGGATGATATGGAAATTTCTTATGCAAGAGATTTTGCAAGAGAACTCGGAATTGCTTTTCAGATAGAGGATGATGTTCTTGAAGCATCTGAAAGCGGTGAATCCAGTGATGTTAAAAACGGTAAAGTAACCTATGTTTCACTTTTCGGAGTTGAAAAAGCAAAGGAACTTGCCGCTATACACACGAAAAATGCACTCTCTGCTCTTGAACGCTTCGGCCCTGCTGCAGATGAGATAAGAATGATAGCAGAGAATCTTCTTAACAGAAAAAACTGACAGGAATATTGGGGACTTTGATGTGAAAGGAAAATATTTACCCTATATCAATTCTCCGGACGATGTGAAGGCGATACCCGTAAAGGAGCTTCCTCTTCTCGCAGACGAGGTGCGAAATGAACTTATAAGTACCGTATCAAAAACGGGCGGTCATCTTGCATCAAATCTCGGTGTGGTTGAGCTAACCATTGCACTTCACAGGGTTTTTTCTTCTCCGGAGGATAAAATAATATGGGATGTGGCTCATCAGAGCTATACACATAAACTTTTTACGGGCAGAGGCGACAGATTCGGAACCCTGAGACAGAAGGGCGGTATCTCGGGCTTTACAAGACGCAACGAAAGTGAACACGATATTATGTCGGGCGGTCATTCAAGTGTTGCTCTTTCTGCCGCTTACGGCATTGCAGCCGCAAATAAACTCAACGGTAATGACAGCTTCACTGTGGCTGTTATAGGTGACGGTGCTTTCACGGGCGGTATGGTATATGAAGCACTAAATAATGCGGGAAGGGCAGGAAGCGGAACAAAGCTGATTGTTGTTCTCAATGACAACGAAATGTCCATTTCAAAAAATGTGGGCTCTCTTGCAAGATATCTTGCCCAGATGCGTGCAACACCCCGTTATTTTAAGCTTAAATCCCGTACTGAGCGTACAATAAATAAACTGCCGCTTATAGGAAAACCTCTTGTAAGTGTGCTTTATAATGTAAAAAAATTCGCAAAAAGCATGATATATAATTCAACTATGTTTGAAGACCTGGGTTTCAGATATATGGGACCTGTCGACGGACATAATATTCCTTTTCTTATGACTGCACTTGAAGCTGCAAAGGAAGCAAATTATCCTATCGTGTTACATATAAATACAATAAAGGGAAAAGGTTATGAATTTGCTGAAAAAGCACCTGATGCTTTTCACGGTATATCTGCATTCAATCTTGACTCGGGCGAGCCTGTCTTTTCGAGTCCCAGCTTCTCCGATATTTTCGGTGAGTTTGTAACACAGAAGGGCAGAGAGGACAGCAGAATTTGTTGTATAACTGCCGCTATGAGTCTCGGCTGCGGTCTTGAAGAATTCAAAAAAGTCTGCCCCGACAGGTTTTTTGATGTGGGAATTGCAGAACAGCATGCGGTTACTTTTGCCGCAGGCCTTGCAAGAGGCGGAATGCTTCCTGTTTTTGCTGTGTATTCCACCTTCCTTCAGCGTGCTTTTGACCAAATAATACACGACTGTGCAATGCAGGGACTTAAAATTGTTTTTGCCGTTGACAGAGCAGGCTTTGTAGGTGCAGACGGAGAATCTCATCACGGTGTTTTCGATGCGGCTTTTCTCAATACAATTCCCGATATTACGGTTCTTGCACCTACCACTTTCAATGAACTGAGACTGGCTTTTTCAAAAGCATTGTATGATTTTGACGGACCTGTTGCCGTAAGATATCCGAGAGGTGTCGATATTCCCCTCCCCTCAGATTTTGCAACTCAGTTCGGAGATTATGACATCTACGGTAATGAAAATGCAAAAATTGCTCTCGTTACTTACGGCAGATGCTTCGGTGAAGCATGCAAGGCTTATGAGAAACTGACAGAAAACGGCAAGGATGTTTTTCTTGTTAAAATTAATACCATAAAACCCGTAAATAACAATGCTGTCAGAAGTACTCTGCACTGTGACAAGATATTTTTCTTTGAAGAAGGGCAGCGTTTCGGCGGCATTGGTGAGACTTACGGCGACAAACTCTTCAAATTCGGATATAAAGGATTTTATAAAAATATGGCTGTCGAAGGTGAATTCCCGAAGCAGGATTCTGTTCAGGGACTTCTTAAGTATTATTCTCTTGACAGCGAAGGAATGTATAAGACCATCTCAGAGGAATGTGAAAAAAATGGCTGAAAAAGTAAGGCTTGATGCTTTTCTGACAAATGAAGGGTATTTTGAAAGCAGAGAAAAGGCAAAAGCCGCCATAATGGCAGGAATTGTATATATAAACGGTCAGAAGGCTCTCAAAGCGGGTGACAATGTAAAGACTACCGATTCCGTTGAAGTGCGTGGGGGTATGGAATTTGTCAGTCGCGGAGGCTACAAGCTGAAAAAAGCCATGTCCGTCTTTCCCATATCCCTTGAAGGAAAGATATGTATGGATATAGGTGCATCTACAGGCGGTTTTACTGACTGTATGCTCCAAAACGGTGCTGTAAAAGTGTACTGTGTCGACGTAGGCTACGGGCAACTTGCCTGGAAACTCAGAAGCGATGAAAGAGTAGTGAATCTTGAAAGAACCAACGTGAGATATATTACAGAAGAACAGATACCCGAAAAAACAGATTTTTCTTCCGTTGATGTGTCTTTCATTTCTCTTTGTCTCGTGCTTCCCAAGGTATACGAGCTGCTTGGTGATAAGGGTGAATGTGTCTGCCTTATAAAGCCGCAGTTTGAAGCAGGCAGAGAAAAGGTCGGGAAAAAAGGTGTTGTCCGGGAAAAAAGTACCCATATTGAAGTTGTGGAAAAAATAGTAAACTTTGCAGAAGAAACAGGATTTACAGTAAAAGGACTTGATTTTTCTCCCATAAAAGGTCCCGAAGGTAACATTGAATATTTACTGTATATCTCAAAGGAACAGGGCGAAAATGCAGAAGTCGACCCTGTTTATGTAGTAAACGCTTCTCACGGAGAACTTGATAAATAAGGCAGGTGTATGATATTGAAAATAGCTGTTATACCAAACCTTACAAGACAAAAAAGCTCTGCTGTTGCATATTCGTTATGTAATGAACTTGAAAAGCTTGAAATAGATTATTGCTTCAGTGAGGGGATAAAAGAAGGGCTTCCTGAACTTCCCGACAGAGTTTTTGAAAAAGACAGTGCTTTTATCAGAAATTCCGATATGGTTATTTCCGTAGGCGGAGACGGCTCCATGATTCGTGCCGCAAAGCAGGCTGCCGCGGAAAATAAAAATATTCTCGGGATAAATGCAGGAAGACTTGCTTATCTTTGCGGTCTTGATGCCCATGAGCTTTCACTGTTATCAGGGCTTAAAACCGGCAGTTTTACCGTTCAGCACAGAATGATGCTCTGTGCTGAGGTCATTGACGGGGAAGGCAGGGTTCTGTATTCTGAAAACTGTCTTAATGATGCTGTTTTCAACAGAGGTATCAATCCCAAAATAATTGACCTAAGTGTAAAAACTGACGGAAAGGATATTGCTGATTATCTTGCTGACGGTGCGATATTTGCCACACCAACAGGCTCAACAGCATATTCAATGTCGGCGGGCGGCCCCATAATAGAACCTACACTTGAAGCAATACTCCTGACTCCGATATGTCCTCATTCACTTGCCGTAAGACCGTATATTTTTTCGGGTAATACCGAGTTTGAAATAAGCGTCAAGGATACACCGTGCCGTGATGAATGTGTATATCTTTCATGCGACGGAGCTTCATTTGTTAAAATTGAAAAGGATTATACTGTAAGAATAAAAAAATCAGATATCAAGGCATCATTTGTATCTATGAAGACCGATAATTTTATAGATGTTCTGAATAAGAAACTGGAAAATAAAAAGTGAGGCAATCATTATGAAAAAGAACAGACAGGCAATAATTGCAAAGCTTATTGAAGAAAATATAATAGGCACCCAGGAAGAATTGCTTCAGATGCTTCTTGAAGCGGGAGTAAATGTCACACAGGCAACAGTTTCCCGTGATATCAAGGAAATGCATATAGTAAAGCACCCTGCTTCAAGCGGTGAGTATAAGTACTGTTTACCCACATCGGCACCCGAGGAAAACAGCGGAAAATATATGTCTATTCTTATGGGTGCTTCAATATGTACTGACAGGGCAATGAATACTGTGGTACTTAAATGCCATGTGGGTACTGCCCAGGCTGCCTGTGCGGCACTCGATTCCATGGGGCTTCAGGGTGTTGCGGGAACACTTGCAGGTGATGATACTATTTTTGTTCTGTGCTATGATGAGGATGCCGCAGTTAAGGTCAAAAGAAAACTTGATTCACTTCTCGGAATTTGATTATGCTGAAAACACTTGATATTAAAAACATAGCAATAATAGAAAAAGCCTCTGTGGAATTTTCACGGGGGCTTAATATCCTTACGGGTGAAACAGGTGCAGGTAAATCCATTCTTATAGACTCAATCAATGCCGTAACGGGAGAAAAAACTTCAAGAGAGCTTATCAGAACAGGAGAGGACAGCTCTGAAGTCAGTGCATTTTTTGAAAATATCTCAACTGAAATAATCAATAAACTAAATGAAAACGGGCTTCCCGTTGAAGATGACGGAAGTCTTCTTCTTCAGAGGAAAATTTTCAGAGACGGAAAAAATTCCTGCAGAATAAACGGTGCTCCGGTTACTGTTTCCATGCTCAGAAGTATCGGAATGAATCTTATAAATATCCATGGACAGAGAGATTCACAGGCTCTTCTTGACAGCGAAAAGCATATAGATTTTCTTGACAGCGTTGCCGATGTAAGCGATGAACTTGAAGAATTTAAGGACAGTTTTTCACAGCTTTTATCCGTAAACAGCGAGATAAAGGCATTGAGTCTTGATGCCGCTTATAAAGAGAGACAGACAGACCTTCTTTCTTATCAGATTAATGAACTTGAAAAAGCACAGATATCGTCGGGTGAGAGGGCTGTCCTCATAAAGAAAAAGAATATTCTCAATAACAGTAAAAAGCTTTCCGGTGCACTCAACGGTGCTCTTACAGCCCTTTCGGGAGACGGAGAGTCCTTTGGTGCAGAAGGACTTATAAATTCGGCTGTATCATCAATTTCTTCGGTATCAACTCTTGCTAAAGGGCTTGATGCACTTGTTGAAAATCTCAATAATGCCGTGGCTTATATTGATGACTGTACTTCTCTTATAGATGATGTTTTAAGACAGCTTGAGGATATGGACGATAATATTGATGCCATTGAAGAACGGCTTGATTTGTTATACCGTCTTTCAAAAAAATACGGTGAAACGGAAGAGGA
The DNA here is from genome assembly GCA_015065425.1 of Oscillospiraceae bacterium. GTDB lineage: Bacteria > Bacillota > Clostridia > Oscillospirales > Acutalibacteraceae > RUG806. The sequence goes on from SVQH01000009.1 coordinate 25,504, forward strand.
AATGCTCAGCTTTCTTGAAAAGGCAAAAGAGGAGCTTGACGGAATTACAAATTCCGATGAAAGACTTAATGAGCTTCGTGAAATGAAACAGAAGCTTCTTGAAACCTGTGAAAAAAATGCGGAAAAGCTCTCGGGCAAAAGAAAAAAAGCCGCAGAAAAGCTTTCAGCCTCCATAAAAGAAGAACTGTCATATCTTGATATGCCCCATTGCAGATTTGAAGTCAGTATAATCCCTTGTGAAATGAATGAAAAAGGCAGTGACGGTGTTGAATTTCTTATCTCCGCAAACCCCGGAGAAGAACCGAAGCCTCTCGGAAAAGTCGCATCGGGCGGTGAGCTTTCAAGAATTATGCTTGCAATGAAAAATGTGCTCAATAAAGAAGGCGGTGTCAGTACCCTTATATTCGACGAGATAGATGCAGGTGTCAGCGGTTCTGCCGCAAAGAAAATCGCAGTAAAGCTGAAGGAAGTATCAAAAAGCTCACAGATACTCTGTATAACTCATCTTTCTGCCATTGCCGCCTTTGCAGACAGTCATAAGTTTATTTATAAACAGGTATCTGACGGTAAAACATATACAAACATTAAAGAGCTTTCAGAGAAAGAAAGACCTTATGAACTTGCAAGAATGACTTACGGAAGTGAAGCCGATGATATACATATAAAAGCTTCGGAGAAGATGATTGAAGAAGCAGCAAAAGAAAAATAAACTCAAAATAAACACGGTAAAATTCATGCCGTGTTTTGCTTCTATATGAATATGTAAATTGGATATAATTATTAAATGCATTGTTGAAAATATTGTTAAAAGTGCAATAAAACTTTGTTGAAAAATTATTAAAATTTTGTATTCCATTTTTTTCTGTTAAGTGATATAATTTCCCTATAATAGTATAACTATTACTATATCTACGAAAGGATGATTTAAGTGAAGAAAAAATTCAGAAAACCCTCGCAGATTTTAGCAGTAATACTCTCCGTGCTTATGATTTTAAGCGTTTTACCCGTAATGTCCTCTGCAGCGTATGCCGTTGAGTATTATTACCCTGAAGGAACAACGTTTGTTTCTGAAATTGCTTTTGCCCATACAGGTTATTGGGGTGTTGTTAATCTTAACAGCACAAAGAAGAAGCTTACAGATGCAGGCTATTCTGCATTGGACTGGGACTTTAACGACGGTTGCGGTACAGGCTCCGACTGGATCGCAGGCGGTTGGAAAACAACCACCGATGTTTCAAGAGCTCTGCGTGATATCAAATTCAGAGTTGCTGATGACGGCAGTGCTCCTCAGTCTTATAATCTTACCGTTAACGGCAGAACTGTAACATATTATCTTGTAGGCGGTTCTTATGAACCAAACAGCTCGGGTATAAGTGACGGCGGCGTTGTTGACCTTAACAGCAAAGCCGGCGGTAAATATATCCATGCTTATGTTACCCGTGACCCTAATGCAGGTCCTCCCATTACAGGTATCTATTTTAATGACCAGTCATCAAGAAGCGGTTGCACGACCTGTACAAAGCTTAATGCAACAGGCACAAAGGCTGAACTTAATGAAGGTGCCGGCGGAAGTGACCTTTATATGCACTATTCGCATAATTCTACACAAGTAAGCACTGCAAATCTCAGAAGCATATATCCTTTGGCAGCAAATATGGTTCCCAACAGAACCAATTATACATCTGCAACCTATGCACCTTTGCAGACTGCTTACAATAATGCAAAGCCCATTATTGAAACATTTGATGCTTACGGTGCGGCTTCCATTACACAGGCTACAATAAATTCTGCATACAATGCTCTTTACAATGCTGTTTATAATGCAGAAACCAATGTATATTTCAATGCATCAAATAACGGCGGTACAACCTCAGCGAATGCCACAACCGTTAAAATCGGACCTAATTCCACTTATAATTTTAATGTTTCCTCTTACACTGCAACAAAAGGTAATTGGAATTTCCTCGGTTGGAATACAAATAAGGATGCAACAACAGGCTCCAAGACCACTGTTACAATAGGCTTTAATAACACTCTTTATGCAATTTTCGGCAAGGATGTTACCACAAGCTTCAAGTACCTTCAGAATGACGGTACGGTTAAGACCGAAGCAGGAGCCGGTACAATCTACAATACAGCTATTCAGGCTGATGTAGCTACTCCCGCAGCAGGTAATGTATCTTATAATAACGATGCTCTTACATTCCTCGGCTGGCGTGACGATGCTACAGCAGGTGTTGCAGAATTTACAGGCACTGTTCCCGTAAAGGACGGTATCACTTATATCTTCCGTGCAGTTTATTCAGCTCCCGTAACAGTATCCTTTGACAATAACGGTCACGGCACTGCTGCTCCCGCTGCTATTACCGGTACGAAGTACTACAATGCGGACGATACAGTAGTTGAAGGTTCTGCAAACTTTACACTTCCCTCTGATGTTCTCACAGAAACAGGCTACGGTTTCCTCGGCTGGTCCGAAGATAAAGACGCAACAGTGGCTACTTATGCTCCCGGTGCCGCTATGAACGGTATCAAGGAGGACACAACTCTTTATGCTGTATGGTCACAGAATACTTACCCCGTAGTATTCAAAAACTATGACGGTGAAGTTCTTCAGAATACAGAGGTACTCTTCGGTGAGATGCCCGAATATCTCGGCGAAACTCCCGTAAAGGAAGGTACAGTTGATACCAAGTGGGTATTTGACGGTTGGGATAAAGAATTTACAGCTGTTACAGATGCTCAGGAATATGTTGCAACCTTCCATTCCGAAACAGCCGATTATCTCGTTCAGTTCGTAAACGAAGACGGCACAGTTCTTCAGGAATCAATGGTAGATTATCTCGGTATGCCCGAATATCTGGGCGAAACTCCCGAGAAGGCTGCAGATGCACAATATACTTACACATTTGCAGGCTGGGATAAGGAATTGACACAGGTTGAAGGTGCACAGGTTTACACAGCAACATATTCAACCACTCTCAATTCCTATAAGGTTCAGTTTGTAAACGAAGACGGTACAGTTCTTCAGGAAGAAATACTTGAATACGGCACAACACCTTCCTATAAGGGTGAAACTCCCGAAAAGGAAGAAGACGCACAGTTTGTTTATACATTTGACAAGTGGGACAAAGCAATAGTTGAAGTTACGGGTGAAGCAGTTTATACTGCAACTTATAAGACAACAACTAAGTCTTATGAAATCAAGTTCGTAAACCACGACGGTGCAGAGCTTTATAAGGTTACTGTTGAATACGGCGAGATTCCCGAATATAAGGGAACAGAACCCAAGAAGGAAGCAGACCTTAAGTATGTTTATTCTTTCATCGGTTGGGACCCCGAAATTGCTCCCGTAACAGGTGAAACAACATACACGGCTCAGTTCCAGGGAGATGCAAAGAAGGTTATCGTAACATTCTTCAACTACGACGGAAATGTTCTTGAATCAAAGTTCGTTGAATACGATACAGTTCCCACTTATACAGGCAAGGAACCCACAAGAAAGGCAACAGCAGAATTTACTTATATCTTCACAGGCTGGGATAAGGAATTTGAGGCTGTTACTGAAATAACAGAATATTATGCACAGTATGATGCAGTAAAGAATACTTACACGGTTGAGTTCGTAAACTGGGACGGTGAAGTTCTTCAGAGCGAAGTTCTTGAATACGGTTCTGATGTAGAATTTAAGGCTGAAGTTCCCACAAAGCCCACCGATAACTATGTATACAAATTCAAGGGTTGGGATATCGCGATATCCAAGGTAACAGGCGATGCTACATATACAGCAGTATATGAAAAGCTCGATACTGCCTATACAGTTAAGTTCCTTGATGCCGACGGTACAGTTCTTCAGGAAAAGATTTATTCACCCGGTGATACCCCCGTTTATGAAGGTACCACTCCCGAAAAGTCTTATGACAACGGCTATCACTATGAATTCAGCGGCTGGAACAAGGAAATTGTTGCAGTAGTTGAAAACACAACGTATGTAGCTGTTTATGCTGCAGCTGCTCATGAATTCGGTGAAGGTACAGTTATATCTGCTCCCACATGCACAGAAGACGGAAATAATGAATATGCTTGTGAGTGTGGTTATACTTATGAAATAACCGATCCTGCATTCGGTCACTCCTATGAATATGTAATCGAAGGCGATAATGCTTACAAAGTATGCCCCGTCTGCGAAGACAAAATAGAAGTTCCCATGGAAGAAGCTGAAGAGGTTCTCGGTAAGGCTGAAGAAGAAGCAAACAAGTACTGTAAGTACTGCGGAAAGTATCACTATAAGTATATTTTCCCCGATCTTGGATTTATCTCCTGTCTCATTTCAAGAATATTCACATTCTTTGCTGAGCTTTTTGCAGGTAATTTACTTTAATATTTAATTTCAAAGGGCAGACACTGCGGTGTCTGCCTTTTATTGGTTGACAATGTTTTTTACAGGTAATATAATATATGCAAAAGAGTGCTGAGCCCGATATTCTCAGAAAAAGGAGGGTAATCAATGAAACTGTGTATAAGACAAAAGGTGTTTTCCTTCGGTGATAAATTCAATGTCTACGATGAATACGGAGAAGTAAAATTTACTGTATGGGGTGAAATTTTTTCCTTCGGAAAAAAACTTCATGTTGAAGACCGATACGGCAGAGAAGTTATATTCATTTCACAGCGTATTTTTACCTTTAAGCCGAAGTTTGAACTTTCAATAATCGGAAATGATACAGTTGAAATTGTAAAGGAAATAACCTTTTTCCGCCATGAATACTCAATTCCTGCATGGAATGTAAAAATACACGGAAATTTCTTGGCACATGACTACAGTGTTTCACTTGATTGCAGTGAAATTGCTTTTGTATCAAAGGAATGGCTGACATGGGGAGATACTTATGTTATTGATATCCCCGACCCTTCGCACGAGCTTCTTTCTTTAGCTTGCGTACTTGTAGTAGATTGTTGTATGGAGAGTAATAATGATTGATAAAAAACTGAAATTCAACAGTGACGGAAAATTTATTATTATGCAGGTTTCTGATGCTCAGGACCTTCAATTTGTCCGTCACACAATGATAAGAATGCTTAATAAGGCTTATGATACCGTGTGTCCTGACCTTGTCGTTTTTACGGGAGACAATATTCTCGGAAATCATTTAAGGGATGCAAGGTTTGGTTCAAAACATGTCATACACACAAAAGAGGAAGAATATGAGAGAATGAAAACAGCCATCTCACATATCTGTCGCCCCCTTGAAAAGCGGAGAATTCCGTTTACCATGATTTACGGAAATCATGACGATGTAAATGAAATAACAAAAGAAGAACAGGCTGATATTTACCGTTCATATTCCATGTGCATAGGACTTGATAATCCCGATAAAAGTGTTGATGTTGATACTTTTGATTTACCTGTATATTCTTCAGACGGTGTGAATAAGGTTTTCAACCTCTGGATGATAGATTCCGCATGGTATGATAAAAAAGAGAATAAATGCCATGAAGCAGTAAAGAAGGAGACTGTTGACTGGTATATAAAGAGGAGCAATGAACTCAAAGAGGAAAACGGCGGTGAAATTTTACCCTCACTTATGTTTCAGCATATTCCCATGCCCGAAAGCACAGCACTTCTTATAGATTGTGAAAAAGATGATCCTCTTGCAGTTCCTTTCTTCCGTAAGGGTGAAAAGGAGAGATATGTAAAACTCGACCCCGAAAAAGCAGAAGGCTTCCTTAATGAACCCATTACCCCTTGTGAAGAAAATTACGGACAGCTTGAGGCTCTGAAAAAACAGGGGGATGTAAAAGCTGTTGTATACGGACATGATCACACCAATAATTTTATAGGTGAACATGACGGTATCACAATAATTCAGTCATCTGCCGCTTCCTTCAGATGCTACGGCAACCGCCTGAGAGGGGTAAGAGTTTTTGAACTGAATGAAGATACCCCCGAAGAAATCAGTACATATTTTCTTACTTATGATGATTTGGGTGGTTCCTCGCTTCCCGGTCGTCTGGCTTACATCTGGGATGCTGACGGCTGCGGAAAGCAAAAAGCAGCTCTTATTGCGGGAACCGCGGCAGGTACTGCTTTAGCAAGTGCGGCAGCTTATTATATCAGGAGGAAGAAAAATGGATAATCTTACAGAAAAACAGGTTTCATCTGTCGGTATTTATAAAGGTAAAATACTCGACGTATTCTGTGATGAGGTGCTTTTGCCGAACGGTCATACATCCACAAGAGAATATATAAAGCATGTAGGTGCTGCTTGTGTTGTTCCCGTTGATGATGACGGGAATGTAATTGTTGAAAAACAGTTCAGATATCCGTTCAATAAAGTTCTTACGGAGATTCCCGCAGGAAAACTTGATTCAAAGGAAGAGCCTCATCTTGATGCCGCTTTAAGAGAACTCAGAGAGGAAACGGGCTATACAGCTGAAAACATGATATACCTCGGTGAATATTATCCTACCTGTGCGTATTCCGATGAAGTTATACACATGTACCTTGCTACAGGTCTTGTAAAAGGAGAGCAGAAGCTTGATGAGGATGAGTTTGTAGGTGTAGAAAAAATACATCTTGAAAAACTTGTCGAAGAAATAATGCAAGGAAATATTCCTGACGGCAAAACACAGACCGCAATACTCAAAGCGTATTATTATCTGAAAAATAATTAAAAGAAAAGAGGAGTAATTATGTCAATTATTTATACTATGTTGAAGGTTATTTCTGTTGTTATAACTGCCGCTGCAATGATGTTTTTCTATCCAAACGATGCTGAAACTCACTCTGTAAAAGATAAAGAAAATATAAGTCTTAATTTCAGTGTTTTATCCGATGCGCATATTGAGGGTAACAATCCCGAAACATATAAGAACTTTACAAAAATTCTTTACGATGTTAAAAATACCGATACAAAAAATGATGCCCTTGTTATGCTCGGTGACAATACCATGAACGGTCAGCATATCGAAAGCATCTTCTTTTACGGACTTGAAAAGGTCATAGCTCCCGCTGATAAAATAATAAATGTCATGGGTAATCATGACACAGGCAACGGAAATGATGTCTATGATGAATGTCTCTCCAAATTTATTGGTTATAACAATGCGTTTTTTGATGCCGATATTGATGAACCTTATTTTTACGATATTGTAAACGGCTATTATTTCATAACCCTCGGAAGTGAAGAGGACGGTGTTGACTATTGTCACATGTCTCTTACTCAGTATGAATGGCTTGAAGACCTTCTCAATGAAGCCGCTGGTCAGGGTAAGCCGGTGTTCGTTTTTAATCATCATCCCTATTACCTTATTGACTGCGAAAAATCAGTCAGTACTCTTCTCAATTCTTATGATGATATTTTCTATTTTTACGGTCACACCCACTGGCCCATAAATAATTATGATACATTTACCGACCACGGAAATTATGTGTCGGTCAATCTGCCAAGATGTACAGATATACTTACTGAAGATGGCGATGAAACAGACGATTATTCAGGTGTCGGATTGCAGGTAGAAGTATATGAAGATGAAGTTGTTCTCAGAATGAGAAATTTCTATGACGGCGGTTGGCTCGAAGAATATGAAAGAACATATTCACTTGCTGAGTGAAACACTGTAATTAATTAACAACAAAAACAAGGCTCAGGTTACCCGAAAAGTAACCTGAGCTCGTTTTATTTTAATTTATGCTTCTTCTTTTTTGTACTTATTTGCAAGAGTAACATATCCCATTGCGTTCATTTTGTTTCCCATTATCTGCTGAGGGGATAACTCTTTTATTATCGTTGCGGGAATACCTGCAACAAGAGAATTGGGAGGAACTTGGGTTTTTGCCGTAACTACCGCACCTGCGGCAACGATGGAATTTTCACCGATTACTGCACCGTCAAGAACCACACTTCCCATGCCAACAAGAACATTGTCTCCTATTGTTGCACCGTGCACAAGAGCATTGTGACCTACCGTGACACCGTTTCCGATAACTGCAGGGTCTTTCATTCCCACATGAACGGTTGCGTTGTCCTGAATGTTGGAATTTTCGCCTATTGTGATTTTACACATATCTCCTCTTAATACAGCCGAATACCATACTGAACTGCCTTTTCCTACAGTAACATCGCCTATTACGGATGCATTTTCTGCAATGAACGCACTTTCGTCAATTACGGGTGTTTTTCCTGAAAATGTTTTTAGCATAATTATTCCCCTTTATTGTTTTTCTTAATTTTACCATATTTGCCCTATAGAATCAATAATACAAATTCTGTTGTAATGTGGGAAATAACTCAAAAATATTGACTTATGCTTGTTTTTATTCTATTATTATATTAATATTTTTATTAATATTTATGGAGGAAGTTATAATGAAAATTATTCTTGTTGGTGCAGGCTCTATAGGAGGCACAACTGCTACCATGCTTAAAGAAAAAGGTCATGATATTGAAATTATTGAAGCAAATCATGAAAGAGCAGAAAAGATAAGAACTGAAGGTATTACCCTTACAGGTGCACTCGGAGACCATAATCAGAAATTCACTGTTTATGAAAGTCCCTCTGAACTTACAGAACTTTATGATGTGTGTATTATTGCCACAAAATATTTTGCTTTGGCTTCCGTTGCCGATGCAATGCTTCCCCATGTAAAAGCAAACGGTATTTTTATGTCCATGCAGAACGGTATCTGTACTAAGATACTCTCCGATGTTGTCGGTGTTGAAAAGACTGCAGGCTGTATGATAGGATTCGGTGCTACAATGCTTCCCAACGGCGATGTAAATGTAACATCCGGCGGCGAACTTAAAATAGGCAGAGTAAACGGTGTCATTGATGACAAGATAAAAGAGCTCGGGGAAGTTTACAAGGCACTTCTTCCCACAAAGGTCGTAAATAATATTGATGCTCAGCTTTATTCAAAGCTTATCATCAATTCCTGCATAAACTCCATAGCAGCACTTACAGGCGAATGTGTCGGTGTGATGCTCACAGCGGATGCCGCAAAATCCATTTTCCTTCAGATTGCAAGAGAAGCAACTTATGTTTCAAAGAAAATGGGACTTAAGGTTCCTCCCTATGCTACAGTTCTTAATTATAATCTTCTTCTCATTTCAAATGCAAATTGGTTCAATGCCATTGCAAAGCTTCTTGTAACCATAGTCGGTAAAAAATTCGGTGATGTCCGCCCCTCAACACTTCAGTCTCTTGACAGAGGAGAAAAGACTGAAATTGACATTTTTAACGGCTACATAGTAAAACAGGGTAAAGCCTACGGCGTTCCCACTCCCGTTAATGAGCAGATATACGATTTTATCAAAAAGATAGAAAACGGCGAAGCAAAATCATCAATGGATAATCTTAAAAAGATTAAATTCTAAAAAAGTGACCGCATTAAACGAGATGTTTAGTGCGGTTATATGTTCAGTCCGATTAAAGTAAATTTCGGAACACTCAATGAAACACCCTGCTGAGGTTATGAAAATTTCGGGCAATTTGAAACTATGGTCGAAAAGGGAGATGTTTTGGCAGTTTTTTCGGGACACGACCATACAAATGCATTTGGTGTAAAGCATAAAGGAATCGATATTGTAAATTCCCTCAGTACAAGAAGTCAGAACGACCGTTTTTCTTCACAGTACGGGTACAGAATAATTGAAATTGACGAAAGGGATACTTCAAAATATGCCACTCGTGTTATGCATTGGTATAGTTTGTTTACTGTAAAGGATATACTTGAACTTAAAAAAAACGGTGACATTTTCGGCAGTAAAACAGCCGCAGGCGTAACCTTCAGGGGACTTATTCAAAGATTTTACACTAAAACCGGCAGAATCTTCTGCCGAATAGTTACAGGCAAAAAAAATACATATAAAGACTAAAAAAAATTATCGGAACAACGCACATAGGGTTGTTTCGATAATTTTTTTAGTCAGTGCCGTTTTAATTCCGAGATTATAATTCATTTACGTATATCGGAAATAATCATTTGTATATGAGCTGCTGCCGTATTTGAAAGACCGCTGACATCAAGCTTGTATTCATTGCTTCTTCCTAAGAGATAATCGGTTGAAACCCCAAAGTAATCGGCAATTTTCACTAGCATATCTATAGACGGTTGGATATTGTTGTTTTCCCAGTTTGAAACTGTCTGCTTAGATACAGATAAGCGTTTTGCAAATTCTACCTGAGTTAATCCGTGAGCTGTTCTCAGTTCATTGATTCTGATATTAAGCATAGAATATTCTCCTTGTATTGTCTATTATTACAATACTATTGTAAAAATATTTGTTGACAAAATAAAAATACTATAGTATATTAATAATGGACAATCAAAATCAACTTGTTTTATTTCTAAATTAAGAATTTTCAGGAGGAAATGATAATGAAAAATAACGAAACAGCAAATAACAAGAATGTAAATATAGCTTATGCAAGTGGCAATTGTGTAACTTGCAGATATTTTGATTCTAAATATCATAACGGCTATTGTGACAGACATAAATGTGACACTTCTCCCGGTTCATCCTGCAGCGATTACTGGGCAAAATAACATAATAAGACTTTGAAACAAGTTGGATTGTTTATGCGTAAAGCATTGTGTAAGCAATGCTTTACAATTCTGTTGATTTTGAAAAAAGAGTTTAGTCTTTCTTTTTTACAGATTTATAATGTGATAAAAATATTCTGTAAATCAGTAATTTATAATATTGATGAAATGCAGCCGGAAAAAGAATATGAACTTATTATATGTGACAGGTCACATAAGTATTATGACTTAATTTCAGTTAAAAATTATCCTCAGGTAATTGATATTGCTCCGATATATAAAAACAAAAAGGTATTTGAGTTTGCTCCGGTATTATTGTTGAATTTTGACGAACAGTCTATAAATTCCTGGTGTACTTTTCATGAGCTTTGTCATTTGTTTTCAATCGGGACTTATATAAAAACAGGAAATCGTATTATTCACCGTTTTGGTATTAATGAATATGTTTATGCCGTTAATGACAACGAATTAATATTGATTTTTAGTGATGAGCATAACGGAATGAATGAATTGATCAATGATTTTGTTGTATGGCGGATTATGCAGTTTGTTTATAAGGGGAATATTGAAGTAAAGTACAATTTAATTAGAAAACTGTTTTTTTATATAAAAAAATTCTGTAATGAAAATGTTTCGGTTGAAACATTTGTAAAGTGGTACTTTGAGGGTAAAACAGCTCAGACAAAGGATTTTTTATTAAATCAACGATTTGACAGCTATGAAGAACTGTATGTTTTTTTGAATAATAGTAATTTTTAAAAAAGAAAAGCTGTATTGAATCATCATTTTTACAGGTGTTCAATACAGCTTTTTTTTGTTTTTTACAAAGTTTTGAGTATTTCCGGATTTTTGTTTATGTTTATCTTTTTGAAATTATTGTTTACATCATAAAAATAGCAATCGCCGTCTTCGTTTCCGGCTACTGTGTAATACTCTCCGTCGTTTATACAGAAGCCGGCTCCGTTGTCACAGGCGATGCCTGAAATATTCTTTCCGATAATTGCCTGTTCAAAGGTCTGCCAGTATTCGCTCTGATAGTGCGGGCAGTTTATATATGGGATGATATCAAGACCTTTTACGAATACAAACTGACCGTCTATACAGTCGTCATATCCTTCCCTGAACCAGCACATTGCCCCTGAGGAGGCTCCCGAAAGAACAGTTCCTTTTTCATAGGCTTCAAGTAAATATTTATCTGTGCCCGTAGTTTTCCATGTGTCCATTAAGAATTTAAGATTTCCGCCCTGAACGAAAATACCGTCAGCTTTTTGAATTTTTTCTTTAATAACATCTTCAGTCACATTCTCGTGTGTAAGAAAGAGAATATCCGTAGAACAGCCGAATTTTTCAAAGCAGAGCTTAACATCGTCATTTTCATCCATATTGTCAAAGCTTGCGGTAGGAATAATGAGAATAAGAGGAGCCTTTTTCCCTGTAAGAGAAATGATATGCTCCGTTACATTATCCATTTCACCGTTGTCAAATCTTCCGCCGCCGAGTGCTACTATTTTACCCATTGTTTTCACCTCATAAATAATATTGAATTACAGAATAAATTATTGCAACAATAAGAGAAGGAAGCATATTTCCGACTCTGAATTTTTTCCCGAAGCAGATGTTTATTCCTACTGCAAAAATAAGTACATTTCCCACAAGGGACATATCGGAAATTACAGTTCCCATTGAAAGAACAGGTTCTGCAAAACGGGACAGTGCAGTTATACTGCCCTGAAGAATGGCTATGGGGATAAATGCAAATATACAGCCCTTGCCCAGTGTTGAAGCCATGATTATTACTATAAGAAAATCTAAAAGAGCCTTTGCAAACAATGTTGCGGGATTTCCTCCTATACCGTCTTCAATGGCACCTACCACAGCCATTGCACCGACACATATTATAAGGGAAGTGTTGACAAAAGCTCCCACAAAACCGCCGTCCTCCGTTGCATGGCATTTTATTTTTAGCCATTCTCCGAAACGGTCAAGCTTGTTTTCAATTTTTATCAGTTCACCTGCAAGGGTTCCGACAATGAGGGAAATTATCATCATAAGCGTTCCGTAAGTTTCCAGTGTGCCGCCGTTTCCTGTGCTGACTTTCAGAAGTCCCGAAAAAGCTCCTGCACCGCCTATAAAAATGACGGCTATACCTGCCGTTTTCATCAGAGAGTCTCTTATTTCAAGTTTTATTTTTTTTCCGAATAATATACCTATGATACTGCCTGCGATAACAGCGATAACATTTACAACAGTTCCGATTCCCGGCATTTTATCTTTCCTCTTTCCCGCTTTTAATGGATATTAATGAATATATCACAAAAAAATTTACTATTCAACATAAATAAATAAAAGATTACACAATTGACTATATTTTTTTATTGTGCTATTATTATATGAAAAGCAAGGATAAAAAGGAGAGATTTTTTATGGCATTTTATTACAGCGAACCTTCACATACCTTCAGTGAATATCTTCTTGTTCCGGGATATACAGGCGAAAACTGCGTTCCCTCCAATGTTTCACTGAAAACTCCTCTTGTAAAGTTCAAAAAGGGCGAAGAACCCGCAATTTCACTTAACATCCCCATGATATCTGCTATCATGCAGTCCGTATCAAATGATACACTGGCAATAGCACTGGCAAAAGAGGGCGGAATGTCCTTCATTTACGGTTCTCAGTCCATTGAAGATGAAGCTGCTATGGTAGCAAGAGTCAAGAATTATAAGGCAGGCTTTGTTGTAAGTGCATCAAACCTTACTCCCGACCATACTCTCCAGGATGTTATAGAGCTTAAAGAACTCAACGGTTTTTCAACTGTTGCAATTACTGATGACGGTTCAGCCAACGGTAAGCTGCTCGGTATTGTTACCAGCCGCGACTACAGAGTAAGCCGTATGAGCCCCGAGCTTAAGGTGTCTGAGTTTATGACTCCCGTTGAAAATCTCATTGTGGCTCCTGCTGAGACTACTCTTAAGGAAGCCAATGATATAATCTGGGATAACAAGCTCAATTCGCTTCCCATTGTTGACAAAAAGGGCAATCTTATGTATTTCGTATTCCGCAAGGACTATGCACAGCATAAGAGTAATCCCAATGAACTTCTTGATAATGATAAGAGATATATGGTGGGTGCAGGTATCAATACCCGTGACTTTGCTGAGCGTGTTCCCGCTCTTGTGGAAGCAGGTGCTGATGTACTTTGTATTGACTCATCCGAAGGATATTCCTGTTGGCAGGCAAATACAATTAAGTTCATCCGTGAAAAATACGGCGATACCGTAAAAGTAGGTGCAGGTAACGTTGTTGACAGAGAAGGCTTCCTTTTCCTTGCCGAAGCAGGAGCAGACTTCATTAAAGTCGGCATCGGCGGCGGTTCAATCTGTATCACCCGTGAAACAAAGGGTATAGGCAGAGGACAGGCCACTGCTCTCATTGATGTTGTCAATGCAAGAAATGAATATTTTGAAAAGACAGGTGTTTACATTCCTGTCTGCTCCGACGGCGGTATAGTTCACGATTATCACATTACGCTCGCTCTTGCCATGGGTGCAGACTTCGTAATGCTCGGCAGATACTTCGCAAGATTCGACGAAAGCCCCACAAACAAGCTTATGGTAAACGGTGCTTATGTTAAGGAATACTGGGGAGAAGGCTCCAACAGAGCAAGAAACTGGCAGAGATATGATCTCGGCGGCAGTACAAAGCTTTCATTTGAAGAAGGCGTTGACTCTTATGTTACTTATGCAGGTCCTCTTCATGATAATGTTGAAAAGAGCCTTTACAAAGTAAAGTCAACCATGTGCAACTGCGGTGCACTCTCAATCCCTGAACTTCAGGATAAAGCAAAACTCACACTTGTTTCATCTGTAAGTATAGTAGAAGGCGGTTATCACGATGTAACCCTTCGCACAACTTCAAATTCAAGAACCTGATACAAGTATAACTAAAGACGATGTGGCATTATCTCACATCGTCTTTTTATCGTTATAAAATTAATAATATCAATTTAATTTGTAAAGTCTTGCCGCGAAAATCAACAATGCTTATTTTTCATACGGCAGAATATTGCTTGTAAGACCGAGAATATAATCGGTTGATGTATTGTAAAGTTTCGCAAGGCGAATCAGAATATCAGTCGGTATATCACGCAAACCCCGTTCATATCGACTGTATTGAGGTTGCTTCATTTGCAGATATTCGGCAACATAACGTTGTGAAAAATCCTGTGCAAGTGACAAAGTCCGAAGCTGTCAGACAAGGCTTTAGTCCTTGCAGAAGGTGCTATTAAATTAAAATTATTTTATAATTACATAAAAAAGTTGTATCTGCCATCAACCTGATGTCCGATACAACTCTTGTTTTTTTGAGAAAATATATTTATTTTAACTCAAGTGTTCTCTTATAAGCCGCTGTTACTGCGTTCATAACCGCACTTCTGAATGCACCGTCTTCAAGGGCGTGAACACCTGCTATTGTCGTACCTCCGGGGGAGCAGACGGCATCTTTAAGTGCTCCCGGGTGTTTTCCCGATTGAAGCACCATATCGGCAGAGCCGGAAAGCATTTTTGCAGCATACATCATTGCCTTGTCTCTCGGAATTCCGCATTCAACGGCACCGTCGGCAAGAGCCTCTATGAACATATAGCAAAATGCGGGACCGCAGCCTGAAACAGCACTTGCCGCATCAATTTTGTTTTCATCAATCTTGTCAAGAAGCCCTGCTCCCGACATCGTCTTTACAAAGAAATCTACCTGATTATCCGTAACGAGTTCATTGCTGCAATAAAGAATTACACCTTCCCCGATAGAAGCAGGGGTGTTAGGCATGATTCTTATAACAGGCATTTCTTTGCCCGAAAGAGTACAGAGCTTTTCAATGGATGTGCCTGCCGCCATAGAAACGAGAATGGGAGAAGCAGTACCGAAAAGGGGAGCTATGTCAGTGAAAAGTTCACCGAGCATCTGCGGTTTTACACCGATAAAAACATATTCACTTTCAGTCACTGTTGCTTCAAGGCTGACACTTTCTACATTCTGATATTTTAATGAGTATTCAGTAGCTTTATCTTTCATAACATCAAAGACAGCTATTTTCATTGAAGGATTATTTTTTGCAGCGGCAGTGAGCAATGCACCGCCCATATTACCCGCACCTATGAAACCGAATTTATATGTCATGTTTTCTCTCCTTATCTTATCTGACCGTCACCGGAGATAATATATTTATAAGTCGTAAGCTCCTTAAGTCCCATGGGGCCTCTTGCGTGTAATTTCTGTGTTGAAATACCGATTTCACAACCGAGCCCGAATTCACCGCCGTCGGTAAATCTTGTGGATGCATTGTGATAAACAGAGGATGAATCAATCAATGCTGTGAAAAGAGCCGCATTTTCCTTGTTTTCGGTGATTATGCAATCCGAGTGCTTTGTGGAATGAGCACCTATGTGGTCAATGGCTTCAGAAACATCATTTACAACCTTTACTGCAAGAATGTAATCAAGGAATTCAGTGTCAAAATCATTTTCACTCGCTGTTTTTCCTTCGATAATTTCACTGCAGTACGAGTCAAGGCGAAGTTCAACAGGTGTAAGTCCTGCTTCTTTTCTCTCAGTTACAAGTTTTTCTTTCAGAAGCGGAAGAAATTCCTTTGCAAGCTCCTTGTTGACTAAAACTACTTCACAGGCGTTGCATACGGAGGGACGGCTGGTTTTTGCGTTGTTTATTATATTAACAGCTTTTGTAAGGTCCGCAGATTCATCAACATATATGTGGCATATTCCCGTACCTGTCTGAATGCAGGGGACCTTCGCGTTTGCAACACAGGCAGAAATAAGTCCTGCTCCGCCTCTCGGAATGAGAAGGTCAACATATTCCACAGCAGTCATCAGTTCATTTGCACTTTCCCTTGACGTGTCCTGAATAAGATTTATAAGGTTTTCGGGAAGTCCTACCTTTTCAAGTCCTTTTCTCATAGCAGTTGTAATTGCATTGGAGGAACGGAAAGCCTCTTTTCCCGAACGGAGTACCGATACATTACCGCTTTTAAGAGAAAGAGCTGCCGCATCGGATGTAACATTCGGACGGGATTCATATATCATTGCAACAACACCCATGGGAACGGCAGTTTTTCTTATAATGATACCGTTGGGACGGGTTACCGTATCGAGTATTTCACCAACGGGGTCAGGCAGCTTTACAACATCTCTTATTCCGTCTGCCATGCCCTTTATTCTCTCGGGAGTAAGTCTTAATCTGTCAATCATGACAGAACTTATCTTGTTCTTTGCCGCTTCAATATCAAGGGCATTTTCGGTAAGAATAAATTCTGCATTTGCTTCAAGGGCATCAGCCATTGAAAGAAGTGCTTCATTTTTTTGTTCCGTTGTCAGCGTAAGTATTGTTTTTACCGCTGCTTTTGCAGATTTTAATATATCCTGAGTGGTCATATCATTTCACCTTCGCAATAAATCTTGTTCCGACTCTTTTTCCGTCGGCAATATCATAAAGTATGTAAGGATTCTGTCCGTTTGTGATTATCATATCTGTTCCGCTTCCGGTACAGATTTCTGCTGCGTGAAGCTTTGTTCTCATACCACCTGTGCCGAGAGAAGAGCCGGCATCACCGCCGAGTGCCATAATTTCGGGGGTAAGCTCCTTTATTTCGGAAATAAGGAAAGCCGTGGGGTCCTTATGAGGGTCAGCAGTATAAAGCCCGTCAATGTCGGACATGAGAACAAGCAGGTCTGCATTGATGCTCTCTGCAACGAATGCAGAAAGAGTATCGTTGTCACCAACACTTATTTCTTCTGTGGCAACCGTGTCATTTTCATTGATGATGGGAAGCACATCAAGCTCCAGAAGACGCATCATTGTATTTGTAAAATTGGAATGTCTCTCATCATTTTTGAAATCACTGCCCGTAAGAAGTATCTGTGCTACGGTATGATTATATTCAGAAAACAGTTTGTCATAAGTATACATCAGCTCACACTGACCCACAGCCGCTGCCGCCTGCTTTGTGGGAATATCCGACGGCTTACCTTTAAGGGAAAGTTTTCCTGCTCCCATGCCTATTGCACCCGAGGAAACAAGAATAACCTCATGACCGCTGTTTTTAAGGTCACTCATGACCTTGACGAGTTCTTCCACTCTTCGTATATTAAGTCTGCCTGTAGAATGGGCAAGTGTTGATGTTCCTACTTTTATAACGATTCTCATAATATGACTGTGCGGACATCCGCAGTTCCTTTCCGATATTAATGCTTTAACACATTAAATTGATATAATATTATATTATAATCACAAAGCCCCTTACGGTCAATAATTAATAAATAATTATTTAAAAAGATTTTTTTACTGTATCAAGCAGCTCTCTTATATTCAGATGCTGAGGACAGGCGGCTTCACATTTGCCGCATTTTATACATTCGTCAGGCTTAGGATTTGCAGAAGTTACCCGGGAATAATACATAGACGGATTCCAGCCTCTGAACTGTTTTTTCGCATTGAGACAGGAAAAATAGTCAGGAATGGGAATATTTTTCGGACATACATCCATGCAGTATTTACATGATGTGCATTGAATCAGATTAAGACCTCTGAAGGCGGCTTTTGATTTTTCTACGGCTTCACATTCTTTTTCTGTAAGGGGAGTGAAGTCTTTCATATAGCTGATATTATCTTCCATCATCTTCATGCTTCCCATGCCTGAAAGTACCGTAAGAACTCCCTCAAAGCCTGCGGCATATCTTATTGCATAAGATGCATAGGATGCACTTCCTATAGCATCAAAAGCCTTCTTGCCCTCTTCGGGAGGTTCGGCAAGACTTCCTCCCTTGACGGGTTCCATTATAACGATGTCCTTACCGAATTTTCTTGCAACCTCATAGCATTTTCCGCCCTCAACAGACGGGTCGTCATAGTCGAGATAATTAAGCTGTATCTGTACTATCTCAATTTCGGGATAATCTGAAAGAATCTTTTCAAGAACCTCAGCCTTATCGTGGAAGGATATTCCGAAATGCTTTATTTTTCCTTCTTTTTTTAGCTCGAGACAGGTTTCAAATGCCTTGCATTTTTTGAATTTTTCATAGTTGTCACGGTTTAATGAGTGTGCAAGATATACATCAAAATAGTCTACTCCGCAGGCTTTTAACTGCGAATTGAAGAAAGGACGAACCTGTTTTTCGTTTAAGAAGAAATTTGAAGTAAGCTTATTGACAAGATAAAAAGAGTCTCTCGGATATCTTTTTACAAGAGCTTTTCTTATCGCTCCTTCACTTCTGAGAGCCATATAAGGATGTGCCGTATCAAAATAATTAAACCCGGCTTTTATGAAGGCATCCACCATTTTTTCCAGTTCTTTCAAGTCTATGAGACCTGCTTTTGTGGGAAGTCTCATAAGACCGAAGCCGAGCTTTTTTGTTTTGATTCCCGTAAGTGTGTTCATTTTCGTTTCCCCTTTTTTAGTCTTTATTAAAAAATTTCAGTTATACAAATTATTCTCCGAGCAGCTTCGGGAGCCAGTAAGCGGGAGTACAGCTCCAGGCGTGACATGCCGAGTTTATCTCGGGTGCATTATAAGGCGATTCAAATTCATTTTCGGGGTTGAATATCTCGGGACAGCAGTCAAATCCCGCATCTGCTATTTTTCCCCAATAATTCTTAATGAATTCCAGTGCTTCGTTTTTAAGTCCCGAAGTATATAACGCCTCAATGTAATAGTGCATCATGTAGGGTGTTCTCATGGTAAACGGAGTTTTTATATCTTTTATTTTTGCACAAAGTGTTGCGGCTTGTTCATCCCGAAGTACTCCCGAAAGAACAGCCCATACCTGAGAGTGCTCAGATATCTGCCCCGAGGGAGTCGTAAATAATCCCGTTTTTTCGTCATAAAAACTGAGCAGAAGCTTTGATGCCGTATTAATTTCGGCTTCTGTTTTTTTGTTATCCTTGCCGAGTAATTCTCCGAGCTCCTTTAATTGCTTTAATGTATAAATATATACTCCGAGTATAGCAGTTTTCTTGTCAAGGTCAGGGCACCAGTCAATGAAAGGGTGGAGATTTATTATGCCTGTATTTTTATCGATTTTTTCCGATACGGCTTCCATCTGCCGGTATGCGGTATCAAAAAGTTCTTCAATCAAGGAAATATCTCCCGTATTTTTGTAAAAGTCATAAAGACAAGAGATGAAAAACAGGGAATAATCACAGAAGGTCCACTCGTCAACGAATGGCGGTGAGTCAGGAAAAATACAGGGAGCTATCATTTTATGCTTACCTGTAGCCCCTGCAAAAAGATATATACATCTTTTTATCAGTGTGAGATTTCCGAATATACCGTAATCGGACATTGCCTGTAATTTCAGGTCACCTATCCACAGCCTTCTGTCTCTTTTCGGCCCGTCTTCAAATACATCCTGTTCACATTCTTTAAGTGTTTTTATGGACATATCATATATTTTTTTTAAGATTTCATCATCAGTTTTAAGTACGGGTGCATCTTTTATATCGACTGCCGAAACTGTACAGACTTTCAAAGAAGACAGTTTTATGGGAAAAGCGGCATTGTCGGTTCTTTTTATTCTAAGATATCTGAATGAATACCGTCTTTCAAGTGAGCCTTCACAAGGGGTAAACACATAAGAGCGTTCCTCATTCTGAAGCCAGCCTTTTCCGAGGCCTCCCTTATATTCTTCGGGTGATGCCGTTATTTCAAGAGGAAACTCCCCGAAAGAGAACTGAAGCTTTACAGGAGAGTCGGTTATTTTTACAAGCCCGTCATTATCGAGAGAGAAGCTTACATATCCCACAATGTGGTCATTGAAGTCAAATATTATTTCGTCACCCGCTGAAAGAGTAACGGGAAAGGATATCTTTTTATCTGCGATTGCACGAAGCTCCTGAAAAGCATTTTTGTCATTTATAATTTTTACTGTTTTCTCAGGATATACAATGTGTTTTTTTAACGGTCTTTTAAGTTCTTCCGCCTTTTTCAGTAAGGCTTCATTGATAATAACTGCCATAAGGTAACCTCCTTTTATTTTTAATTATAACAGTGCTTTATTTTTCCGTCAATATAAAAGCCAGATAAAGCACTCCTTGACAATTTTCATATTTATAATATAATAAAAATAATACAGGAGGGGTCGTTATGAAAAACAAAATTCAGCTTGATACGGGAAAGAAAATATTTCCGCTTATCCTTATGATAATCGGCATAGGTCTTATGCTGTCCTTGTGGATACTCAGACTCAACATCGTTGCTGTGGTATGTGTGGCTTTTATGTGCATAATGTCAGCAGCCATAGTTCTGAGTATAATAATCAAGAACAAAGTATATGCCCCCATGATATTCGCTTATGCTGCCGCATCAATCGGTATTGTGGTATATTATGTCATTTTCGGTGCAGATGCAGGCTTTGGTGCTTTTACATCGGGTTTTGCAGGTTTTTCTTCTGCCGAACACGCACTTTTTACGGGTGAGGGTAATTTCTTTACAAGACTTCTCGGAAATATCCTTCTGGTGCTTCCGACTGCTCTTTCATTATGGGGACTGTTTTTCGTAGCTAAGAAAACATTCAGTAAAGAAGCTGTAAAGAAAGCTGTTTCAGCCGTTTTATGTGTCCTTCTTCTCGGTACAAGTGTTTTTTATGTGCTTACAATGAATCTCCGTTCAAAACCCAATACAAAAAGACTCTGGGAAGGTCATGATGATTATCTTTCGGGTGTAAAAAAGAATGCCGACTCTTCTTCCCCCAACGTTCTTTTTATTATGATGGATGATCTTGGTTACGGTGATATTTCTCTCAACGGGGCAATATATGAAACTCCCAATATTGACTCCATAGGTGAAAACGGACTCAATCTTACAAATTTCTATTCTGCCTATTCCGTGTGTTCTCCTGCCCGCTTCGCGGCTCTTACCGGAAGATACCCTTACAGAGGCTATGCAGATAATGTTATCTATCCCACAGTTGATACGCTGTCTCCCTTCGCACAGACACGTATATTCAATTCCATTGAAATGGGCAATAATGCCGACGGTATGCTCGGGGATGAAATCACTTTTGCGGAAACCTTCAAAGCTGCAGGTTATGCTACGGGTTGTTTCGGTAAATGGCATCTTGGCGATTACGGCGAATATCTTCCCACAAATCAGGGATTTGACTATTTCTACGGAAGTCATCATGTAAATGATATGACTCCCTTCTATCATGTAAAAGAAGAAAACGGCGAATGGGAAATAGTTCACGGTACGGATGAGCTTAAAGACCAGAGTCAGGCTACAAAATGGATACATGATGAAATAACCGACTGGATAACCCAAAAAGCTGAAGCTGACGAGTCCTTTCTTGCTTACTATGCTTCTCCCTGGCCTCATGCTCCCGTTTATGCAGGTGATGATTTTGACGGTACATCGGGGATGGGTACTTATGTTGACTGTGTTACCGAGTTTGACTATTATCTCGGTCAGCTTTTCGATACAATGGAAAAACTCGGCGTTCTTGAAGATACTGTAATAGTATTTACAAGTGACAACGGTCCTGCACTTGAAGGTTCCGTTAATGACCTCAGAGGCGGCAAGTACCTCGCTTACGAAGGCGGACAGAAGGTTCCCTTCATGATTCGCTGGGACAATGCTGACGGTGCTCTCGGGGAGACAGGAACGGAGAGGACGTCATCTGCAGTACTCGTTGACCTTTATCCCACACTTGTTGAACTCTGCGGTATTGAAGGAACAGACGGACAGAAAAATTATCTGCCCTCAGACAGAGTTATTGATGGTATATCAATGGCAGCTCTTCTTAAAGAAGACAGTGTTATACATACTGAAGAACATCCCATTCTTCACATGAAACGTGAGGTTGTAAAAGCAGTACAGTATGCAATGCCCGTATCTGAAGTGGAAAAGCTTTATCCCGATTACGATTTCGATGTTCTTGCCGAAAACGATTATATTACTTTTAAGTATTTTGAAAAAATTCAGAATGACAATTCGGCATTCTGGGATAAAAACCGTAAAAACTGGCTGCACATTCTCAATGATGACTATGCCGAGAATTACAACCGTACATCAGTTTATCCTGAAATTGCGGATATTTATAATGCAAAAATGCATGAAATTACCGATAATTTCAAGGATAACCGCAGAGGAATAATAGATTAATAACAGGAAAAAGGCAGTAGTTTTTTACTGCCTTTTTTCAGGAGGATAAATTATGCCGCCTGTTTCACTTATGATAAAACCCGCATCTTCTTTGTGCAATCTCTCATGTGAATACTGCTTTTACCGTGATGTTTCAGAACACCGTGAGCATCTCGGTTTTGGCATAATGGAAAAGGAAACTGCAGAGATACTTATAAAAAAAGCCCTCGCTTATGCAGACGGCGAAAGTGTTGCTTTTGCCTTTCAGGGCGGTGAGCCAACTCTTGCAGGACTTGATTTTTTTAAGTATTTTGTTGAAACGGTAAAAAAGTTCAATGAAAAGCACAGTCCTGTTTTTTACGGAATGCAGACCAACGGAACCGTAATTGACAGAGAATGGGCGGCATTTCTTCATGAAAATTCTTTTCTTGTGGGGTTGAGCCTTGACGGGGACTATGAAGGAAACAAATTCAGAAAAAAGCCTTCGGGGCAGAACTCTTTTTATAAAATAGTTTCCTGTGCCGAGCTTCTTAAAAAGCATAAGGTGGATTTTAATATTCTTACTGTTCTCACGGGCTTTTGTGCCGAAAACGGTGAGAGGATATATAAGTATTTCCGTGGCAAAGGCTTTCGTTATCTTCAGTTTATTCCCTGTCTTCGTCCCTTCGGTTCGGACGAAAAAAGTGAGCTTTATATGACAGCGGAGCAATACGGAGATTTTCTGATAAAGGTTTTTAATCTCTATGTCAAAGACTATGTACGTCATGAGTATGTAAGTATCAGGCAATTTGATAACTGGGTGCGTTCATATCTGAGGCAGCCTACCGAAC
The DNA here is from genome assembly GCA_015065425.1 of Oscillospiraceae bacterium. Classification (GTDB taxonomy): domain Bacteria; phylum Bacillota; class Clostridia; order Oscillospirales; family Acutalibacteraceae; genus RUG806. Next base: position 49,025 of record SVQH01000009.1, read on the forward strand.
AGTGCGGAATTATGGGGCATTGCACACATCAGTATGTATCGGAAGCCAACGGAAATATATATCCCTGTGATTTTTACTGTACAGATGAGTATTTTCTCGGAAACATAAAAGACACCGATTTTAACGCAATGGAAAAATCGGAAACTGCAAAAAATTTCATTAAAGAAAGTCTTAAAGTACCCGAAAGATGCAAAAACTGTAATGTCTACGGACTTTGCAGGGGCGGCGGCTGTAAAAGGACACAGCTCAGCGAAGACTATTGCAGAGCATACAAAAGATTCTTTAATTCATGCCTTCCGCTTTTCAGAGTGTTTATAAATGAAAGACCAAACTAAAAAACTCAGCACATTTTAGTGTGATACTCCAAGCAAAGTATCACGCAACTCTGTTCACCTACGGCGAGTTGTATTGCTACGCAGTGTTATTCGGCTTTCAGCCGAGTGTTATTTGCTTCGCAAGTTACGGGCGAATAGAATATCACTAAGTCCCAAGGACTTAATATCACTTTCGCGAACGCGAAAATATCACGCTGACTTTAGTCAGCATATCACTTAACATACAAAATGAAAGAGAAGGCTCGTTACTAAACGAATCTTCTCTTTTCTGTTGGTAGTGGGTTTGGGCTACTGCCCAACTGCATTTGTACATACAAATGCGATGCTGGTTCTTCTTAACAAGAATTGAAAGAATTTTCAAATCCTCCGCTAAGGACATCACACTTTTGGTGCTGTGCTTTTTTCATACTATTGTATACGCGGTAAGAGAAATGTCATCACATTTTTTATCTGTTGCAGGTCTGAAGAAAATCTTTCTTGTTTCCCCCGGAAGAAGGGAAAAGTAATTATCGCTGAAAATAAATTCTCCTTCCAGTTCAACTGCGTGTGTATATTTATCTGAATACACGGTTATGCTGTTTTCGGTTTTTTCAGTAACCGTAAGACTGTTACAGGGAACAAGGGGGAGTGTACCGTCTTTATAAAATGAGCGGTCATGTCCGTTTTTATAATATGCATCACATATAACAATGGCATCTTCGGGAATTACTTGAAGGGGAAGCGAGAGAACCTTTTGTGATTCTTGCCTTTGTGAAATTACATCGAATTCTCTTATATCTGTAAGCTTTTCAGCTTTAAGATATGATATCTTAAGGGTGATTTCTTCATTTTCAAGAGAATCGTTGCAGACATATATATTATATCCGTCTTTTTTATCAATGGAGGTAATAATGTTACCTGCACAGCGTTTGAAACTGTAAAAAGAAGCCTTCGGCAGACAGTAATAATCTACAAAAGCCCATCCGCTTGAAGCCGGCCAGCAGTCGTTCCACATCCAGTAAACGATACCGTTTATAAAGCCTCTGTTTCTGCGGATATTTTCCATCGATATCCTTATCCACTCATACTGGATATACTTCATCTTGAAATAGCGGTCATGTCCGTCTGTAAAATCTCCCGTAACCTTCTTTGTAAAGTTGAGAAGAACATCAAACAGTGAAAATGAAAGTGCAGGATTACTTTTTGTGTGATAATTCCACATATCATCACTTTCATATATGTCCTCATCTGTCATGAATTTTCTGAGAGAGGGGAGAGATACCGCTCCGGTTGTGGGTTCTTCCGCAATAAAACGGGCGAGATATTGTGAAAAATGTTCCTTATAATCTTTCATGTCGCTGTCCATTATGTAGGGGAATATGGAACAGCCGAGATACTGTGTGTTATGTGTCGTACCTGCTGTTTTTGATGCATAGGGAGTGCCGCCGCAGGGACTTGAAAGCAGAAAACGGCGTTTCGGGTCAAGGCGGTTGAGAACAGGGAAAATACCCTTGTGTATGGCTGTTCTGCCGTGATAATCCTCGGCTTCGTCAAAGCCGTTTACAGCATTTTCATTGTCTCCCGACCACCACATAAGACAGGGATGATTTCTTAAGGCAAGGGCTGCAAATTCTGTCTCTTTCTTTATCTGCTCTATAAAAGAATCTTCATATTCGGGATAATCTCCGCATGCCATAAGAAAATCCTGAGTAACAAGAATACCGAGCCTGTCACATTCATTGTAAAAATGCTGCTTTTCAAAAATTCCGCCGCCCCAGACACGAAGCATATTGAGATTTGCTTCTTTTGCAAGTTCAAGGAGAGTTGTAATCTTTTCGTCTGTTTCTTCCGACAAAAGGGGTTCTGAAGGTACCCAGTTTGCCCCCTTGCACATGACGGGAATGTTATTGACAATCAACTGAAAACCTGAAAATTCCTCGTTTCTGTCATATTCTCTGCCGCTTATAGAGTCTTTGATTTCAATGCATTTATTATAATATGGGCTGCCTTCTTTGTCGGGAAGCTCCGATATATGCACTGTCCTTATACCGAAGATGAATTCTCTGCCGCAGAGAATAAGCTTATATAGGGGCTGCTTACCCAGTCCTGCAGGATACCACAGCTTTGCATCGGGTATATTGATGTAAGTTTTAAGATAGTTTTCTTTTCTGAAAAAACGGTGTTTATAGATGCTTTTGCCGTCGGGAGAGATAATTTCCATGTCTGCAAAAGCACCGTTTTCATATCCTGAAAATTCAGCTTCTACAACAATTTCTGCCCATTTGTCACTGATGCATTCGGTATATATGTATGCATTTTCAACTTTGAAGCCGTCGGAGGTGTCTATATATACATCTCTCCATATACCGCAGGTTACATATCTTGCCACCCAGTCCCAGCCGTAGGTACACTGAATCCTCCTTGTATGCATTCTCTCGCAGGTAAATGCTCCCGGACAGTGGGGAAGTCCTTCAACAGTTTTTACGGGAGAGTGAAAACAAACACTGAGGAGATTTTCTCCTTCACTGAGATATTCTGCAATGTCAAAAGAGTGAGAAATGAACATATTGTCGGTCTTTCCGAGAAGATTGCCGTTCAGATATATATCACAGTATGTATCAAGTCCTTCAAAAACCAGCTTTGCTGTTTTCGGTTTTTGTTCCATCCGGAATACCTTTGAATATTCCCAGTCCTTTTCTTCTATCCATTGGCATTTGTCTGTATTGTCACGGTAATATATATCTTCCGGTATCCTTATCCCCTTAAGATCCGAATGCACACAGCCGGGAACCGTTGCATTGAAAGAGAATTCTGTTGATTTGTCTGAATCAATACATTTACCGAGCCAGATGCCGTTAAGATTTATTTTTTTCATTGTTTTTTCCTTTTACGGTTTTTATTTTACTATATCACATAAAAACTGATTTTTCAATTTGTCATTGCAAGTAAATTATGCAGAAAATCCACATTTAAGAATATCTTAAGTTTCGGCTTGTAAAGTGAAATTGATAATAGCGTACTATTATTAAATAAACGAAAAAAAGGTGATGTTATGTTTGATGTTACATATTTTATTGTAGGCTTGCTTCAGAAACTCATTTTTATTATTCCCATAGCATCTGTTTTGGTTTTTATTATTGCTCTTGTTATTTATAATGTAAAAAAGAAAACGCTTTCCTCTTCATCTGAACAAAAGGACATTGATAAACTGAAGAGGCTAAAACTTTTTGTGAAAATTTCAGGTGTTATTGCCGCTGTATTTGTCTTTATTCTTGTTGTACTTGTCGGTCTGTTTTTTATGTTTATGAATAATATGTGAGGTAAATGAGATGAGCGGAAAATTATTCAGAAGAATACTTATAATTATTCTGTCTTTATGTATACTTCTCAGCACCGCACATGTAGCTTATGTCGTTTTTGCATATCAGAACAGCTCAATAATTTATTTTATTTCAAAGGAGCTGTGGTGATATGAAATTTATTAAACAGTTATCCGTTATTTTTGCCGTGATACTTGTTTTCTTGCTTTTCAATGTAAGTATTTACTCTGTTGTTACTGTCAGGCTTTCAAATAATTTCAGTGATGTTTCACAGGCTAAAATGATAGATGTGAAGAATTTTTTGCCATTTGAGGAAAATTCTTATCTTGCCGTAATTGATACGGATTTCACCCTTTCGGGTGAACTTCCCGTGCTTGACGGTGCAGCCGCTCTTGTTCCCGTATATGCAGCTGTGATAAATGCGGTTTATCCTGAAGGTTCCGTAACTTATGACGGCGGCAGTTTTTCAGATGATAATTATTACGGAGAAAATTTTGCAGCAGACAGCAAAATGCAGTATAAGAATACTGTCAGAGGCTATACTGCAATAGTTGACGGTGAAACAGACATTCTGTTTTGTGCTGCCCCTTCGGAGGAACAGAAAAAGTATGCCGAAGAAAAGGGCGTTGAGCTTATTTATGTGCCTGTGGGACTGGAAGCTTTTGTGTTTTTTGTAAACAGTAAAAATCCCGTAGACGGTCTTACCGTATCACAGGTCAGAGATATTTACTCCGGAAAAATTAAAAACTGGAAGGATGCAGGCGGTGTTAACCGTGTAATAAATCCCGTTACAAGAATTGCCGGAAGCGGAAGTCAGTCTGCTATGGATTCTTTTATGGGAGATACAGAAATCGGCGTAAAATCCCCCTTTGCAATAACAGGTGCCTCCATTGGTTTTTCCTTCCGTTATTATATGGACGGAATTGTAGAAAACAGCAACGTAAAAATGCTTTCCATGAACGGCATATATCCATCTTCCGAAAACATAAGAAACGGCACTTATCCCGTAATAGCAGAGTTTTATGCAATTTACAGAAAAGACAATAAAAATGAAAATATCCCCGTCCTGATAGACTGGCTTCTTTCAGACGAAGGTCAGAGTCTTATCGAAAAGACGGGATATGTGAGAATAAACTGAATAAAACGAGGCTGTCTCACTTTTTTATGAGACAGCCTTTTAATGTAAAGGTAATTTATTCCGTTATAAGACGGAGTGACATCCCTAAAGGAGTTTATGGGTTAAAATAAAGATATTTTGGCATTTGCGAATGCCTTTGAAATCTAACAAAAAATGATATATTGCTAAGCAATATGATATACTTGCTACACAAAATGTGATATTGAAACCTGCGGTTTCAGTAATACTCAATAAGGTGCATAGCACCGTCATTCTTCGTAGCAAGATGTATCTTGCGGAGAAATATTTGCCCCTAACTGCCCGAAGGGCAATAACACTTGCGAAGCAATATAACTCGCCACAAGGCGAATATAACTGAAAACGACAAGTTTCTGTGAAACTTGTCGTTTTCATGGCGGAGCAGGAGAGACTCGAACTCTCGCACCGGGGATTAGCCAGCCTACGCCCTTAGCAGGGGCGCCTCGTCACCAACTTGAGTACTGCTCCAGATTGATAACGGCATTAAACCATATTCAATTAAAATGGCGGAGAGAGTGGGATTCGAACCCACGGTACCCGTAAGAGTACGACGGTTTTCAAGACCGTTCCGTTATGACCACTTCGGTATCTCTCCGTTTAGCATTTGATATAATATCATAAGAAAGTATTGTTGTCAAGTATTTTATTAAGATATTCTCAAATGTTTTTGTAAATTTCTTTTATATATATCAGAATATGACTTAAATTTTTTTACTGTAAATAAGGATGAATCTTGCATAAATTCCGTAAGTGTGATATATTAGCCCTGTTAATTTTTTATGAAAGGAAAAATATTATGGATTTTTTACAAAGCATCATTTCTTTTATAATGGCAATAATCGCATTTTTTGCTTCACTTTTAGGTATTGATATTAATATCGGAGAAACTGAGAAAATCGATATGTCAAAGTTTGAACTTGTCTGGGCTGATGAATTTGAGGGTGACAGCCTTGATCTTACAAAGTGGAATCCTCAAGGAAACTCAGAGGTTCGCCGCGGCGGTTACTGGAATAAAAATATGCAGGAAGTAAAAGACGGCAATCTCGTTATTTTCTCCGAATATTTTGAAAACGGCTATGAAGAAGGCGACCCCGCAGGTTGGTACACAACTGCAGTCACCACTCAGAATAAATTTGATCAGACTTTCGGTTATTTTGAAACAAGATGTATTCTTCCCGCTGGCGTGGGACAGTGGTCTGCTTTCTGGATGAACTCTTCTGTTTATCCTCCCGACGGTGCTGACGGTTCTTATGGCGGTGAACTTGATATTTTTGAAGGTCCCTATTATAACTATGATGACCCCGACAGAGTTTTCGGTGCCATTCATTGGGGTGGTTACGGCGAAGGTCATCAGTCCATCAGTGTAACGTACAAAATAGACCCTGTTGACCCTTATCATTCATATAACACTTACGGTTTTGAATGGAATGAAAATGAGTATATCTATTATGTAAACGGCGAAGTTACCGCCCGCGTGGAAAAAGACAGAGTGGTTCATTCTCTTGTTCCTCATTACATCATTCTTTCAACAGAGTTTTCAGGCTCCGAGGGCGATGCCTATACTACTCACGGCATAGGTGATATGGACGACAACGGCAAGGACTACAGAGGAGAATTTATAGTTGACTATGTAAGAGTATATCAATATAAGCCCACAGCCGAAACAGCGTAAGTGTTCGTTTGATATATAGTATATATGTATTTTGCTGCAATCTTCCTAAAGATTGCAGTTTTTTCAGTTTTATTGCCCTGTTTTAAGTTCATTCACCCTTTCCCTGAAAGCTGTAAATTTTCTGTTTTCTGAAAAAATATAAAGGGCTTTCAAAGGAGGAATTGTTCTCATTAAGGGTTTTGAAATGCTGAACAGTATACTTGTATTGATTATTTCCTTGCCTTTTTCAATTCCTCTGAGGGCTCTTTGTGCAACGGTTTCAGGGGATTGTACAGGGAACGGTTTTTTATAGGGGATTTTGTTTGCTCTTCTGAAAAACTGTGTGTCTGTAGCCACGGGATAAATGCAGGAAAACTGAATATTGTCAGGCACCTCCGCTTTAATTGCTCTTTGGAAGCCGCTCAGTGCAAATTTAGTCGAGGAATAAAGTGCAAACCCCGGGATTGCAACAAGTCCGATGACAGAACATGTCAGGACAAAAATTCCCTCTTTACCTCCAAGATGTTCTTTATATTTCTGATATGAGTATATGGGGGAGAAAACATTGGTTTCAAATATTCTTGATATTCTGTCCCAGCTTACATAGTCCATTTCTTCATAATATCCGAAGCCTGCGTTAGCAAAGAAAACATCTATTTTTCCGAATACTTTATGAGCTTCCGAAAACATTTCATCAACTGCAGTTTTTGATGAAATATCTTTCTTAAAAACAGTTATCCTGTCATTTTTAAGGATATCAAGCATATCCGTATCTGTATCGACACAGAACACTCTGTTGTTACCCTTGATAAGCAGCTTCAGTATTTCAAGTCCAATTCCGCTGTTTGCACCTGTCAGTACGACATTTTTTTCTGTTATCATTTCATGCTCCTCTCTGTTTATACGGGAATATTTTTTCCATATCAGCTGAAATTATGAATTACAGAAAATTTGACACAATTTTGTCAAAGTAGCAGCAAACTGCTTGACATAAGTTCTCCTTTTTTATATACTTATTTATGTATGGAAAAATTGTTTTTCTAAATGAAAGGAAGGCTTGTTTATGGATAAAAAATACGAGGCACTGTTTACCCCTTGGAAAATCGGTAACTGTGAGATAAAGAACAGAATTGTTCTTTGTCCTATGGGCGGTACTTCTCTTTTCGGTTGGATGGAACCCAATCATTTTGATAAGGAAGCTGCTGCATTTTTCCTTGAAAAGGCAAAGAATAATGTAGGACTTATCATTCCCGGTATTGCTCCCATCAAGGATACATATTTCGGTAAATGGTTATGGCAGAATGAAAAGAAATTTGACGAACTCAAAGAATTTATGGATGAAATTCATAAATACGGTGCAAAACTCTTTGTTCAGATAACTGCAGGTATGGGCAGAAGCTGGGCTATTCCCACTCCTCTTGTAATGCTTCATAACAATCCTGTTTTAGGTGCTATTGCAAAGCCCATAATTGACGTAAAGTATGAAAGTGCAAGTCCCAGTGAGCTTCCTTCCCGTTGGGCTGAAAATATGACAACGAGAGCACTTACCGTTGATGAAATTGAAGAGATAGTTGATGCTTTTGCAAAAACTGCATATCTCTGCAAAAAAGCAGGTGTTGACGGTATTGAGGTTCATGCTGTTCATGAAGGTTATCTTCTTGACCAGTTTACTCTTAAATATACAAACAAGCGTACAGATAAATACGGCGGAAGCTTTGAAAACAGATACCGTTTTGCTACTGATATCGTAAAGGCTATCAAGACAAAGTGCGGTCAGGATTTCCCCGTATCCCTTCGTTATTCCGTTGAGTCCAAGGTCAAAGATTTTTGCGTAGGTGCCGTTCCCGGTGAAGAATATACCGAAATCGGCAGAGATATGGCAGAAAGTGAAAAGGCTGCAAAGTACCTTCAGGATGCAGGTTATGATATGCTCAACTGTGACAACGGTACTTATGACTCTTGGTACTGGGCTCATCCCCCCATGTATATGCCTCAGAACTGTAACCTCAGTGATGTTGCACATATCAAGAAATTTGTTGATATTCCCGTAGTCTGTGCAGGCAGAATGGAACCCGATGTAGGTGCAAAGGCAGTTGAAGACGGACTTATTGACGGTGTCGGTGTTGCTCGTCAGTTCCTTGCAGACAGCCAGTGGGTAACAAAGCTTATTGAGGACAGACTTGAGGATATAAGACCCTGTATCTGCTGTCACAATGCATGCTTCAATATGGCTAAGTACAATGGTACTGCAAATCAGCAGTCCATCCACGATGTAAGCCACATTGCCCGTTGTGCTCTTGACCCCAGAGTTATGCAGTCCAAGAAGTATAAGATTGAAAAGGCAAAGAAGGTCAAGAATATTGCAGTTATCGGCGGCGGTATCGGCGGTATGGAAGCAGCACTCGTTCTTGCCAAGAGAGGACACAAGGTTACTCTTTATGAAAAGAGCGACAAGCTCGGCGGTGTATTTATTGCTGCTGCAGCTCCCTCCTTCAAGGAAAAAGACCGTGACCTTATAGCATGGTACAGAAGAGAAATTACAAAATATCCCATTACCGTAAAACTTAATACCGAGGTAAATAATGTAAAGGCACTTGAAGCTGATGAAGTTATCGTTGCAACAGGTGCGAAGGCAAATATGCTTCGTGTAAGCGGTGCTGAAAACGGAATTCAGGCAGTTGATTATCTTCTCGGCAACAAGACAGTCGGTGAAAATGTCGTTGTTATCGGTGGCGGTCTTACAGGCTGTGAAATTGCTTATGACCTTTATCTCCAGGGTAAAAAGCCCGTAATCGTTGAAATGCAGAACGACCTTATCGTTTCTGATAAGATATGCCTTGCAAATACAAGCTTCCTTCGTGACTTCTTCAAGGCAAACAATGTTCCCGTATATCTTGAAACATGCACTTCCGAAATCCGTGCAGACGGCGTAACCGTCAAGAACATGAAGACAGGTAAGGAAGAGAAAATTGCCTGTGACAATGTTATCTTCTCTGTCGGTTACAAGCCCGATCCCATTGCAGAAAAGTCAAAGCATGTACACATTATCGGTGATGCTAAATCTGTCGGAAATCTTCGTACAGTAATCTGGCAGGCTTGGGATGTTGCAATGAAATTATAATATAACACATTACAGGTCCCGTATCATCAGACTGATACGGGGCTGTTTCTTTTCGAAAAACAAAAAATAAAAAAAGGTCAGTAATTTTTTTACTGATTTTATTCGGAGTAATTAAAAAACTCAATAATACAAGGATCAATGTACCTCTGCCTTAAGTGGGCGAGGATGTTATTATTTATTTGATGGGAAGAGAAAAAATGAAAAGAATAACGGCAGTTTTTATGTTCCTTGTGCTGATGCTCTGTGTTTTTCCCGTGTTCTCCTTTGCAGCCTCACCCGAAATAATTGTCGGAAGTGCTGAAGGTTATGCGGGTGAAACTGTAGTTGTTGATATAAAGATGCAGGGAAATCCGGGGATTGTTGCTATGTATCTTGATATAAGATATGACAGCAGATTGAATCTTGAATCTGTAAAAGATATGAAAATTCTCAACGGAAAACTTTTTTCAGAACAGATTTCTTCGGTTCCCATGGTGCTTTCATGGGATGATTCTCTTGCAAGAACAGACAACACCGGCAACGGCACATTGGCACAGCTGATTTTCAGAATACCTCAGGGTACACCTGCAGGTACTTATGATATCAATATTTCTTATGATAAAGAGGAAATATATAACAGAAATCTTGAAAATGTAGATTTTGCTGTAGTAAACGGAAAAATAAAAGTAAAGTCCAATAAGGTATTTGAAGACAGTGAAAAAGTTTTCCGTTCGGGAGATTATCTGTATTTTGCAGAAGATACAAAAGTTTCGGACATTCTTGATTATTCCCGCACAGGAACTCTTGTGAAAAACGGAGAGAAGAGCATGAAGGAGTCACAGCTTCTTTGCAGCGGAAATACTGTGTATTTTACGGATAAAAGCGTTTATACCTGTATTCTTAAGGGAGATGTGGATTCTGACGGAGATATTTCATCTTCGGATGCAAGACTTACTTTACGAAACAGTGTGGGGCTTGAAATATTTAATGCTTGGCAGCTGAAAGCAGGCGATGTTGACACTGCATCCGGAATCAGCTCATCTGATGCACGTCTGATTTTAAGGGCTTCTGTAAATCTTGAAAATTCTGACAGTTGGCTTCCTTTAATTGAAAAGGCAGCAATAGACTCTTCAGGTGATTTTGCAGTTATAAATAAGGATATAGTCACAGATGAAGAGGATTATTATGCTGCCGGAGATTATATTATTTCGCAGTTGAAAGAGTTTGAGACAACGGTGGATATTTCGGCTTATAATGTCAGCAAAGATGACGCGGTGATGCTTCTCAAAGAGTTTATCAATGTCGTTCCTGAGCTGTTTTATGTCGAAACTATGGTTGATGTTTATTCAAGAGACAATGTTATAGAATATCTTGAATTCAGGCTTAAGAAGAATGCAAGGAAAAATGTAAAAGATTATAATGAAAGACTTGCGGAAATTGCCTCTCTCGCCGAAGAAGACTGGAGCGATGTAAGAAAAGTGTTGTTTTTCCATGATTATCTCTGTAGTCAGTATTCTTATGATGAATCTTTGTCCCTGTTTGATGCCTATTCAATGATGACGAAAAAAACAGGTGTCTGTCAGGCGTATGCACTTTTGTTCAAGGCCTTGCTTGAATATCACGGAATACCGTCAATATATGTATCCAGCGAAAAAATGAATCACGGATGGAACATTGTAAAAATAGGTTCCTCATGGTATCATGTTGATGTCACATTTGATGACCCTCAGCATGACAGATATGGTATGGCACTTCATGAAAATCTGCTTTTAAGTGATAAGGCAATAGCCGAAAACGGTCATAAGGACTGGTTTTGTCTCGGTGAAAAAAAGCAGTGCACAAGCAGTTTTTATGATAATTATTTCTGGAAGGATATAACAAGTCCTTTTGCAGTAATTGACGGAAGATGGTTTTATATCGATGAATATGAATCAGATTACGCTATATATGAATGGATAGAAAATGAACACCGTGTTCCCGTAAAAACACTGTTTGCCGTATCCTCATGGAAAGGATTTCTGGGGATTCCCATAAGCGGTTTTCATTCAGGTTTCGCAGTACTTGACAACGCTCTTATATATAATACCCCCGATACGGTTTTGTCTTATGACCCGTTTTCAGGTAAACAGAAAATTCTGTATAAAGAGGATGTCTCGGAACAGATATTCGGAATAACCGTAAGTGACGGTGTATATGTCAATATAAGCAGTTCTCCCGATTCAACAAAACGCAATATTATTGCGATAGATTTTATGAATACGGGCGACTGTGACGGAAGCGGTTATATAAACGCCAAGGACTATACACTCTTGTTGAGATATGTTAACGGATATAATGTAACTGTTGACGAAAGTGCCGCAGACATAAACAAAGACGGCAAAAAGAACAAGGAAGATTCCTCTTTGCTGAGATTTTTAATTGTAAATTGAGAATACAAAAAAGCCCGTAAGCTCTGAGTCTGTTTCAGGAGTTTACGGGTTTTATTTATTGTTCTCTGTTCATTATTGCTGCATATCGCAGAAGCTCTTTTCGTGAAGAAACACCTAATTTACTGTAAATGTTTTTGTTATGATATTTAAGTGTATTCTCTTTAATTCCCAGTATTTTCATAATTTCACTTGCGTGTTTTCCTTCAATATACAAGTCAAATACTGTTCTTTCCGTAGGCGTAAGTGTACTGAGATTATCAAGAAACTGCTGATATAAAAGAGGATCAACTTCCTGCTTTCGTGAATAGGCAAGGCGGGAAAGTTCAAGTTGCGTCTTTTCATATTCAGAACGGAGTTTAAGGCTGTCTTCCTCTTTTTGCTTTATGTGGTCTTCATATTTTTTGTCTTTTTCTGCAAGAAAATCAAACAAGTCACTGATTTCATGATAGTTTGTTGAGTTTCGTTCCTCATGGGATTCATGTTTTATTGAATGAAATGCTTCTGAAATAGGCCGAAGATAACGTTTGCTGATAAAATATGAAATAACGATACTGAATAAAATAAGTGTGACTGCCGTAATTATAAAGTAAAACAGATTTCCGTTGATTGCAGAGGTGAGCTCCTGTTTATCCAATAAAACTGCAATTGACCAGCTTTCAGAGTCCTTATATGCGGAATTTGAAGGGTAAAGAATAATTTCCTCCGTCAATCCGCCGAAACTTCCGTTTTTATTTGAAAAATATACAACTCCGTTATTCTTTTCTGTGAACTCCAGATTATGCTCCCAGCGTGTTCCCGTAAGATAGAGATTTCCGGCTATTAATCCCTCTGAGGTAATTAAATCTGAACCGTTTCTCGGAGCCATTGCAGTGAAAATATTATTGTATGTGCCGCCTTCGGGAGAATAATTTTCCTTAAACAGACGGTCGCTGATTTCAATTCCGCATATTCCGAAAACCGTACCGTCACTGCCTCTCATTGGTACACACAAAAGAAAACCCGATTCACTGTTTCCTTTAAGTGTAATTCTTCCGCTCCAGTAATACAGTCTTGAAATCGGAAGCTGCGGATTGTTTTTTGCCGTATCAATAGTTTTTTTGAAGAAATCCTGACCGGATATGTCAAATTCCATTATCCATTGACCGAGAAGCATAATATTATTCTCTCTTGCAATTTTTGCCGGTCCTCTTAAAAAGTGGAGGTCAACGCCGACGGAGTCCGTTGAGGTTGGCTGGGTCTTTTTTATGAATATGCCGGATTTGCGATTTCCGTTTTCACTTTTATTTTCTGTTACACTTGCATCAAGAATAACAAAAACACCACCGCAGTATTCATTTTTGATTGTATTTACGAGTGTCGGCATAAAACGGGACAGCAGTGGCTCTATCATTTCGGGATGGCTTGACAATTCAGAAGGTGAAATATTGCGGCTCTGAAAAAATTCTTCTCCCAATTTTACGGTTTCTTCCGCTATTTCAATCCCTCTGAGAGATGTAAGTCCGAAATTTTTGTTGATTTCTTCTGCTATTATGGATAATTCTGTTGAAATGTGATTTTTGACAGAATTTTCCTCCCCGCCGTTTATACCGAAAAGTGAAAGTGTAAGAGAGAATGAAACTATGAGAAAAATTGAAACTGAAAGAAAAAATAAAAGAAGCCTGCGATGAAGAGTGGTTTTTCTCGATTTTTTTTTAGTCTGTTTGTTTTTTTTCATAGTTTATCCCCCTTTCCTTAAATATCGGTGTATATAAAGTGAGAAAACAGTGGTCTGTATTCTTTATTGTGAAAATACGGAAATTAACTCAGAAAGAGCTTCGTTTGAATCAACCGTATCACCGCTTATAAATTTATCTGAGCTTTTATTCATAATGTCAATAAATTTTTTCTCAAAAACTGATGAATCATTGTCAAAAGAAGAGTAATTAGGTGCCGTAAAGAAATTGTATTCTGAATACATCGCAAGAACACTTGTCAGCATCTTTTTTATGCGTATGTCGCTTAACGATTCAAACTGTGAGGGTAAATCTGTTTCAAATGCCTGTTTTGTAACAGGTAAATAACCTGTTTTTGCAATAAATCTGATGTTCTGTTCGGGGGAAGTGAGCCATTTAATAAAGGTGCAAGCCGCTTTTTCTTTTTCTTCAGTTGATTTTGCAACCATCAATCCTCCGCCTCTTTGCAGGGCGGTTTTTTTCCCGCCTTCAAAAACAGGGTAGGGAAGAATATCATAAGTGACCTGCTCTACAGTGCCGTCAGAATAGGTTATTGTATCACCGTAAAACAGTATCCCTGCAGAGGAGCCTGTAGAGCAAACAATATCCCCTGTTTTTGAAAGGTCGGAGGAGTATCCGTCATAAATGGCAAAACCGCCTTGTACACATGGGGTGAATATTTCGTTGAATATATAACTGAATTCATCATTGTTAAGTGAAAGTCCGTTGTTATCAAAGATACTCGAGCCGAGCTGTGCACTGCCTGCTTCTGTAAGATTAAACCACGAATCTGCAGAAAAGAATTGTTTTCCTTCGCTGTAAGAATAATAATCCGTTGCAAGCTCTGCAATTCCTTCAAAAGTTGCAAGATCACTTTCGTCAGCACCGGTTGCGGCTGCAAATTTATCAAATAACGTTCTGTTAAGATACAATACTTCTGTAGATTTTGCTATTGGAAAAACATACAATCCGCCATCGTCAAGTTTACCTTCGGTAATAAATGCTTCTACATATAAATCAAGTTCGTCAGAGGAAAAATAATCGTTAAGGTTTACAAGCATATTGTTTTCCGTAAATTTTATTGCAGTTTTCGGATATCCGGTAAAAATATCGGGAATTTCAGGAGCACCGGGATCACCGTTTGCTATCATGTCAAGACTCTGATTAAGCTCGGAGCTTGAGGAAATTGCAGTAACATTAATTATTATTCCGTTATCTTTTCCTTCAGTGCTGTTGAACTCATCAATAAGCAGATCCATTGTTTCTTGCATATCTCCACCGTAATTGTGCCACATATTCAGAGTAACAGTGTTCTTGTCCCGGGAGGAAAATATGTTGCAGCTGCTTAATATTGCCGTACATAAACCGAGTATGATAACAGATGATAATAATTTTTTCATGACGTTATCTCCTTAATAAATTCTTTTGATTTTGCTGATTTTTTTCATAAAAAACATAAAAAAACACGGATTTCCCACCCTTTTGAGGGTTTTGGGTGGGGACAAAATGCTATGAAACAGATAAAATTGAAGCTGTAAACAGACACAAAATTGCGAATCATCAGTAGTCTGAAATGTAAAACGATAATCAAAAAAGCGGTTACACAATGATGTGAAAAAATAAAGAATAGCTGTTTGATTAGTTTTATTATATCAAATATCAATACTGGTAGTCAATATTTTGTTTAATGTCTACAATAATTCCCCGATAGGAGGTTTTGTTATGGGTTTTTTAGAAAGAGCGATAAGAAAGGGTATCAGTGACGGAATCGGAAAAGCTGTGGGAAATGCTATAGCACAGGCAGTGGAACCTAAAGCAACTGAGTTCGTTAATCGGACAGCGGAGCATCTTGACAGTGCAGCAGATAGCTCTATTCAGAAGTCTTCCTCATTTTCCGGTATGGAAGGTGCATTTTCAAATCTTGAGAGAGCCGCTCAGGATTTTGCCGCGAAACAGGCAGAAAATCTTAAAATCTGTCTCTCATGCGGAAATGTCGTTTCAGCTGAACAGAAATTTTGTCCTGAGTGCGGAGAAGTTTTACCGGAGAAAACAGTGGCTCAGTCGGCAGTATGTACCTCTTGCGGTAAACAAAATAATATAGGTATGAAATTCTGTGCAGACTGCGGCACAAAATTGCCTGCTGCTGTAATGGAAGAGGAGGGAAATGCCCGTAAGAGAGCTGCCGTTTTGGTCGAATGGCAGGAAAAGCTTTCCCAATATCCCGTATGGGAGTTTGAAGGTGAAAATCTTTATATTGATGAATATGACGGATATTTTACATTTGGTGCAGAGTTCAAAGGTAACTCTGCCGCAGCAAGAAATGCTGTAGAGAAATACAGAACACTTCTTCTTCGGAACGGCTTCAGAAAAGCAGGGCAGTATCCGTCAGATTCGCATTTATATAAAATGATAAACGGAATCTGTTATCATGTCGATCTTGAACATTGTTTTGAATGCGGAAGCGATAGTATAAATTTGGCATTTATGACAGGGGAACCGACCGGAGGATTTGATTATATTAAGCCTGAACCGAAGAAGCCTGCTAACTTAAAAGGTCTTTTTAAATTTTAATACATAGGAGGAGATTTGTATGAAAAAAAGTTTTTTTGCTGCTTTAATTCTTGCGTTGACTTTATTGCTTTTTGCTTGCTCCGACGGAGAAGCAGAGCAGAACGAAACTCAGTTCAATGCACAGGACTATATCGACGAAGTATTTAACGAAGCTGATGAAGTCCAGTCTTTCAGCGAAGCAGCAGTGGAACGATATCTTAAAAGTATAGACGGCTTGGAAATTGATGCAATAAAACCCGATTGGGAATATACAGTAGGAAACTACGGTGCATACGCTGATGATCCCTCTTCGGGATACGGACATGCAGTTATTGCTTTTACAAAGGCATCAGGAGAACTTGCCGAAGACGAATATGATACCTGGCTTACTAAAGTTTTTAATGCAACTGCCTCGGCTTCTCAGGACGGATATAACATAATCGGTTATGAATTTGCAGGTGACGGTGAAGATGCATTGGCTGAAACAACACTTGAAGATGCTGTGAGCGGTTTTATTTCAGGCTGGGCTTTCAGAAAAAATGACAAAATATATGTAGTTTATGTTTCAAAAGAGTATGACAGTGAAAAAGAAAGTGAACTTGGCTCACTTTTCTATTATAACAAGGTAAAGATAGATGTGGGTGCAGGTTTACAAAAGAGCTTCAACGATACGCTTGGTGAGGCTGAAAGCTATTTTGAAGAGTATTCAGATGAAATAAAAGACGCGATAGATGATTATCTAGGCTGATAAAAAATAAAGGAGGAAAAAATTATGACAAATTGCTCAAAATGTTCAACTGTAATTCCCGAAGGAGTAAAAGTATGTCCCGGTTGCGGTGAAGTTTGCGAAATTCACTCTGCTGCTTCTCCGGAAAATACTGTTAATCATACAGATACTTCTTCAAAATTAAAAATCAATGCAATACTTGAAACTGAGGACAGTACCGCAGAATTTGAAAAATCTGACATAGATAACAGCAAAATGATGGCACTGTTTTCCTATCTTGGTCCGCTTGTGCTGATTCCCATTTTTGCCGCTAAGAATTCACCTTATGCAAAATTTCATGCTAATCAGGGATTGCTGCTTCTTATTGCAGAAATTGCATACAGCATCGGACTGTTTGTATTAACAATTCTGATAATATTTACATTCCCGAAGCTCTCATTTATTACAAGCATTTTCGGACTTGTAAATCTTGCATTTTTTGTTCTTGCCGTAATAGGTATATTGAATACACTTAACGGAAAAGCCAAAGAACTGCCTATTATAGGCAGAATAAGAATCCTTAAATAACATTACCTGCAGAAAAAAAGGAGGAAAATTATGAAAAAAGTACTTGCTGTTATTGTTGCTCTTGTAATGCTTCTGCCTGTATTTTCGATGGGGTCTTTTGCTTCATATACCGTTGATACAGCAACAAATTTGCCGAAGCTTACAGAAAGTCCCGAAATTTATTATATTGCAAATGATGCAACATCTTACGGTGACTATATAAGAGCATATTATATAAATTCCGAAGAAATCATTGAAATGCAAAGAGAAATAGCCACACTCGGTGAAGAAGAATATCTTAAAAAATACGGCTTCGGTATAAGTACGGAAGAAAACTCTTATGATTATGCTTCAATAGAATTTTATGTGCAGTTCTCTTATTCCTTCGATAATGTTAATTGGATAAATGACAGTGATTATGAAAACGAGAATGATACTTACTGGCTTCCGGACAGCATAAAAAACACTGAGAATACATCACAGTATGATTACATACAGCTTCCGAACGGCTCATCTACTTATGACCGGTTTGAATATATAAGAATATTTGATCTTACATATCTTACCGAATGGTATTACAGCGGTTATCACGAAAGACTTGCAAGTAATATGACTCAGGGTAATGCTTTCAGAATCAATGCCAACGATGAGGATACGGGTTATAGCGTTAACTTCAATAACAAAACATTATATGTAAAGGCAAGATACCGTGTATGGTATAATACTTATGTTGACAGACAAAGGGCTTATAATGTTTTCTATTCTCCATGGTCGGACACTGTTTCTTATAACAATTCTTCCAAGGGGCTGACATTTACAATGCCGGAAGAAGGAAATCTTACGGCAGCCCCCGTAATCAGGCATTTCAGAACAACAAAATCGGGAGATACTTCTTATTATTATGTAAGCGTGGATTATCCTGATATTATTAAAAAAGCCACAGCCGCCGCTTATGCTGCATATTACAATCTTGATGATACCTATGATATTTTTCTTGATGATGATTATTACTGGTATCAGAATATTCAGTTCGAATTTCGTATAAATGACGGTGAGTGGTATGAGTATTCTACTCAGGGTCCCGCATATTCTGAGGTGGATTTTTCAAATGTATGGTTAACGGAATTTTTTGAGGACGAGGGAATCGAATACACTCAGGGGGACACGGTATATCTTCGTGCAAGGGTTATTATTGGTGATTATGATTACGGTGAATACGGAAAAGTCCCTAATGATGAAACCTATTGGATATCTGAATATTCAGAGCCCATAGTTATTCCCCTCGACGGATATTACAGAATCAACTATTATATGAACAGCGGAGATTTCAGTTACGGTGCAGATATTTTAAGGCAGTTCACGGAAGAGTCCACCGTTGTTATTGACCTTACAAGTGAAGACTATATTCCAACCCGTTACGGATATAAGTTTGAAGGATGGTATACAACTTCCGATTTTCAGGACGGAACAAAGATAACGAGCATTGATACATCAGCAGAAAAGAATCACACGATTTATGCGAAGTGGTCTGCAACGGAATACGATATTACGTATGTTACGAATACAAAGAGATATGTGTATAATTACAACCGTACTCTTGTTACCACTTATATGGACGACGAGACCTTAAGAGCTCCCTCCTGCACGGGACTTACCTTCCTCGGTTGGTATACAACTCCGGATTTTAAGGAAGGCACTGAAATTACAACAATTAAATGCTCCGAACTCACATCAGATATCACTCTTTATATGAAATGGAATATTCCCACATATACCATCACTTATGAACTGGACGGCGGTACAAATGCCGCGGATAACCCGACAAGCTTTACTGTTGATATTGATGATGAGGATAATTATATCAATATTAAAGCACCCGCAAAAACAGGTATGCTTTTTGACGGTTGGTATTATTATGATGATTTTTCAGGTGCTCTCACAAAGACCGATGAAGGATATAATATGCATCGCTACGGCAAAAATATTACACTTTACGCAAAGTGGATAAAAGGAAGATATGATATAAACTATATTCAGCCGGAAGCACTTGTCAATGTATATAATCCAAATCCTTCTCAGTATACTTACGGTGATACTGTTACGCTTCGTGAACTTTCTCATACAGGCTATGTTTTTAACGGATGGTTTATGGACTTTGCTCTGACTCAGGCTGCAGCGGGAATTACGGCTTTAGATGAGGGTGAGAAAACATTCTATGCAAAATGGAAAGAAAATGAATATAATATCACATATATTCATGATACGATAGAAGAACTTGCCCCTCCTTCGGAAAAAATCAATAATTCCAATCCTGCAACAAGACTTTATTCTCAAAAAGTTATCTTAAGTGATCCTTACACGGGAGACGGGATATTCGAGTTTATGGGTTGGTATAACAATGTTAATTTCCAAGGCGAAAAAATAACAGAAATTTCTGCAAATAGAGCTGAACACACTACTCTTTATGCGAAGTGGTTTGTTTATCAGTGGGGCGATATTGACCTTGACGGAAGTGTATCATCTGCCGATGCAAGACTTGCCCTGCGAAACTCGGTAGGACTTGAAGATATTAAGGGAAGGGCTTTCCATTGGGGTGATATCGATGCCGACGGAATTATGTCATCTGCAGACGCGAGAAATATTCTCAGAATGTCGGTTGCCCTTGAAGATGCGGTTTCTCTTTCATTACCCTTACTGCCCCCTGCTATAGAGGCTGAACTTAATAAGTAAAACTTAACTAAAAAAACGCTGTTCGTTCTGTTTCGGACAGCGTTTTTTATTCATTTTGTACCCCAAAAAAGCTTTTCCGTAAATAAATTTGTATTTATTATTGTAAAATGCTGTCACAGATGATATTATTTATACGACACCGAGTCAGTACCCCAAAAAGGTGTTTTTTTGATTGCAGTAAATTTGTATTGAGGAGATATATTAATGTTTTGTGCAAACTGTGGCAATAAAATGGAAGACAGCATGAGTGTATGCCCGGCATGTAACTTCCGTGTGATTAAAAATGATTTTCCGCCTTCCGTAAACAATTATCAGCAAACTGCAAATAATTATCAGCGGCCTGCAAATAACTATCATCCCCCTGTAAATCACTATCAGCAGACTGCTAATAATTATCAGCCCCCTGTAAATCATTATCAGCAACCCGTAAATAATTACAGACCTCCGGTAAATAATTATAACCCGCCTGTAACCATGTCTGCTTCAGAAAAGAAGGCAAAGAAAAAAGGTAAGAAAATTGCAGTTGCGGTAATTTCTCTGGTGTTGGTGCTGTTACTTATCCTGAGCGGTGTCGGAATAGTTATCGGTGTCAGTATTTATAAAAATTCCGATTCTTATAAAATTTCTCAGGCAGAGAGTCTTATGGAAGAAGAAAGATTTGAGGAAGCACAGGATTTACTTGCAGGTGTTACTGTCCCTTCGGGTATCGGTTTAAGAGAATTTATCAATGTTGAAAAAAGTGCAGTTGCTTTTGTTGAAAAAATGGAGGAGTCTTTCCCCGAATTTTCGGAAGTGTGCGATGTTTATATTGAATTCGGAGATGCTATTGATGCGTTTGCAGAGTCCTACGGAAATATCATACTTCCCGAAAAGGCTAATGAGAAATATATGTGCTATTCGGCAGCATTCACTTTTACTGCTGATATTTCCGTATCTTCTTCTTACGGTGAAACACTTTTTGATGCCATTTATGATATTCAGCAGGTTCTGCTGAATCCTGTTGAAAGAAATAAGACTTCAGAATACGGAGACAGCTTTACACTCAGAAAAATGCAGGAAAGAGTTGACATAAGTAAAGAAGCAAAAGAAGTTCTTAACGGCTATTCTTTCCCTGAAATTGAAGTGAATGACGATTCTGTAAAGATGTACTGTAAGACACAGAAGGGTAGTGACGGAATTACGGACTGTGTATATGCAAGTGAGTTCTTCAAGACTAATTTTGATATATTGATATCTTCCTGCAGTATAGAAATTTATAATGAACAGGATACCATTGATGAGACTCTTGAGGAATATACTTATGATGAGGAGCTTTATCTTGTATCTCCGGAAGACGACTATACTTTTTTTATTTCAACGTTTTATCTGTCAGTAGGAAGTGAAGACGATATTGAAACCAATCAGAGCATGATTCTTACTGTACTCATTACCGATGTTATGTACAGTCTTCTTACGGGTAACACTTCCGATAACGCATATTATTAAAAAAATGACGCAGACTGAAATGTGAAAAATGCAGTCTGCGGATTTTTTGTGAATTTTTATAAAGAATTTATCTGTACCACCGTCAGGATGCTTTCAGATACTCTGAATTTTATTCTGTATCTTGAAAACTCAAATGAATATATTCTTTCGGGGTCATTCTGATAGTGAGGTCTCGGGTCCTGTGAGAGTATTTCTTTTATAACAGGAATGTCCGAAGGTTTTGCTTCATTTATTATATCTCCGGGAATTATCACTTCAAGGCAATTTGAAAAAACATCACCCGAAAAGCCGCTCTCCGCATCGGGATGTGCATCAGTATAGGGAAGATATGGTTTTATGTCGAATATGGGTGTGCCGTCGAGAATGTCTGCCCCTTTTACATATATGACGGGAGCTTCAGTGCAGTCATAATCTGTTCTTTCGATTTCAACACAGGAAAGCCCTAAATTGTTGGGTCTGAAAGGGGAGCGTGTGGCAAACACTCCCATCCTTGCGTTTCCTCCCAGTCTCGGAGGTCTTACGGTGAGTGAGGCTGATTTTTCCTTATTTTCGGAGAATTCCCATATAAGCCATAAATGAGAATAGCCCTCAATTCCCCTTATTGCATCAGGAGAACGGAAAGGGGAAGTGAATACTATTTTTGAAATAGTGTCAACAAGTCCGCTTTGTCTCGGTATTCCGAATTTTGTCGGGAAAAGAGTATATATATGTGCAACGGGTGTTATTTCCGGCATGATATCACCTGATTTTTTCTTTTTTCCCATTTTACTATAATATTTTATGTCTTGCAACTGTTTGTTACGGAAGGATTCCGAATTGATTTTTTTGTACCTGTCTGTTATCATTTTATTATGGGAGATGATGATATGAAAAAGCATTCTGATAGTTTTATAAAAGAAGTTAGGGAATTGATGTACAGTTCTCGGCATGCTGTGTTTTTCGGTGGTGCCGGAGTTTCCACTGACAGCGGTATACCTGATTTCAGAAGCTCAAAAGGAATTTACAGCGATACGTCAAATGAATATTATCTGAGCCGTTCATGTCTTTATAACGAACCTGAAAAGTTTTTTGATTTTTACAGAAAAAACATGATTTTCCCCAATGCAAAGCCCAATAAAACTCATATCGTTCTGGCTGAGCTTGAAAAAAGGGGAATTATAAAAGCAGTCGTTACCCAGAATATAGACGGGCTTCATCAGGCTGCGGGAAGTAAAAATGTCATTGAGCTTCACGGTACGGTGAAAAGATGCTACTGTATGAACTGTAAAAGAGAATATGACGGCAGCATTATAAATAACGGTAACCATATCCCCGTATGCCCCGTCTGCGGCGGTATGATAAGACCCGATGTTACTCTTTATGAAGAAAATCTTGATACGCTGTCTTTATACGGTGCCAAAAATCATATTGAAAAGACGGATTTACTTATAGTCGGCGGAACATCACTCAATGTTTACCCTGCCGCAGGTTTTGTTGCAGATTATCTCGGTGCACATCTTGTGATAATAAATCTTTCTCCCACACCGTATGACGATAAGGCTGAGTATGTAATAAGAGAACCGCTGTCACAGGTGTTTGAAAAATTTTTGTGATGTCAGGAGAATTTTTTTCTCAACTTTCTGAGTGCTGTTTCGTTTGAAGTGAAAACTCCGATGCACAAGGCTATAAGCATGAAGGGCGTTATCGCAAATGTTGTGGCTGTTGCAGTGAAGCCGTAAATGAGCTGTATAAAAAAGCCTATACCGTAAGCTCCGCCCATGTGATAGCCCGTAAGGTCTGCAGAATATGTTTTGCCGAATCTTTCAGGTACAGAGTGGAGAATTGAGGGGAATATGGGGCCGAAGCCGATGCCAATGAGAAGAAAACCTAAAAGTGAAAGTTTTCCTAAAGGCAGAGCGAAAATCAAAATTCCTGCAAAAGCAGTTATAATACCGCCCCTTATAAGCGTTTTGTCCGAAAATTTTATTGAGGCAAAGCCTGCGATTATTCTGCCTGCCATAATTCCGCCGTAGTAGAGGGAAACCCATTTTGCGGCTTCATCGGGGGCAATGAGAAATGTGTTTACCGCATAAGTGGCTCCCCATGTTCCGAGAGTAAATTCCATTCCGCAGTAAAGCCCCATTGAGAGAATACTGGGAATGACCCCTTTTATTTTCAGAAGGTCGAAAAGTTTTCCTCCGCCTGCATTTTCTTCGGGAGTCTCTTCTTTTGCGTTCTTTTCAACCTTTTCCCATTTTTTCAGTGAAAATAGTATAACCGCAGTTATTGTCAGCTGTAAGAGAGCAACCACTCTGTAGCCGCCTCTCCATGAGCCTGCTTCCTCCGATAAAAAGCCCGACATTATAAGAGGGCTTACGGTAACTCCCAATCCCCAGCAGCAGTGAAGCCAGTTCATGTGACGTGCTTCAAAATGCAGGGAAACGAAATTGTTGAGGCCCGTGTCAATAGCCCCTGCTCCGTAGCCGAGAATTACGGAGCATATCATCATAACAATGATATTCGGTGACAGACTTATGCCCAAAAGTGCTATTGCCGTGAGAAGCGTTGAAAAAAGTGTTACTTTAGCCGTGCCGAATTTCCTCAGAAGCTTTCCTGCAACAAAGCTGACACCACCCGTACATATACCCGTTATAATGCTGTAAACGGATGCAAAGCTTTCGGGCATTCCGAAATCCGTATGTACCACAGGCCAGGAAACTCCGAACAGCGAATCGGGAAGACCCAAGGACACGAAAACTATATAAATCACAATAAGTAAAGCTGCCATTTTATTCTTTCCCTTGTTTTTTTTGTTTTATTATATGAAAGATGAAAGTTTTTTGCAATAATTTTTGCGAAGCAATAGAGAATAAGTTGACATTCATCATAATTCTGTAATAAAAATTATGATAAAAGTATAGTAAAAAAGGAAGAGAAACTGTTTGTGTCTCTCTTCCTTTATTATTACTCGGTTGAAACTGAAGATGTTACCGGGCTTTCGGTTGCTTCGGGGGAGGTTATGTCGTCCTCTCCTGCTAAGGCATCTGCACGTTTTTGGAGCTCTTCCATTATTTGTGCATGTTTTTCGTCGGTGTAGTCCCAGAAGAAAAGATAGGGAAGGCTCATGAGAAGATATCCTGCCATGTCGAAGGCGAGACCGATTATCATGCACTTTACACGTATATCGGAAATAAACAGCACATCCCAGTCGGAGGTAAAGCCTACACGGTAGAACATAAGAGGAATGATAAGGCTTATAAGTGCGGATATGGGGCCTGTAAACCAGCCTACAACACCCTGATATGCCTCGAAGCGTTCACCTGAAATGTACATCTGATAGTCGCTTATTCTTATATCCATGTCAAGGGATGCTTCTTCAATGGCAGATTTAAGACAGTCACGAAGACATATTCCTATGAAAAGCACAATACCGCAGAGCATGGGTGAGTCACCGAGGAAAAGGAAGGCAAGAATGAAAATTCCGCTGGAAAAGAACATTATGAGCTGCTTGAAAACGAAAAGGGTCTTGAACTGGAATCTTTTTCTTATCCAGGGAGCAAGGAATGCACCGGGATTTCCTACAAATGCAATGGCGTTTTCAGCCACTGCAAAGAAGAAGCCTGTTTCTCTCCATGTGTAAATGAGAAGAATCTGACCAATGCCTATCATACCGTTGCCGAGAGAGTCAAGAAGGGCAGATGCCTGCTTTATCCACAGGTATTTATTTTTCATGATACCGTCAATGCAGTCCCAGAAGGAATAGTATTTTTTCTTTTCGAGGGGCGGTGCGGGGATTCTTTCCCTTATTTTGCCGAGTCCCGAATACATCATAACCACACTAAGTCCCAAGGCTATCGGGATAATATACTGGAAAGCACCGCGGTCTCTTATGCCGTTTACAAAGAACATTCCCGAAATTGTGGGAATTACCATTGTCATAATGGAACGAAGAAGATGGCTGAGCTTTACGGGCCAGCAACGGATCAGCATTCTTTCATGTCCGTTGGGGCTTATGTTGTCTGCAATCTGCTGGGGTGCACCCGTGAAACCGAACATTCCGAATAGCTGGAAGAGAACATAAAGCTTCCAAACTCTGTCAATGAGGGGTTCTTCATAAAGGGGGAGCTCACAAATGAGCACTACCATAATGAGGCATTGCACGATATTTGCATAAGCGAATACCTTGTATCTTCCGAGTTTCGGGATAAGCTTTTTCTTAATAATAATACATCTGAAGCCGCCCCAGCCCGAAACGAACATGTGAATACCGAAAATTTTAAGGATACTGTATAAGTTCAATCCCGGCCATTTTGTGTTCATATAATCTCTGAAAGCATCGGGGAAGGGTATAATTTTTGATATATCAAAAATTAAAAGTATAAGTCCCAGTGCCGCAACTGTGAGGTACAAAGAGAAATATTTTTTCTCTGTCTTTTTTGGCAGTATTCCGAGGTTTGCATCAATACCCATGTTGAGCATACTCCATAAATATCCCGACACAAGGAAAAATGCATTTATTGCAGAGAATGTGAGAATGGGAATTTCATAATAATAGGCTACAAGATAACAGCCCGTACCGAAGGACAGGAAACCTAAAAGATGCTGTGCTGAGTAGTTACCGCCAACTGCAAGGAAAATGGATATGTATTCTTTATAGGGGACATATTTTCCCTTTGCGGGGGTGTTCCAATGGTTTTTGAATTCGGAAACAAGTCCCGAGGCTTTCTGCTTCAGAGGTATTTTTTCTGCTGATGTCTTTTTACTCATTGCTGTGCCTCCTCTGCCTGTTTTTCATTGTCTATACGTTCTTTTTCAGCTTGTGCTTCACTGAGAGTTTTTCCGTATTCGGGAGTAATTGCAACATTGAAAAGGAAACGCGATTCGTTTTTCGGAAGCCAGCTTTCGCCGAATGCTATTCCTTCTTCGGAAGTCGCTCCCATATACATTACGGATATGCCCGTACATGAGAAAAATGCGTAATCGTCAATATGTTTTATGGTTGAAGGTATGTACATAACGGGGCTTATGCTGCCGCAGTAGCTGAAAGCATCTGCACCTATACTTGTAAGTCCTTCGGGAAGCCAGATACTCCACATATTGCCGCAACCGAAAAATGACATATCACCTATTGTTTTAAGAGTGGAAGGGAAGGTAAGATGAACAAGGTCGGTATTTTTATAAAATGCAAAGGAGCCTATATTTTCAACACCTTCGGGAATATCAAAGGTATCTTTTGTTTCGCTTATGCCCTGTTCTTCCTTCCATTGACCGTTCATAACGGGATAAAGGACAAGGGTCTTCATGTCTTTTGTGAAAAGAACACCGTCAACACTGCAGTAAGCCGGGTTTTCTTCATCCACAAAAACCGCCTTCAGCTTCTTGCAGTAATAAAATGCCGAATCTGCAATATATTCCACATCTTTTCCGATGTGAATAAATTCAACATATTCATCACTTACAATGGTAAAATCACTGACAGCCTTAACGGGTCTTGCCATGTCAGGGGAGTTACCGTTTTCATCACGCACATAATCTATATGTACTTCGGTAGTATTGTTGTTTCCGTTGAAGCCGTAAAACTCCCAGCCGTCAACACCGCCTGTCTCTTCCGTGTCCGTAATTTCTCTGAATTCAAATGTATCTCTTGCAATGGAGAAAAATGTGAAGGACAGAGAAAGACCGACAAACACGACCAGAACTATTACAAACAGGACTTTTTTCCATGTTGCCATATAATTCCTCCTCAGTTGTTTTGTTAATGATTATATTCTAAAGCATTTCAGAACGGTATTTATGAACGAAGTGTAAATAATCTCTGTTTTTAATAATTTTTTTGCTCTTGTGCAACTTTTTTCGTATCTCATACGTTATTTAAGTGAAAGGAGTTGATAGCATGAAGGATGAATTTGAAGGTCTTGTTGAAAAATATGCCGACACGGTAACGCGTATATGCTTTTCAAATCTCGGGAGCCGTGACGATGCCGAGGACGCTTGGCAAAATGTTTTCATAAAACTTTTCAAAGCTCATAAAATGTGGAATAAAAGCGATGACGAATTAAAAAAATGGCTCATACGGGTGAGCATCAATGAATGTCATGACATACAAAGGAAATTGTTCCGCAGAAAACATCTTGATATAGATGAGCTTCAGGCAGTCTATACGGAGGATTTCAATAAAGAGCTTATAACGGCGGTAAGAGAGCTTCCGTCAAAATACCGTGATGTGATAGCTCTTTATTATTTTGAAGGGTACCGTACAGCCGAAATATCAGCCATCCTTTCCATGAATGAAAACACCGTGAGATCCCGCCTGAAAAGAGGACGGGAGTTTCTGAAAGGAGAATTGACAGATGAGTGATTTTTATGTAAAAACTCCCGACGAGTGGAAAGAAAATCTTTATACGAATCTTCAGAAACCGAAAAAGACGGCATTTCGCCCTGCTGTGGTGCTCGCCTGTGCTATGGGGGCAATAATGCTTATTTCAGGCTCTGCATTCGCATCAAAAATAATTAATGCACCGGAATATTTCGGTTCAAAATACCTCGGAGCAACGGAACAGGGAAATGCTGTGTATTCAGAAAAAAATGTGTTTTTTTCTTCTGACCGTGATGATATGTCTCTGACACTCAAGGGCATAGTCGGAGACAATTACAGCGTTTATATGTTTTTTGAGCTTAAATCTCTTGGCGAAGTATCATTTTCCCCTGACAAGAGTTATTTGTTTGATATACACGACCAGCATATTCCCCTCAGTACGGAATACGCGAAAAGTATAAACAGTGAGGTCACAGACGAAAAAACGCTTGCTTTTGAAATAACACTTCAAGAAAATTCCGGAAGTAATCTTGTGGGCAGAAAAATTACCATGAATTTTAAAGATATTGTAGCTACAGACGAAAAAGGTTTTTATGAGCTGCAGGAAAAATGTGCTTTTTCAGGTGAATTTACCGTGGATTATCAGAACACCGATACTTCACTTAAAAACAGCGGCAATATGGTAATTCTTAAAGGAGAAGAATACTCTTTTTCAGGCGGCAAGCTTTCAAATCTTCATCTGGAGCTTTCCCTGAAAGATACCGACGGAAAAATCGATGTATCCGAAAATGATGCTGTTTTCCTCTTGGACGGCAATCTTACTCTCGGCTACTCTGACGGCACCGAGGAAAATTTCAGAATCAAAATGCCCCCCGAAGAAGAAAATGATGTGTCCTTGTCCTCTGTGGGAGTAAAATCCGATAAACTGAACTTCGTGCTTGGTTTCCCCGTCCCCGTAAATGCCCGCTCCGTAACCTCAATAAAACTTAACGGAACTGAAATTTTTGTAAAATAAACAAGATAAATCAAAATTGGGGTGTTCGCCACAGCGACCACCCCAATTTTGTAGGGGACGAGATCAAGGCATCCCGTATTGTGATGTAAAAATCATATACAATTTTTCCGTTGACAAACATTGTTCACTGTGGAAAATGGGTGCGATGTTTTATTGCTTTATTCTATAGTGTTTTTCTACGGTGTATTTAAATGAACTGTAAACAATTGCGAGGATAGAGACATTGTTTTACTTGCTTTTTTAATATATAGGAAATTGCTTTCAAATTGAGCAATTTGCTTATGTCAAGAAACACCGAGTCCCCCAAGACCCGGGGCTGGGGGGGTGATAAATCATAAGATTTTTTCTTAGTTGCTGGAGTCTTATTGATATAATAATTCCAAATGAAGTTACAATTATTGAAAGAGGCACTTTTTGTGAGTGTACCAGTCTCACCAATATTACAATACCTAACCCTGTTACAAGTATCGGTCCATCTGCATTCAGTGTGTGTGATAGTCTTACAGCAATTAAAATTCCTGTTTTTGTCACAAGTATCGATAATTATGCATTTAATGGTTCCCGTAGTCTTACCGATGTGTATTATTCCGGCACCGAAGAACAGTGGAATGAAATCACCATAGGAGAATATAATGACGAACTTCTCGGTGCGACTATCCATTTTTCAGAGCCTGAACAGCCTGATGTTTCTTTTGAAGATTCAGAGTATGCTAAGGTTTCAGGAAGTGATGTGCTTGTGAATGCGGGACTTGGTACGGTGGAGCTTCTCTCTCAGGCAGGTGAGGGAGCTAAGATACTGGACAAGGACGGACATGAACTTCCTGTCGACAAACTTCCCTGTACGGGAATGACTCTTAAACTTTCTGACGGTACAAAATATATCATTGTTGTCTTAGGTGATGCTGACTGTGACGGTAATTTATCTTCTTCCGATGCAAGACTTGCCCTTCGTGCTTCTGTGGGACTTGAAAAATATGAAGAAACATCCCCTGAGTTCAAGGCAGCCAATGTGGAGAGGGGAGACGGTCTTTCTTCCGCAGATGCCCGACTCATTCTCAGAGCTTCGGTAGGTCTTGAAGACACAAAAGCATGGCTCAGATAAAATAATTAATCAGTTTAAGGAAGAAGATAAAAACTGTTTCCTTGAATTTTTTGTATTGACAAAAATAAAAACAGGGGTATAATAAACTTAGACATTTGAATAAGTGTTCAAGTGTTCAAATGTCTAAATTTATTGCAGGAGGTAAGCATGGAAAAGAATTTAAATTCCGATGTGCCCGTCTGTGAGAGTCATCACCTTCACTCTGAACAGGTGGAGGAAGCCGTAAAATGTATGCCCGATGAAGAAAAACTTCTCTCTCTCGGTGAGTTTTACAAGGTTTTCGGTGAGGTGTCAAGGCTTAAGATACTTTATCTTTTATTTGACAGGGAGCTGTGTGTGTGTGACATTGCAGAAAGTCTTTCATCCACCGTATCGGCGGTGTCTCACCAGCTTAAGATACTTAAAAATGCCCGTCTTGTAAAATTCAGAAAAGACGGAAAAAACTGTTATTATTCTCTGGCTGATACCCATATAAGCGGTATACTGTATCAGGGAATGGAGCACATAAACGAATAGGAGAAAAATTATGAAAAAGACATTCAGAGTAGAAGATGTGGATTGCCCCAACTGTGCGGCAAAGCTTGAAAAAGCAATAGCAGATATTGACGGAGTAAAAAGAGCAAGTATAAGCTTTATTGCAGGTAAAATGATAATTGAAGCTGATGAAGCTGATATGAACGGAATAATTGCAAAGATTCCCTCAGTTGCAAAGAAAGCCCTTCCCGAATGTACCGTAATTATATAAAGCTATGAGTAAAAAACAGAAAAAGCTTTTATACAGGATAATAATAAGCCTTGTTCTTTTTATAGGAGCGTTTATTCTCGGAAAATGTGCCGACATAAATGGATATATTATGATTGTAATATATCTCGTGCCTTATTTTATTGCGGGATATGATGTGCTGACGGGATGTTTTAAGAATATCTTAAAGGGAAATTTCTTTGATGAGCAGTTTCTCATGAGTGTAGCCACTGTGGGTGCACTTATAATCGGAGAATATCCCGAAAGTGTATTCGTTATGGTGTTTTATCAGACGGGAGAACTTTTTCAGAGTATTGCTGTGGGAAAAAGCCGTAAGTCCATTTCAGCACTTATGGAACTCTGCCCCGATGAAGCGGTGGTTCTGAGAAACGGCGAGGAAGAAACGGTATTCTCTGA
This sequence comes from Oscillospiraceae bacterium, assembly GCA_015065425.1. Classification (GTDB taxonomy): domain Bacteria; phylum Bacillota; class Clostridia; order Oscillospirales; family Acutalibacteraceae; genus RUG806. The sequence goes on from SVQH01000009.1 coordinate 80,316, forward strand.
GGAAGTGGAAATCGGCGAAACGGTTATTGTGCGACCCGGTGAAAAAATCCCCGTAGACGGAAGAATAACCGAGGGGGAGTCCTCACTTGACATGAAAGCACTTACAGGTGAGAGCGTACCCTTCGATGTATATAAAGGACTTGAAGTAAAAGCAGGAAGTATAAATCTTACGGGAATAATAAAGGTTGAAGCTTCTAAGGAATTTTCCGATTCGACAGCGGCAAAAATACTGGAGCTTGTTGAAAATTCCACGCTCAACAAAGCAAAGACAGAAAAATTCCTTACCCGTTTTTCAAGATATTATACCCCTGCAGTGGTTATAGGGGCTGTGCTTCTTGCCGTCATTCCGTCAATAATTACGGGTGATTGGAAAACTTGGGTATACCGTGCACTTATTTTTCTGGTGGTATCCTGTCCGTGTGCCCTTGTAATATCCGTTCCCATGTCATTTTTCGGAGGAATCGGAGCTGCTTCAAAAAAAGGCATACTTGTAAAGGGAGCCAATTATCTTGAAGCCCTTGGAAAGGCAGGAGTATTTGTATTTGATAAAACAGGTACTCTTACCACAGGTGAATTTTCCGTAAGTGAGATATTGCCCGAAAAGGGAGTATCTTCTGACGAGCTTTTATACCTTGCCGCATCGGCAGAATATTATTCCGTTCATCCCATTGCAAAGGGGATATTAAAAGCGGCGGCTGAAATACGGATACCCGACAGTGTAACGGAGTTTTCAGGCTTCGGCGTAAAAGCAGAGATTGAAGGAAAAACCGTTCTTGCAGGTAACAGAAGATTTCTTGAAAAAAATAATGTAAGTGTTCCTGGCAAAATCCCTGACGGTACGGGAGTATATGTAAGTGCCGACGGGAAATATGCAGGTTTTATCAGACTTTCTGATACAGCAAAGGAAAATGCCGCAGAGGCTCTTCATGAACTTGCAGAACTCGGGGTTAAAAAGAGCATAATGCTTACGGGTGACAATGAATATCAGGCAAGGGATACCGCAGAAAAACTCGGCATTACACAGTATGAAGCGGGACTTCTGCCTGACGAAAAGGCTGAATATGTAAAAAAGCTTTGTGCCGGAAAAAATAAAGGTGAGACCGTGGTTTTTGTCGGTGACGGAATAAACGATGCTCCTGTTCTTTCACTATCAGATACAGGCATTGCTATGGGCGGTGTGGGAAGCGATGCGGCAATAGAAGCGGCAGATGTGGTAATTATGGATGACAACATCGGAAAATGTGCTCTTGCCGTAAAAATAGCAAAGAAAACAAGACGGATAGTCCTTCAGAATGTGATATTTGCCCTCGGCATAAAATTTGCCGTTCTGATTTTTGCAGGCCTCGGAATGACAAATATGTGGATAGGCGTATTTGCCGACGTAGGCGTTGCCGTCCTTGCAATTCTCAATGCCATGAGAGCCATGAGAATAAAATAGCGGAAAAATATAGATCATAATCTATATTACCATTTATAGTGGACGGCGTTGGCGTCGTCCACTATAAATTCGGGGTGTTCGCCACCGCGAACACCCCGATAAATTAATATTTACCGTTATGTGCTTAAAAAATTGCATAAAAGCATTGCATTTTTTCAGATTTCTGTTATTCTAAAAAGAGGTGATGCTATGTATGATGCTGTGAAAAAAAAGCTGAGCTTCAATTCTGACGGGAAATTCAGAATTTTGATGATATCGGATTTTCATGCAGGATCAAGAAGAAAAGGCTTTGAGGACGGAAATCCTTACAGTCCCAAGGTAAAAGAAGCCATTGAGGCACTTCTTGGAGAGACAAATCCCGATTTTGTAATGGTGGGCGGAGACCAGTGTATAGGGCATTCTCCCGAATATTTATACAGTTCTTTTACTGATATAATGTCTCCCGTACTTGAAAGAGGGATTCCGTGGGCTCATGTTTACGGAAATCACGACCGTGAAATGGCTATGAGTACAAAAGATCAGCAGAAGGTATATGAAAGCATTCCCCACTGTTTTTCTCAATCGGGTCCCGAAGATGTTTTCGGGGTATGTAACTATGTCATCCCCGTTTATTCATCCGACGGTGAAAAAATTGCTTATAATCTGTTCGCTCTTGATTCAAACAGGGAGATATCGGATTATACAGAGCAGTTCGGCATAAAAGAAGAGGACAACAATATTCGTCTGCCCTTCTCTTTCGGGTCCGGAAGTGTTCAGGCAATGCCGTTTTTTCAGCAGGTAATGTGGTATTACAATACCTCCCGAGAAATGGAGAAGGAAAGCGGCAAAAAGATACCTGCTCTCATGTTTATGCATAATCCCATAATCGAATTCAATCTTATTTTCCGCAACCCCGAGGAATGTGATATGTACGGGGAAAAGAGAGAAGCGGTATGCTGTTCGGAACTCAATTCAGGGCTTTTTATGGCTTGTCTTGAAAGAGGAGACGTAAAAGGCATATTCTGCGGACATGAACACATGAATGCTTATCACGGAAAATACTGCGGAATAATTTTAGGCTATGACTCCTGTGTCGGCTATGATATGTCTGCCCATGACGATATACGAGGCGGCAGAGTTATAGATATATATGAAGACGGAGGTCTTGAAACAAAGCATATCAAGCTTATGTCAATTATGGGCGATAAGGCTCTTCGCCGTCAGGGTGTCTTTGAAGGCGGTCTCAATTATTTTATAAGAAATACACATCTGTAAAGGAGAATCATTATGCAGAAAATTTTTGCTTTCTTAATCGCACTGTTTACTTTTTTTCCTTCATTTATTTTCAGCTTCTTCCCGGGAAACATCGATACCGCATTTTCGGTTCCTGTTATTGACGAGGGGATAGCTCTCAACGGCGAAGCTGCAGATTACGAAATTACGGTTACTGACAGTGTCACACAATATTCCTTCGGCGGGGTAAAAACCGGTATATTCAATTATTTCGGAATAAAATATTCCTCGGACGCGTATATGAAGGGTATTATCACTTATTCGGGGAAAGGTGACGCCGTAAGTGAAGAATTTTTCCTTGAACCGGGTGAAAATGCTGAATTCTACAGCCTTATTGACGGTTATCTTGAAAAGGTCAAAATGAATAAGCTGTATTCTCTTTCATTTATGCCCCTTGACAAGACAGAGTGCGAATTTGCACTTTCGGGTGTCGCTCTTTTTAACCGTGAGATACTCAGAAATGAGATATATATTGAAAATGATGAGCACAAACTCGGTATTACACTTAACTGGGGCGGAGCTCTCAGCTATCTTGAAGACAAAAACTCCGATGTCGAGACTGTCATAGTTGACGGTGTGACCAAGGTAGACTCTCATGCTTCTTCAAGATACGGCGTGAAAGCAAGAAGTAAAAAGGTGAATCTTATCAATGCAAACGATACGGGCAGACTCATTCAGCAGTCTTATTACGGAACAGGTGACTGTGAACAGTATGAAGGCAGCTATTACGGTGAAACCAAGTGGAACTATAACCCCGTTCAGGGCGGAAATCAGTACAATGAAGCCGCAAAGATAGTGGATGTCAGAATAAATGATGACAGTATTTATATAAAATGCCGTCCCCTTGACTGGGCAAAGGAAAAGGAATATATCACTCCTTCATATATGGAAGCCACATATTCACTTTCAAAGGGACTTGTAAAAGCAGAATGCCGTTTTGTGGATTTCTCAGGTTATCCCGATACTGTAACGACTCAGGAATGTCCCGCATTTTACTGCGTTGAGCCTCTCAATCGCTTTGTTTACTATTCGGGCAATGCTCCCTGGACAGGGGACAATACCCTCTCTTACGAAAATGATCTCATATTCTGGCCTGATGCAGGTTATCCCAATTTCAGTGCAACGGAAAACTGGTCTGCCTTTATTGGTGATTTTGATGACAGCTTCGGTATAGGTCTTTATGTGCCCAATGAAGCCTCCTTCCTTGCAGGTGTATTTTCAAGAGGTGACTGCAAAACAGCAGACCCTGCCACGGAAAGTCCCACATCATACATAGCCGCCGTAGAAATATATGAATTCAGAAGCTTCAATCCCACTTCCTATGAATTTTACCTTTCAACCGGCACAACAGGCGAAATAAGAAATAGTTTCAGTACATTGGTAAAGTGATATGAGTGTTTATAAAATAAGATACGGAATACCTGAGGATGTAACTCCTTTTACATTTTCTCCCGAGCCTCTTTGTAAGATAATTGATGTTACTGCGGGAGATATGCCCGATATTGAATTCAAAAAATCACTGTCAGGCTGTGTGATTACGGTAAAAGTTCCCGAGGATACGAATTATTACGGCTTCGGGCTTCAGCAGAAAGGCTTTAATCAGAAGGGAAACCGCCTTCAGATAAAAACAAATGCAGATACAAGGACAAATAACGGAAATTCCCATGCCCCCGTTCCTTTTTGTATAACCGATAAGGGCTTCGGAATATACGTGGACTCTGCAAGATATGTCACATTTTATTGCGGTAAGGAAAAAAAGAGCAAGAAATCCGATACACTTGAAAAGGGAGTTGCACTTTCAGAAAGTGAACTTTATTCCGAGAAAAGAACTTCGGGTGAAAAACATCTTGTAATAGAAATTCCCGTTGCAAAGGGTGCCGATATATATTATATAACGGGCGACAGGATACTCGACATTGTGGCTTCATACAATCTTCTTGCAGGCGGCGGATGTATGCCTCCCTTATGGGGACTTGGCGGATTTTACCGTTGCTGCGGCAGATTCAATGAAGAACAGGTGCTGTCTCTTGCAAAAAGAATGAGAGAATACGGAATTCCCTGTGATATACTGGGACTTGAACCCGGCTGGCAGACAAAGTCATATTCATGCTCATTTTTATGGGATGAAAAGGAAAGATTCCCGAATCATAAAAAAACAGTTGAAGCTCTTATAAAAGCTAACTTTCATGTTAATCTGTGGGAGCATTGCTATACGCACCCCACCTCCCCCATATTTGACGCGCTTTCACCATACAGCGGTGATTGGCTTTTGTGGGAGGGGCTTGTTCCTGATTTTACTATGCCCGAAGCGAGAAAAATATTCTCGTCACAGCAGAAAAAACTCATTGACGAGGGAATTACAGGGTTTAAGCTGGACGAATGTGACGGAAGCGACTACACAGGCGGATGGTTTTTCCCCGATTGTACAGAATTCCCCTCAGGCATAGACGGAGAACGCTATCACAACCTTCTCGGCATACTTTATTGTAAAACTATGCTTGAAGCACTTGACGGAAGGCCCACTTTTTCCGAGGTAAGAGCCCTCAGTGCTTTGTCTGCATCATATCCCTTTGTGCTGTATTCCGATCTTTACGACCAGAAAGATTATCTGAAAGCTACGGTCAACAGCGGTTTTTCGGGTATTTTATGGTCCCCTGAGGTTCGTCATGCAGAAAATAAAGAGGAGCTTATACGTCGAATGCAGGCGGTGGTATTCTCAGCTATGGCACTTACAAATGCATGGTACCTTGATGAAATGCCTTGGGAAACTCATGACTGCGTAAAAGAAATAAAAGAGCTGCTTGAACTCAGAATGAGCCTTATTCCTTATCTTTATTCCGCTTATTACAGATATCATAAGGAGGGTATACCCCCTGTAAGAGCACTGATATGTGATTTTACGGATGAATTCACAAAAAATTGTGATAACGAGTATATGTTTGGAGACTCACTTCTTGTTGCCCCCATTCTTTATCCTGAAAAAAGCAGAGAAGTAAGTCTTCCCGAAGGCAAGTGGTACGATTTTTATACAGGCGAAGAAAAAAGCGGAACTTTTATGTATGAAAGCGAAAATATCCCCGTGTTCGTAAAAGACGGCACTCTGTTACCCCTTGCAAAACCACTGCCGTATATAAAAGAGGACACGGTCTTTGAAATAACGCTGAAGGAATTCGGCAACACCGAAAACTCCTTTTGCATCCTTACAGACCGTACTCCTGACGGAAATCTTACCCCTTGCATCATAACGAAAAACACCCACGGCGAGGTGGGAGAAAATTATCATATACTGTAAGCAAAAGCTGCATAGTTTATTTGTATAATTATAAGTATTCAGGGAACAATCTGACTGCAAAAGTGTCAAATTGTACCCTGAAATTTTTATTCGTTATCAGTCTCTTAATTTCTGAAGTGATACTATCATGTTGAGTATCTCGGCAGCATTTCTCTGCATTTCGCCTGTTGTTATACCGCCTTCTTTCCCGAGGCTTTCAAGAAGTGTTCCGTCGGGCTCTCTTTTGCCTGTTCTGTCTCCTCCGGGCATCAGAACATTCACTCCTGCTCTTACTCTGTATGCCTGATTTTTAATTGCGGGGAATTCGGGCGATTCTGAAGGCTGCATCCACCAGTCAGTCATGACACTGCCTTCAAAATTCCACTCATTTCTGAGGATATTTCTCACAAGGTCGTAATTATAATGTCCCCATACACCGTTTATTTTGTTGTATGACGTCATAATATTAAGAGGACGGGCTTTGGTTACGCAAATTTCAAAGCCTTTGAGATATATTTCTCTCAATGCTCTTTCTGAAAGCACAGAATTATTTTTTGTTCTTCTTACTTCCTGATTGTTACAAGAAAAATGCTTGGGACAGGCACTGACCCCGGAGCTTTGTAAGCCTTTTACCACGGAAGCTGCCATATTTCCGCACAAAACGGGATCTTCTGAGAAATATTCAAAGTTTCTGCCGCACAGCGGGTTTCTGTGTATGTTCATACCGGGAGCCAGAAGTACATCAGAGCCTCTTTCTCTCATTTCTTTTCCGAGAAGTGCATACAGCTCAGCTGTCAGTTCTTCATTCCATGTGGATGCCAGTGCAGTTCCCGAGGGCAAAAGGGCAGAATATGCCGCAAGTCTTATTCCCGAGGGACCGTCAGTTGTAGTTATTGCAGGTATGCCTTTTTCCTGCAAGGACGGAAGCACACCGCCGAATACACCCGCATTTCCTTTAGCACCAAGAGGGGAGTTCATGATATAGTCACCCCTTGATATGGCTTCGAGTTCAGTGTAACTGAGTGTTGAAACGAAATCATTCATGCTGATGCTGCCGTTTTTTACATCATCAAGGGTCCATTTGTTTCCAACACTCATGGGAATTGCCTCAGGCAGGGAATTCAGTATATCTTCTTTAAGTGAAACTGTTCTCAAGGGTGAAGGAGCGAAGGTTTCATGTATCCTACCGTCACAGAAAAGGGGACGCAGTCTCATGAATCGCTGTGAAACCTCTGTTGCAGAAACTTCTTTAAGCTTCTTTGTTACTATAAGTCTTTCAATTTTTATTTCTCCGCACTTTACAGTATCTCTTACACTGAAGCCGCAGAGAAATTCGTATTTGCCTGCAGGAAGTACATAAGCACTTTTGTTGCCTGTAAGTCCTGCATCATCGTAAGAGGATAATTCATAATAAGATACCGAAAAGCTTATTTCCTGAGTTTCTCCGGGTTCAAGAAGTTTTGTTTTTGAAAATGCCTTAAGCTGTATTTCGGGAACGGCAGGCTTTACCGACGGATAACGGCAATAAAGCTGTACAGGTCTTTTGCCCGCAACGGAACCTGTATTTTTTACCGTAACTTTTATGTTTATCTTATCGTTATTTGTTTCAATACCGGAAGATATTATTTCATGTGCGGTATATGAAAGACCGTATCCGAAGGGATAGAGAACCTTATCTTTTGCAAAGGTTTCAAAATATCTGTAGCCCACATATATATCTTCAACATAAGTATTTTTGTCTTTCCCGCCGAAATTGCGTGAGGAGGGGATATCTTCATATTTTTCCGCAATGGTGTCGGAAAGGGCTCCTGAAGGTGAGGTCTTGCCTGTAAGGACGTCTGCCAGTGCATTACCGGCTTCCATACCGCCCTGCCATGCTATGAGAATTGCGGGAACATCGTATTTCTTGTCCCAAGAAAAGTCTATAATGTTTCCGACATTGAGAACTACTGCCCATTTTTCAAAATATGTGCTTACAAGGGAAAGCATATTCTCTTCTTCATCGGTAAGATAAAAACTTCCTTTTGTAAGTGTATTTTCTCTGTCTTCACCTGCGGCTCTTCCTATGAATACAAGAGCCGTATCACTTTTTTCGGCGGCGTTTTTAACAGTATCTTCATCAAGCGGCATTTCATCATAGCACATAGGCCAGTTGCCCCAGAAACCGTCATCGGGCTTATTTTTTTTACGCCATTTGTTATATTTTTTCAGAAGCACTTCATTGAGCTTTACTTCGGCATTTTTTAAGCCTTCAGTAAAACTTACCTTATAGTGTGCGTTAACATCGCCGCCGGAGCCGTAGCCCACAAAAAATGTATCACTCTGCACTCTGCCGAAAAGAGATACGGTACTGTCCTCCTTCAGAGGAAGAACTTGTTCATTTTTCAGCATAACGATGCTCTCTGCAGCCGCATTTCTTGAAGCGGTATCAATGCCCTCAGCCATTGTAAAATTTTCGGCTATATCCTTGTTTGAGGTCTGCGAAACAGAATTTACTATTTTTGAAACAACTTTATTTACGGGTTTCGGAAGCTTCATATTAACTCTCCTTACTCTTTTTCATAAATTCTTATGTGCGGTGCACTTATAAGTCCCCATGCCGCATCTCTCGGGAAATTTGAATATCTTGACGGCACTGTTGAATAATGGTTACACAATGTGTTTGAAACGGTTATTTTTATATGATTTATGCCGTTTTCTATGAAATCCGTTATATCTTCAGTGAAAGGTCTGAAAGTGAAAACAGCGGCAGTTTTGCCGTTTATTTCTACTTTTGCAGTAGAAGCGGCATCGGGAAGGTCAAGTATAAATCTTTCATCGGGATAAAGCTTTTCGAGAACGATATCTTTTTCATAAACGGTTTTTCCCGAGAAATTTCTGAGTGCTCCCGTAAGGCATAAATCTCCCGGTTTTTCCTTACCGCCGACACAATTAAGTTCAATGGGTTCCGGGATTAAAGATGCATATTCATCCTTATTTTCTGTTTTTATATAAAAAAGGACTTCGCTGACAGCCTGACTGACATTATTTGCACAGACATTGTACATATTTCCGTTAAAATTTCCGTTACCTATATATGTAATATCCATGAGCTCACCGTCATTGAATGCACTTATGAGTTTTCCGAAGGTGTTGATTTTCATGGATGTCATTCCGTGAGCACTTCTGAACCTGAAACAGAAAATGTCACTGTCGTCAGAATTATCGGAAAACGGTAAAGTATTATCATCGGCAAAGAAGTCACAGCACAAAGGATATTCGGAGTTTTTTACTGTGTCCTTAACAATATGAAGAGAGGTGCGTTTTATTTCGCTTCTGTTCTTGTAGTCGGGAGCAGCTTCCTTGTTGTACGAGAAGGCTGCAAGAATGAGATTTTTCCCTTTTTTAAGAGAAATTTTACCCTCGGATACATCCGTACTGTCTACAAGAACTCTTTCAGGCTTTATACTTCCTATGATAAGCTCTGCACTCATGTCTTCGGGGGAATATACATAGGTCTGATAAATACATGGAGCGGAAAAATATATGTTATCATTGGTTATTCTGCCTTTAAGACCGTGATGTCCCTGTTCATAAAGGGAAGTGTCAAAATTATCTGAAATGTAAGAATATCTGAGATTATAAGGCCTTGTTTCCCAACTGTACTCTCTGTCTTCATATATGAAAGTGGGAGTGCGGATTGCTTCAGGGGTAGAAGATAAGTAGGTCAGCAATTCATCACAGTTTTTATCGCAGACAAAACTTCTGAAAGAATTACTTGTACAATAAGGAACATGTTTATATTCAAAATATTCCGGAATTTCTTTGTCATTTTTTACTTTTGCAATGTCAAAAAATCTTGCCTGAATACCTATTGTACCGCCTTTCGGCAGATAATAGTCGCCGTAAGTATTGTCAAGGGTGGGAATAAATGATATGTCCCATTCATCGGAAAGCTCTATATCATTTTTCAGTATTTCCCGAGAAAAACCTGATGTGTTTATTACTCTTTCATAGTCAGGCTCATTGTCAGTAAAGAGTATGAGAGTATCACTGTCACCGTCAAGGGGCATTTTTATAAAGGTAAAATCTCCTGCTGAGACAGTACCTTCAAGTTTTATGATTTCACCTTTGTATGTATCAAGAAGATAAGGTGTACCGCCTGTTTCAAAACGGCATACACTGTCTTTTTTTGCGTATCTTACGAAAAACAGTTTGTCGTTTCCGTGTTTTCTTCCGTGAACATACACTTTATCCGTTTTTTCTTCTTCATCGGGGAAAAAGCTTCTTGTGATTTTTGTATTGATAAATGTAAGTACATCCGTGTGTGAAGCGGCAAGAACAGCATTCGGGTGAGACAGTATATCTGAGATATCTTGTTTCAATACAGAATCATTAAGTCCTTTTCGGTCCGAAGCATAAGGGGTGATTCCGCAGAAAACCACGGTACCGCCTGCCTTCAGCAGTTCCTTTGCTTTTTTTACGGCTGAATATCTGATACAGTCCACTCCGGCAAAAATCAGAACTTTATAGCTTTCCGTCTGTGTTATAAGTCGTCCGTTGCTGCATGTGGCATTTTCAACAGACTGGAAATCAATGAAATCAAAATCAAGTCCGTTTTTGAATAAAAACTCAGCAACAGAAAAAGTTTCATTTATACATGATTCACTGTTTTCACCGTAATCACAGGAGGATACGGGGTAATAAATTGCCGCATCACAGAAATGCTGACCGAGACAGAGAAGTGCTGACATTCTTTTATATTTGTCAAGCCAGTATTTTTCATCGTCCCAGTATGGCATTCTGAAATGGAAATCGGGAGGTGCCCATTCAAAGAAACCGCCGTTCGTTGAATAATAAAGCCCGTGAAGATTAAGAAGATTTGCACCGAAAATGAAATTATCTCCGGTCGGTGCGGTAATGCTTTCAAGAGTTGTGCCCCAGCCTGAGCTGTGATATCCTTCAAGCCATACACGGGGTCTTTCGTACAAATGAGCTATAGAACTGTTTACTTTGACTTTTATAAGGTCTGCTGCTCTGCCGGGAGTATCGTTTCCCGGAGCGGTAAACCACCTTACGGTTCTGAAATAGTCCCCGAATTCCGAAGGGTCTTTACCCCTGCCCGATTGGTCACAGCCGTAAATAAGTCCTCTTGATGAATGATATTCATATATGGGTCTGAAATAACATTTTTCTGCTATTTCCGTTTTTACATCAGCGGTATCAAGTCTTATCTTGGGTGTGATATTGCCCAAAGAATAAAACAGGTGAGGGATAAACCCTGCAATGTCATAACCGTATTTTTCTTTGATTCCGTCTCTGAGAGAGTCGCTCCATAAGGTTTTTATATCTGTTCCGAACATAAGCTCATCCTGAAAAAAGTAGTTGAGAGTTCCGGGCTTTACATCGGGACAGCGTCTTTCAAATTCTTTGAAATATATTTCAACAAGGGTGTTTCCGCAACGCTCATCAAGAGGATTTATAGAATTGTCTTTTTCGAGTATACTTATTATATATCCTTCGCATATACCTTTGATTGGAGAGATTATCCCTTTGTCTTTTTCATATATCATAACAGGCTTTTCACACTGCATATCCTCATAAGTAAGCACAAAAAGCACATCATCGGTAAAAGAGCTTTCATCTCCTGAAAAAAGCATCTTTTTTTCGCAGCTGAGGTTTTTTGCGTGCATGTCAGGAAGGGATGCCACCTTGTCTGTAAAATATCCGTTTCCTATCCACGCTATTGTGTAATCTCCCATGCCTATACTCATACCGTATTTTTCGCATTCTTTTGCGGCAAAAGAGAAAAATTCCCACCATTCTTCCGAAAACTGTTCGGGAGTGCCGGGAATGCTTTTTCCGTGTCCTCCGTGGGGAACATTATCCTCACCGCCGCCGTTTATATGGGCATAATTTACCTGAACGCCTGCAAGACCTTTCTCCGCAAGCATTCTTATTTGTTCACTGAGTCTGTCTTTTTCAAGGGGAGAGCCGTTCCACCAATAAAAAGGCACCTCGCCGTAACGGCGGTCGGGCGAGGTGAGGGCATTTATAAAATCAGCAGTGTGTGCCATTTTGATTTATTTTTCCTTTGCAGTTTTCTTTGTCTTCTTTTTTTCAGGTTTTTCGTCTTTTGTTGTCTGTGCAGTTTTTTTGCTGCTTCTCTTTGCAGTTTTCTTTTCTTCTGCAGGAACGCTTATTTCTTCTGCTTTGACCTCAACTGCTTTTTCGGGTTCTGCAATTTCTTCTGTTTTTGCAGACTTTTTGCAGTTCCTTTTTGCAGACTTCTTTTCTTTGGTTTCTTCCTTTTTTGCAGGTGCTTTTTCCTTGCCTTTGAGACATTCTATAAGCTGAAGAGCATG
>SVQH01000035.1 GCA_015065425.1 Oscillospiraceae bacterium
CAGGGTATTCACCCTTGATATTTTCGTATGACAACATCCGTATCACCTCATTTTACACTATATCACAAACCTGTCCATAAGTAAATATATATAAAATATTTGTAAATAAGTAAAAATTTTTTTACTTGAATTACCTGAAAGTAGTGTTATAATAATTATAATAATTTACAGCGGTGGTGATATGTATGGAAAATAACTTTGTCGGAGCAGCCATAGCCTTCGCTTTGGGAGTTGTCATCTGTTTCGGGAATTTCAAGCTTTCGGAATATTTTCTCATAAATCACAGAGAAAAGTTCCGTTCCGTTTCCTTTATAAGACAGCTTGTCCAGGTTATATATATAGTTGCACTGTTTTTCCTTGCACCATATACCCCATGGGACAGGACTTATGTGCTTATAGGAGCAGCTCTCGGAATCACACTCCCCATGTTCCTTTTCACATACAGACTTCTGAAAACAAATAACAGCAATTCATCTGAAGCTGAAAAGGAGGATAAAAAAGATGGGTGAACCCTCAACAGTTCTTCTGGAGCTCGGCGGAATACTGGATATCACGGGCGAAGTCGTTGCAATGTGGATAATACTCGCCGTGATAACCGTTATATGCCTTATTATCAGGCTTACACTTAAAGAAAGACCCGGTGTTTTTCAGAACATAATTGAAACGGGAGTAGAAGCCCTTGACAATTTCTTTGCAGGACTTTTAGGAGAAAAATCGAGAAAATATTTCACTTTCCTCGGCTCTCTGTTTATATTTATAATTTTTTCAAACTATTCGGGACTTCTTCCCGGCGTGGGAATGACAGACTGGGTAAAGGCACCTACGGCTTCCCTTTCCGTTACAGCAGGGCTTGGAGTGCTTACATTCATTTTCCTGCAGGGTGCAGGACTCGGACACGGGATAAAGCATTATCTGAAGCATTTCATAAGCCCGATTTTTATAATGCTTCCCCTTTTGGTTCTTGATGAGATAATAAAACCCGCTTCCCTTGCACTGCGTCTTTTCGGTAATGTGTTCGGCGAAGAGATGGTAACACATCAGCTTTATGAAATTTTCCCCATAGGCGTTCCCGTTGTAATGATGGTATTATCCCTCTTGTTCTGTGCTTTACAGGCAATGGTTTATACTATGCTCGTTTCGATATATCTTGACGAAGCGACAGAATAATAAATTTTCAAATCAAAGGAGATAACAAAAATGGACAGTTCAGCAATGATAGCACTCGCAGCAGCAATAGCAATAGCAGTAAGCACAATAGCTCCTGCAATAGCACAGGGACTTACGGCAAAATCAGCAATGGAAAGCATTGCCCGTCAGCCTGATGCGGCAAAGGATATCCGTTCAACACTCATTATCGCTTTGGCACTTATGGAAGCTCTTACCATTTACGGACTTCTCATTGCCTTCATGCTCATTTCAAAAATCTGAGGATAATGTAATATGAATATACAACTGCCCGTAGTCGTATGGACCGTTATATGCTTCCTTCTTCTGATGCTCGTTCTCAGAAACCTTCTTTTCAAGCCCGTACTCGCTCTTCTTGATGAAAGAAAAGCAAAGACGGCTGCAGCACAGAAAAAAAAGGCTCAGGAGCAGAAGCTCATTGAAGAGCATGAAAAAAGACTTGCAATTATAGAGGAAGATGCAAAAATCCAACGAGCAAACTACATAAAAAGCGAACTCGAAATTATAAGAGTCAGCAGTAAAAATGACATTGAAAAAGCAAAATCTTCCCGTCTTGAAAAAATAGAAGCCTGTAAAGAAGCCACGGAAAAAGAAAAAGAAGACATTATAAACAGCTTCAATTCTTCCCGTGAAGATATTATAAAGGCTTTTGCAGACAGGATAATATCCGCATAAGAGAAAAACCCGTTGTAACCGGATTACCGAAATGTTTTCCGGTATTTAATCAAATAACCATACACCGCCTTTTTTAACGGTGGACGGAGAATCAACATGGAAATACAATATGTGATAATAAACTTTCTCATTCTTGTCCTTATCCTTGTTATTGCAGGCAGAAAAACCGTCAAACGGATATTCGGCACAAGAAGAGAAAGAGTAATAAGAGAACTGGATGAAGCACTCGAAATTCAGAGTAGACCGTTTCCCGAGTTTTCGGAACCCGTTCCCGAAATAAGTGAGGATTTTCCCGAGGAAATAATCGGGGAAAGAACAGCGGCTGAGAAAAAACTTGCCGCAATTTATGCTTTTCAGGAGAGAGAACAGCGTGAAATTCACCGTCTTATGACAGAAAAGACAAAAAGTGAGCTTATGAAAAGCTTTTCTCTCGGCGTAAAAGAGCTTTTTTCAAAAGAGCCGTACTACAGTAAGATAAGAGAAAAGGAAGAGAGAATAGTTGACAGTATTCTCTCTCAGATAAAGCTAACTCCCGGTGATATGGCATACTTAAAGCATCATGATGTGCTTTATGTAACGCTTATGTCTGCTTTTCCGCTTGATGAAAAACTGGTGGAAAAGGTAGATAATGCAACAAAAGAGCTTCTTGCAACCGTAAACGGCAAAACCTCACTTTGGGTAAGAGAAGACCCCGAATTCATCGGCGGACTGCGTCTGAGAATAGGCGACACAGTATATGACGGTACCGTATCGGAGGAGCTTTATCATTTCGGAAGAAGACTCAACCGTGAGCCTCTTACAAGTGACGATACCGTAAAAGAGATTACGGAAGATTTCCTTAAAACCGCAAAAAACTTTCAGCCTGCCATAAATGTTTATCAGCTGGGCAGAGTCCTCACGGTATCTGACGGTATATGCTGGATGGACGGTCTTGCCGATATCATGTACGGTGAGGTCATAGAATTTGAACGCGGCGAAAGAGGTATGATACTTGATATTCAGCCCGACAGAATAGGCTGCGTTATTTTCGGTGAATTTGAACACATTGAAAGCGGCACAAAGGTCAGAAGAATAGGAAGAATCGCTTCTGTTCCCGTAGGAAATGCTCTTCTCGGAAGAGTTGTGAATGCCATAGGCAATCCCATTGACGGCGAAGGACACCTTTTCACCAACGAAAGAAGGCCCATTGAGGTCTCCGCCCCGGCAATTCTCGACAGAGCACCCGTCAATTCTCCCCTTCTTACGGGTATAAAAGCTATCGATGCCATGGTTCCCATAGGAAAAGGACAGAGAGAACTCATTATAGGCGACCGCCAGACAGGAAAAACAGCCATTGCCATTGATACTATAATCAATCAGAAGGGCAAGAACACCGTCTGCATCTATGTCGCAATAGGACAGAAGGAATCCCTTATTTCCGAAATAAAGGAAACTCTCGAAAATCACGGAGCCATGGAATATACCACCATAATCTCAGCTCCTGCGTCGGAATCTGCCGCACTTCAGTATATAGCCCCCTTCTCGGGTACAGCCATGGCAGAGTACTTCATGTATGAAGGTAAAGATGTTCTCATAGTTTATGATGACCTCTCAAAACACGCAGTGGCATACAGAGAGCTTTCCCTTCTTCTTCACCGTCCCTCGGGAAGAGAAGCATATCCCGGAGATATTTTCTATCTTCACTCCCGTCTTCTTGAACGCTCGGCACATCTTTCAGATAAGCTGGGAGGCGGCTCATTAACGGCACTTCCCATAATTGAAACACTGGCAGGCGACATTTCGGCATATATCCCCACAAATGTCATTTCAATTACAGACGGACAGATTTTCCTTGACAGCGAGCTTTTCCACGAGGGACAGCGACCTGCAATTAATGTGGGACTTTCCGTTTCCCGTGTGGGCGGCTCTGCTCAGTACAAGCTTATGAAACAGGTTTCATCTTCTCTGAGAACAAATCTTGCTCAGTACAGAGAGCTTCAGGATTTCACTCAGTTCGGTACGGACATTGACGATGTTACCAAAAGAACCCTCGATTCGGGCAAACGGCTCATGGCAACACTCAAGCAGGGCAGATATCAGCCCCTTGACAGCTGGAAACAATCACTTATACTCTTTGCAGTATCCGAAAATCTTACGGGAGAAGCAGACCTTGAAGAAAAAGATTATGAAAACGGACTTTTCGGTTTCTTTATAAAAGAGAAAAAAGAACTTACCGATATTCTTATAAAAGGCGACAGACTTTCTGACGAAACAAAGGAAGCCGTAAGAGAAGCTGTAAAAGAATACACCGGGAGGTGCTGATAATGTCAACTCTTCCCGAACTTAAAAAGAAGCTGAAGGGAATAAAATCTACCGAGAAGCTCACAAAAGCCATGAAAAGTGTTTCTGCCGCGAAATATTCGCATCTCAACAAGGTTTACGGTGAACATCTTGCTTTTTCGGCAGAATGTCATACGGTGTATGAACAATACCGTTCACACATTGATGCTCTTCTTCCCTCCTTTTCCGAAAATGCCCCGACGGCAGTTTTTGTCATGGCTTCAAACAAAGGCATGTGCGGCGGCTTCAACACTGAAATATTCAATTTTTTTCAGGATAAAAAAGCCCGTTTTCCCGAAAATACCGTATTTTTTCCTTGCGGAAAAAAAGCAGTAAGCTATTTCACGGAAAAACTCATTCCCTTTGAAAAATCTTTCATTTTTTCAGACATCCCCCAAACCGCTGAGTGTAACTCTTTTCTGGGAGAAATACTTTCAATGCGGGAAAACGGCAAGATTTCAAAGGTATTCATAATATATCCCGAATTCAGAAATGCCATGCGGCAAACTCCCGTAATGGCAGAGCTTTTTTCCTGTGAAAAAAGCAGTGAAAAAGAAACAGAAAAGGACGGCACCCTGTTTGTACCCGACAAAGAAACGGTACTTAAAAGCATAATGGAAGCCGTTCTCTCGGATACCGTCTCGGATATTTTACTTCAGACAGCCCTCGGTGCTCAGGCGGCAACACTCAATACCATGAGAAGTGCCTACGATACCGCAAGTGTATACAGTGCACAGCTTGAAACGCAGATAAACAGAAAACGCCAGAGCGAAGTAACAGCAGACGTCCTTGAAACAGCAACAGAAAGATAAATCATAATTCGCAGTCAAAGAATGCTAAATTATGATTTATTAACAAATGTGGTGATATTATATGTCTAAAGGTTCAAAAGGTATGGTAATGCGTGTTACCGGCCCTGTTGTGGATATTCTCTTCGAGCAGAACGAGATACCCGACATTTTTCACGCAATTACAATAGAAAATAACGGACACACCTTCGTGCTTGAGGTTTCCCAGCATCTGGGAGGCGGTACGGTGCGTTGCATTTCCATGCACTCCACAGACGGACTCTCACGGGGCCTTACGGCTGTGGATACAGGTGATTCAATAAATATTCCCGTAGGTGAAGAGACACTCGGCAGAATGGTCAATGTTCTCGGCTCTCCCATTGACAACGGGGAAGAGATAAACTCGGGTAAAAAATGGCCCATTCATCACCCGGCACCAAGCTTTTCCGATATTGTGGCATCCGAGGAAATTCTTGAAACGGGTATCAAAGTTATAGACCTTATGACACCTTATGTACGAGGCGGTAAAATCGGTCTTTTCGGCGGTGCAGGTGTCGGCAAGACCGTTCTCATTATGGAGCTTATCCGTAATGTGGCATTTGAGCATGACGGCTTTTCCGTTTTTGCAGGTGTCGGCGAGCGTTCAAGAGAGGGTAATGATCTTTACAATGAAATGAAGCAGTCGGGAGTTCTTGATAAGACAGCACTTGTTTTCGGTCAGATGAACGAAACTGCAGGTGCAAGACTAAGAGTTCCCCTTGTCGGGCTTACCATGGCTGAATACTTCAGGGAATACTCCCACAAGGATGTTCTGCTTTTTATAGATAATATATTCAGATTTTCTCAGGCAGGAAGCGAGGTTTCGGCACTTCTCGGAAGAATGCCCTCCGCAGTCGGATATCAGCCCACACTTGCCTCGGAAATGGGTAAATTGCAAGAACGCATAGTTTCAACAGGTAACGGCTCCATCACCTCTGTTCAGGCGGTTTATGTACCTGCCGACGACCTTACGGACCCTGCTCCCGCCACCACATTCTCACATCTTGATGCCACTACGGTTCTTTCAAGAAAAATCGTTGAACTGGGTATTTATCCCGCAGTTGACCCTCTTGAATCCTCTTCAAGAATACTTCTTCCTGACATCGTAGGCAGCCGTCATTATAAAGCGGCAAAGGAAACACAGAGAGTTCTTCAGAAATACAACGAGCTTCAGGATATAATCGCCATTCTCGGAATGGAAGACCTGTCCCCCGAAGACAAGGCAACGGTAAAACGTGCAAGAAGAGTACAGAGATTTTTAAGCCAGCCCCTTCATGTTGCAGAAGCCTTCAACGGCATAAAGGGCGTATATGTCCCCGTTGAAAAGACCATTGAAAGCATGGAATATATCCTCGGCGGTGAATGCGACAACATCCCCGAACAACACTTCCTCAACGCAGGAACAATAGACGATGTTCACAACAAATCGTAATTTAACGGTGGTTTTATGAATACTGATTTTATGACACTGAAAATAGTCACTCCCGAAGGGATTCTTACGGAAATTTCCTGTGACAGTGTTATCATCACTGTAAGAGACGGCAAAAACGGAAAAAACGGCGGTCAGTACGGCATAAGAAAAGGCCATGCTCCGTCCTTATTTGCAACGGGACACGGCTTCATTACGGGAAAAAGAAACGATGAAATCATATTCAGAGAAATCCTCAGAGAAGGCTTCGCAAGAGTCTCCGAAAACACCGTCACCGTCACTGCAGAAAAAGAATAAGCACATTGAACACCCCCGTGAAGACACTGAAATCTTCACGGGGCAGTTTTTAATGTTTGTTCACAAATTATAATTTATATTATTTATCCCCAAGTTTCCGCAAAAAAATACTGCAGTTCCTTTCACGGAAAAAAGGACTGCAGATTTTTTCATATTAAGCTTTACTGCTGAGGTATGCCGCCGCCCATGAGTTGATTCATGAGACCGCCTGACTTTTTCTTCTTCGGGGGCTTATACTTAGGGGGATTTTCGAGTCTGAGCTTTGCAGATTTACTCTTTTTGAGTCTCTTTGAAACTGCAAGAACAGGTTCAAGCATGGTATCCGTAAGATAGGGCATAATTCTCTGAACAAGCATGGGGTCATTTTCAATGAAACCGAGTACTGTTACGGCAATGAGACTCTGCACCTCGTTTGTACCGTCTTCATACACTTCACCGAGAATATTGAAAAGTCTCTTCATCTTCTGAGGATTATTTTCACGGATGGTTGCCTCAACACACTTGTTAGCATGCTTTACAAAAAATTCTTCACACAAAAACTCACCGTAATATGCAATGTGTGCAGGGATTTCGTCTTTGAGCTCAGGATATATACCCGCAAGCTTTGTTGCAAGAGTTACGGGGTCGTAAGCCAGTATGCCCCTTCTTGCAGCAGTACGGGAAACGGTATTTATATCTTTCGTCTTTACGGGAGTTTTTTTCTTGACAATAAATGTGTCTGTGACATATTCATTTATTTCGTTTGCAACACCCTTTGCATCCTTTTCGGTATATTCATCAAGCACGAAAAGATATGTGGTATCTCTTGTAAAGGCTGAGTCGTCTTCCCTGGGAGCATCCTTTCCCGCAAAAAGGAGATGTATTCTGTCCTGGCTGAAAACAAGACGGGCAACACCCTTTTCACCTGAAAAATCCATTACGGCTGCATCTCCTCTTTCATAAACGGGACAGCCGTTCTTTTTTGCACCTTCCTTATATTCCGGTGCAAATCCGCACTGTGTCATAGCAGATGAAATATTATTGTATAATATTTCCATTACCTGAAGTTTATCCATTTAGTTTTATCCTTTCTCAGCCGTTGAGTGCGGCAAAATTATCCTTGTTTGCTTTGTAAAGATTTTTGAAGACCTTGTACTGATTATCATAAACTGCCTTGTTTTCCTTATTGGGAACATAAGTCTTTACGGCAGGAATTAGATTTTTTGCTTTAGAGAAATCAGAGATAAGACCCGAACCTACTGCAATAGTAACGGCAGCACCGACAGCACCCACATTCTGAGGCTTATCAACGGTTTCTATCTTCTTTCCGAGAACATCGGCAAGTATCTGACAGGTCATGTAAGAGAGAGCACCGCCGCCCACAAAACGGATGGTTTCAGAAGCCTTTACCTTCTTCTCCTCAGCCTCCATAAACCAGCGGAGATGGAAGCATACACCCTCAATAACAGCACGGATGAGTTCGCTCTTACCTGTTTCAAGGCTTATATTAAAGAACATTCCTCTTGCATTGGGGTCCTCAAAGGGACAGCGGTTACCGTGAAGCCAGGGAGTGAAAATAACTCCGCCCGAGCCTGCGGGAACCTGACTTATAACATCGGACATATAGTCATAGAGATTTGTATATTTAGTCTCAAAGCTGTCGGCAACGTCTTCTTTTTTGAGATAAATATTTATTTCATCAAGTGCAAGATGGTCTTTTACCCATTCAAGACACTTACCTGCAGTTTCAAGCTCACCGAAATAGTTATAATATCCGGGAACAGCACCGATAACTGCGGCTATCATGGCAGATGCATCAACAATGGACTTATCCACAACAGTTGATACCCAGCCTGAAGTACCGCAATAAACATGGGTATCCCCAAGTCCCACAGAACCTGCACCGACACCTATGAGCGATGCATCACCGCCGCCGCCGTAAACTGCAATACCGGGTTTAAGACCCAGCTCTGCCGCCTCTTTTTCACGAAGAGGACCTACAACATCTGTGGAATTTATTATATCGGGCATGTGCTTTACATCAACACCAAGTGACTTGCAAAGGCTTTCACTCCAGCACTCATGTCCTTTTCTGAGGTCATATAAAAGAGCTCCGAAGGCAGAGTCTCTTGTCATTACAAATTTACCTGTCATACGGCAGATAAGTGCTTCTTTGACATCAAGCCACTTATGTACTCTCTTAAAGTTTTCGGGTTCGTGATTCTTTACCCAGTTATATTTCCATACGGGGTCTTTTACGGAAGCCGCAACCGCACCCGTTATCATAAGCGATTTAAGAAGGATGGGGATGCTTGCACCTGCAATCTGAATTCCGTGAGCCACACCTTTTTTGAGCTCTTCCCGTGCTCTCTGATCCATATAGCTCATGGCACGCCTTACGGGCTTTCCGTCCTTGTCCACAAGCACAAGTCCCTGCATCTGTGAGCAGAAGGAAATGCCTTCAATAAGAGAGGCATCAATACCCGATTCAGCTATAGCCTTCTTTGAGGTGTTACACATGGCAGTCCACCATTCATCAGGGTCCTGCTCTGCTCCTCCGTCAGGGAAAACATAAAGCTTATACCCCTCAGAAGCACTTCCGAGAAGTTTAATTGTATCAGAGATTTCAAACACACAGGTCTTTACCCCTGTTGTACCGATGTCAAATGTTATTGCATACATAATCCTCTCTCCTTTATATTGTTCTTCTTCCTTCAATGGCTCTCATGAGTGTTACGCTGTCGGCATACTGCAGGTCACTTCCTACAGGAAGTCCGTAAGCAAGGCGGGACACTTTTATACCGAGAGGTTTGAGAAGTTTACTTATATACATGGCGGTAAGCTCTCCTTCAACATTTGAGCCTGTTGCCATTATAACCTCATTAACGCCGCCCTCTTCTATTCTGGACAGCAATTCTTTTACGGTGATATCATCCGGAGTTATATCATCAAGGGGAGAAATAACTCCGTGAAGAACATGGTAAACACCCTTATATTCATTTGTATTTTCAATAGCCATAAGTGCTTCCACATTTTCGACTACGCATATAAGAGACTGATTTCTTGCCGTGTGACGGCATACGGGACAAAGCTCTTCATCCGTAAGATTACAGCACCTTGGACAGCGATGTATCTTTTCACTTGCCTCTTTTATGGTATCCGAAAGCAGAAATGCATCCTCCCTTGAAAGAGAAAGCACATAAAAAGCCATACGGGTAGCCGTCTTAGCACCAATACCGGGCATCCGTCTGAACTGGTCAACTAATTTTTCAAAAGAAACTGCACTTTCCATAAAACACCACATAAATCATAATTTATCGGAAGATAAATTATGATTTACAGTCCCAGTCCCGGGATATTGAGTCCGCCTGTAAGAGAATTCATTTCTCTGTCCATTGCCTCTGTTGCTTTTCTTACAGCTTCGTTAAGAGATGCAATGAGAAGGTCTTCGAGCATTTCCACATCTTCGGGGTCAACTACTTCAGGCTTGATGCTGATACCGAGAATTTCGTGCTTACCGCTTACTCTTACTTCAACGGCTCCGCCGCCTGCCGAAGCGGTGAATTCGCTGTTTTCAACTTCAGCCTGCTTATTTGCCATATCCTCCTGCATCTTCTGTATCTTTGCCATCATGTCATTTCTTGACATATTGTTCTGATTGGGAATTCTTGCTTTCATTTTTTATTCTCCTGTCAATCTAACTTTATATTATACTGTTTTCCAAGTACTGTCTTTGCTGCTTCCGAGCAGAATTTTCCGAGCATCTGCTCATTTACAAAAATCTTGAGATTTTTTTCTCCGAGCTTTATATATATATTATTTCCTACAATTCTTGCACTTGAACCTGTAAGCTGACCTATAAGGGGCTTAAAAAGCTTCTCCGTTTCAAGAATTATCTTACCCCAGGTGTGATTGTCGATTTTTTCCGAATTATCAGAATCATCGGAAGAAAAGACCTGTGCCGTTATCTTAGGCTTCTCTCTTACGGGAGAGGGTGCATCAAAAGGCATTGCCTCACCAAAGGGAGGTGCATCATCAAAAGGAGGAGCATCATCAAAGGGAGCATCGTCATCAAAGGGAGGCGGCACATCGTCAAAGGGAAATTCTTCTTCAGAAGTCGCTTTTTTGTGTGCCCCTTCATGCTCTTTCATGAATGCGTCAAAATCAAATTCATCGTCATCTTCATCTTCCCCTGCAGCAAACTGTGCGGCAAAACCTGAAGACTGTCCTTCCGCACCGAAGCCTTTGAATTCTCCCGACACGGCGTTTTCCGTTTTTTCGGAAACATTTTCCTCAGGCTGAAAAACCTCATCAGCCATATCAAAAACAGGAAATACCTCTGTTTCTTCACTTATCTTAATTTCTGCAAGATTCTGAATCTTTGTCTCTTCCGGAGCCGTTTTTACCGCAGCAGAAGCTATACCGCCACGTTTAAGTTCTGCAATTTCCTTTTCGAGTGCGGCAATTCTTACCACAAGTGCCGCCGCAGAATCGTCATTTTCGGGACGGCAAAGACGGATAAGAGCCATTTCCGCTTCAATTCGCCTGTTCTGAGTCCTTCTCATGGCATCTGCCGCAGAAGTCAGGATATCAAGTGCATAAAGAACACTTTCCTTGGTAAAACGGTCGGATATATTTTTAATTTCACCGAGTTCCTCTTTTGTGCATACAAGAAGCTCTTCGGGATTTTTAACCGTTTTCATTATAAGAAAGCTTCTGAAACGGTCTATAAGCTCCGTCACAAGTCTTTCCGTATCACATGAGCCCTTGTGCAACTCATCAAGTATTGTAAGGCATTTTGCGGTATCCTTACCGGCAACGGCATTTATAAGAGAATATATATGCTCTCTGCCCATAAGTCCCGCAGAGGATGAAACCGTATCCACATCCACAAAACTGCTGACACTTATGCATCTGTCAAGCAGGGAAAGTGCATCACGCATACCGCCGTCTGCAATACGGGCAATAAGCATTGCCGCTTCGTGGGTGAGCTCCGAATTTTCCTCTTTGGCTATATACTGAAGCCTTTCTGCAATAAAAGAAGGCTCTATTCTTCTGAAATCAAATCGCTGACAACGGGAAAGTATGGTTGCAGGCAACTTGTGCACTTCCGTTGTGGCAAGAATAAACTTGACGTGTTCGGGAGGCTCTTCAAGAGTTTTGAGAAGTGCATTGAACGCTTCAATGGTAAGCATGTGAACTTCATCTATGATGTAAACCCTGAATTTAGCCTGAGACGGGGTAAAATTGACCTCATCCCTGAGAATTCTGATATCCTCAATACCTCGGTTACTTGCAGCATCTATTTCAACAATATCAAGTATGCTTCCCGCATCAATACCTCGGCATATATCACATTCATTACAAGGGTCGCCGCCGACAGGGTGAAGGCAGTTTACAGCCTTTGAAAAAATTTTTGCACAGGTAGTCTTACCCGTACCTCTCGACCCTGTAAAAAGATATGCATGAGAAAGTCTGTTTTCTTTTATCTGAGAAGATAATGTTGTGGTAACCTGCGGCTGTCCTATAACATCGGAAAAAACCTTCGGTCTCCACTTTCTGTATAAAACCCGATAAATAATGCTCAACTCCGTTTCGCATTAATTTTTCAATACTTTTTACGGTATGAAAAAATTTTGCCTCTGTCACACGGCGTGCAGGCGGACTGTGTCGCACGGGCTGACCGCTTAATGCTGCTCGGTTCCCCGCCTGACATGGTTCGCGGCGCTCCGTCGCACAGGACCAACACGCCGCATGACAGAAGCAAAATCCAAAATTAACAATATAAATCTGACTGATTATTCATCAGCCATGTTATTATAATATAAATATTCCCCATTTGCAAGTATTTTTCACAAAAAATTTGAGGGACACCGTATTTTAGAAACATAGGACTTCTTGACTGATAAGTTTACGTCATTATATGAACACAGCAGTTTGAGCTGTTGAAAAATTGCTTTCGATATCTTTCGGCATCCTGATTCTATAAAGAATAAAACCGTATCGCCTTAACCAAAAGCAACATTTTTTGTTTTGAAAAACGGTTATTTGCCCAACAACCAATCTGTCACATCAACGATTTTAACGCCCTCATATTGATATTCAGGGTTTCTTGTTCGTGCTATTACCATTTTCGGATAAGCATCTTTAATTCTAAGCAGAGGCTCTACTTCTCGCTTAAATGTTTCGGGAAGAGTTATATTGTCCGAAACTTGAATATAAATCTTTTCACTTCTTTTTAATGCAACAAAGTCGATCTCTTTTTTATACAAAACGCCTACATAAACCTCGTAGCCTCGTCGGAGCAATTCCATTGCAACGATATTTTCAATCACTCTGCCGCTGTCTAAGTTCTTTGTACCGAGCTTTGCATAACGGAAGGTATGGTCACTTAAATAATATTTGTCATTGGTTGTAAGATATTTTTTGCCATTAATATCATATCTGCGGAACTTATAGAAAGCAAAAGCGTTACAAAGATAATTCAGATAATTACCAACAGTCTTATGATTGATTTTATCCTTGTTTGATGTAAGTGTATCCGTAATACTTCTTGCTGAGGTTAAGTTGGATACATTGTCCATTAAAAATTGAGAGATTCTATCCATCAAAGCCGGATTTTTGATATTATACTTTTGTCTTATATCCCTTAAAATCAAAGTATCAAAAATATTTTCAATATAATCAAATTTATCTTCCTGCTCTTTATACAGATATGAACCGGACATACCGCCTTCAAGCATATAGCTGTCAAAAGCAGTATATTTGTCTGTCAATTCAAAATACCGAACATACTCGGCAAAAGAAAACGGATACACCTTAATTTCAAAGGTTCTGCCGGTAAACAGTGTTGCTAAGTCTGAGCTGAGCAAGAAGGCATTGGAACCCGTGATATAAATATCATACATTTCGGTTGCATGTAAATTGTTTATGCACAGTTCAAAGTCTGTGCACATTTGAATTTCATCAATTAAAATAAAATTATCCTTGCCCTCTATATATTTGCCTTCAATATATTCGTTAAGAGCTTTGTATTCCTTTAGTTTTTCGTACTTAGACAGATTAAAATTGATATGGATAATATTAGCATTTTGAATATTTTTCTGCAGATGAGTTTTGAAGGCTTCCAACAGTTTGGATTTGCCTGAACGCCTTACACCCGTTAAAACTTTAATATCCGGTGTTCCAATCACATTTATCATTTTATTCAGGTAATTGCTTCGATCAATCAATTTCATAAAAACTCACCTCGCAAACTTATTGTACCACATCCACTTCCCAAAATCAACATATTTTCATTTTTGGGAAGTGGATTTTTTTTGAATTATCCATACAATCCAATCATACTGACTGACTGTAAAAGCTTAAGGGAGACAACTTCCTTACGAAGTATCTCCCTTGGGCGTTTATTTCCATTGCGGATCGATAATTCCTACAGAGTATCGTAAAATCAGTCTTGCATCTGCCGAGGACACTGAAGAGTCTTTATCTATGTCAGCATTTGCCGTCTGAGCTTCGTTAAATGTTTCAAGTCCGACACTATATCTCAAAACAAGTCTTGCATCTGCGGAGGATGTCATCCCGTCAGAATCAACATCTCCCTTTTTCATTACCTTCTCAGCTTCAACAACAACAGTAAAGCCGAGCATGGCACCGGTCTTGTTATTGCAATATACCAGTGATGTTTTTCCCGGCTTCTTTGCCGTAAAAACACCGTCCTTGTGCTCTACAACATCCGTATCATATTTACACAAATAATATCCCGCAAGATCTTTTCCGAGAAGGGCTTCCGCATCAACACTCTCCCCCGGCTTAACATTAACATATTGACTCTGATGCCACTCATATATTACCTGCACATAGCCGTATTTATTGGAAGGGGCATTCTTATTTTCAAATTTAAGATGAAAGCTGTGCTTGTCACCCACAAATTGTTTCAGCTGCTCATCTGTATATTCCACATTTGCAACATAAACATTTCCCGACATTGACTGTGAAGTAATTTTTCCGCTGACTATTCCCATAATACCGTTGGGATACAAGGAAGAAACAGCCGTAGCAGGATAATTAAGATAAGAAGTTTTTCTTATATTTCTGTCATCAACAAACTCAATTCTGATACTGAGATTGTTCTTATCAACAGGCTTTGCCGTTACACTTTTCACACCGAGGTCATAAGTGTACTCAGCTCCGCATGATTTACAGGTAAGCTTTGACACAGACATATACATACCGCTTCTTGCAAGCTGAAGATTACCGTGAACATCTGTTGTTCCCATATTCTGAGTATAGCTGTAATCGCAGTTTACGCATTTATAAAGAACCTTTTTTTCAGTTTTGCAGGTTCCCGTATTGGTCACGGTTCCGTTGTCATAAACATGTATACCGCTTACAGGGATAATTTCATTTCTGATTCCGCCGCATCTTGAACAGGTATATGTTCTTATACCCGTTTCCGTACAGGTTGGCTGTTTTGTTACCGTTGAATAATTCCAGTTATGTGAGCATTCATATATCTCTTCAAACTGCCATAGCTGAGTTTTATCGCCTGACCTGTAGCTGTCAAGCTTTACATTATGACCGTTTTCAACCGTCAGAACACAGGTAAGATTTGCGACATTTCTTATAACATATCCGCCGCTTACAAGCTCAAGCTTCCAGCGTTGAGTAACATCACCGCTTCCTGCAGTGAGAATTGTAACATTATTCCCGGGTGTTATGGTATCTGCATAAGGATTAAGAACACGGGAGCCCAATTTGGTAGTTATAATATATCCGAGACTGTCCTTGCTGACACCCCATTTCTGTTCGGTTGCGGTTTCACTTAAAGGCCAGACGGAAACATTCTGTCCCTGAACGTCCTTTCCTTCATCAACAATAAGGTACTGAGAATTTGAAACAGACCTGAGGCGGTAATTACCCGCTGAAATATCCACATAATTTATGGTGTATACTTTTAAGTAATTGTCATATATATAATTTCCGTTGGAAAGCTTATACCATGTATGTCCGTGGGCATTAACCACTTTTGCGACAGCTGTAACCACAGTATCTTTTTTATACGTATTGACCTTTGCACAAGCTCCGTAGGGTCCTGTATGGTCAATGGCATCATCACTCTTTATCTTAAAAGTCCCGTTAAAGGAAGTCACACTGACACTTGCAGGATTGAAAGCTCCGCAGCCTGCACAAACATAATTTGAACCGTAGGAACACTGATGCAATGAAGTACCTATAGAATCTGAATGTGCAAAATGATTTATTGTACTGATGTGATATGTATGATCCCATCTGATACGGCACTGATTTCCGTCTCCGTACAAGTTACACTCAGCAACCGTAATGTAATCTCCGTTTCTCGCAATAACAAGAGCTGAATGTGTGTCATCAAGCATTCTTATATAATCTCCGACACTTACATTCTGTCTGTCATATCTCAGAGCAAGATCATATACATGCACACCGTGAAGATCAAAGAAAAGCTTTTTGGCAAAGCCCATACATTGAATCGCATTGTCAAAATTATTGCAGTCATAACCGCCTATACCGACAGCACCGTTGTGACTTGAACAGGGATAATCCGTCCAGCCGTCAGGATTGTTACAAGCAGGATTTCTGCAGCTTTCGTACACACCTACATGATTATGGTTGCCGTTTGTCCTGTGATTCCAGAATTTATTATGAGGAAATTTTGCCCTTAAAAGCTGAATATTCCCCGCAATAGTTGCAGCATTTGCTGTCACAGACATATCGGCTCCGCTGTCAAATGACACAGAACCGAACATAATAACAGCAGCCAAAAATACGGTTAATACTCTTTTAACATATTTCATTTTATCACCTTGCTATGTTTAATACTTAATATAATACAGTTTACCGAAAATTATGTCAACAAAAAAGAAAAAACAATATCAATAACATTTTCGGAATATTTATAATACCGCAGCGAACCCCGAAAAAGGTCCTGCTGCGGTACAATTTTAATTCAATATGTTATTCAGAAAGTTATTTCACCGAGTTCTTCAAGATTTACTGATGCTCTGAGTATCATTCTTGCATCAGAAGATGTAACAGTGTTATCTTTATCTATATCTGCAATTTTTTTCTGTACATCAGAGAGCGTTTCAAGTCCGACAGAAGCTCTTAAAACAAGTCTTGCATCTGCTGAAGTAACACTGTTGTCAATATCTGCATCTCCTGCAAAATATGTTTTCCCGAGAGGCTTTTCCTTAAATGCTACAGTTGAATTTTTAATTTCAACGTCTACATCATTTTCATCATAATTGATACACTCAACAGCCTGCATACCAATAGTGTAACTGCCGTTTAATTCCGTTTTTGATTTAAATGTAAGTGTGAGCAGAGTTCCCGTTTTTATTGTATCAACTGCCGTATCCCATACTATTGCCGTATCGGAGACAGTAAAACCGTCATCTGAAACTGTTCCGTTGTCTGTTTTCACAAGGGTAAACAGCTCTTGGTCATAGTTGAACTTTAATTTAAGATAACAAAAGCCCGGATTGTTTTTTACAACTGCCGTTACGGTAAACTCTTCACCGTTTTCTGCTTCAGCATTATTAAACTCAATACTGAGTTTGTTTTCCGCAGAAGCCGTAAAAACAAAAGTAAAACTGAGACACAAACACAATACTATTGCTGCAAATTTTTTCATTATTATTTCCCCTTATCCCAATTCTACCGTTGATTTTCCTGTTTCTTCATTGAAATTTGCAAGATATTTTCTGATTCTCACGAGATCCTTACCGTTAACAATACCGTCACCGGTAACATCACTGCCGCCACCTATTTCGACTGAGGAAGCACCTGTATTTTCATCAAGATCTGCAAGAAATCTTCTCAGTCTTACAAGGTCTTTTCCGTTAACTTCATTATCGGAATTCATATCGCCGAGAACATACTGAGCTACGGTTATTTTTCCGTTGTTTACACCCACCGAAACATCTTCTTCATCAAAGTTATATGCTTCACGGCAACTGAGTTTTACAGTATAATCACCCGCTTCTGCCTTATCCGATAAGGAAAAATTAAGGGTCATAAGCTTACCTGTTTTATCGGAATCTCCGTCACGGCTGAAAACAAGGCTTGTTCCCTTGTCAAGAGTATCAAACAACTCTCCGTTTTCAACACTCTGAAGAGTAAGCACATCCGTATCATAATCAAGGATAAATCTGAGATAGCTCAAAGGTGCGGATTTTGT
This sequence comes from Oscillospiraceae bacterium, assembly GCA_015065425.1. Lineage (GTDB taxonomy): Bacteria > Bacillota > Clostridia > Oscillospirales > Acutalibacteraceae > RUG806. The sequence continues at coordinate 17,930 of SVQH01000035.1, forward strand.
GATATTAACTTCAACCTTGACAACAGCACCGGCTTTTGCTGTCACCGTATCAACAGTAACAACCGCATCATCTGCTGCGGGAACATCAAGCTTAGGTATTACATCTGTTTTTGTATCCTTACATACAACACATGTATATGTTTTTATTCCTGTTTCCGCTACTGTGGGCTCTTTGGTAACAACACCGTTGTTCCAACTGTGATTTTCTGTTGCAAGGATAACCGTACCTTTAGTTATCATTTTATTACAGCTGAGACAGTAAACATCACCGGTATATCCTGAATTTTTACATGTTGCCTGAATCTGATTACGTTTTTCCGTATGTCCGTTATGTAAACATTCTGAAGCAACGGTAATATTTGCGGTAATATTGTCAAAAACCCCGTCTATAGGATATTCAAAATTGTCAATAACCGTTTCAAAAAATGTAAGTTCACCGTCAAGATCCATTCTGAGGCTGTCTGCCACATCCTTTGCCTTCATATAAAAGGTCACAAGGTGGAACTTTTCCCCGTTAACCTGCGAATAATTTAACTGTGCAAAATGTTCACTTGTAAACAGGCAATCCGTAAACAATCCCGTCATGACAATATTTCCGTTAATGTCATTAAATGAATTTGCGAGAGCAGATTTGTCTTTTGCTAATACGGCAGCAGCATCTTTTCCGTTTTCAATACGGATAAAAGAGTAATCATCGTTATTATAAGCAATGTCAAAATACCACAGACCAAGACCTGCACAGTCTGTCAGATAAAGCTTCACGGCAATTTCTCCGTCTGAGTTTACTTTACCGTCGCTCTCAAAAACAACTCCGAAACCGGAAGGTATCTTATTTAATGTTTCAGTTTTTGTAGTTCCGCAAACAGTACAGGTATATGTTTTTATACCCGTTTCCGAAACAGTAGGCTCTTTAGTTACGACACCGCTGTTCCAGATATGATTTCCCGTAGCAGGAATGCTTTCCGTTTTCTGATATCCGCATTTTGTGCATATTGAAGTTTTTTCTCCTGCCTGTGCACATGTGGCATCCTTTACAGATGTGGTATAGCTGTGGCTGCATGTTCCGTTTGTTGTAAAGGAATAAGTATCACTGTAATATGTCTGACTGCCTATTACTGAGAAAAATTTGTAATTATATTTTGTTCCGGGATTAAGTGTATAACCAAGCTCGGAATTGACATAATACCATGCTTTTATCTGTGAACCGGAGAGTATAGGTTTTTCGCTCTTTCTTGCAAGCTCCGTACCGTTACGGTCGTATAAAATAATTCCCACGGTGCTGATTGATGAGATTGAAACATTGGAAGAAATAATCGTTGAAAGAGTGGCATCTGTCTCTGTAACGCTGTATTTTTCAGGATAACTGCTGAAATAAACCTCTGCAGTTACATTTCCGTATGTCTCTTTCATGGGGTCAATATGTCCTGCAAACATTCCTGATGTATTTATTTCAAAATGCAGATGCGGTCCGCTGGATGCACCTGTATTACCGACACGGCCAACCTGCTGGCCTGCATTAACACGTCCGCTGTAATAAACGTAAGAGGGAATACTTCCTGCCTGCATGTGAGCATACTGATACCATCTTCCGTCATCACCGTGTATAATAACGCCATATCCGAAACCGTCGCAATCCAGATTACCCGGATTAACGCCATTCTGAATTTCTGCCCAATGATTGTTCGGGCAAAGGGTGATATATACTACCTTTCCGCCGATAGCAGCAACAACAGGCGAGCCGTTTATCGAACCATCACTGATATCTATAGCCTGGCCACCATGCTGGGCAAATGTGCGGGATAATGAATAATGCCCGGGAACAGGCCAGTATAACGTTGTTCCGGCATTAGCTTCAACAAGTGCATTGTTTACGGGAAAGACACCGAAAACAAAAACAATACATAAAATCAATGAAATCATTTTCGCAATACTTTTTTTCAAAATGGGTTCCTCCTCTGTTATTACATAAATCGGCATGTAATAAAAATAATAAAGTAACACAATGTTACATTTTTATTGTAACAGACTGTTACAATAAAATCAAGGGTGATTTTATGATTGGTCTTAAAGAAATACGGAAAAAGAGGAATCTTAACCAATTAAAAGTTGCAATGGATCTGAACATTTCAAGAGAATCCTTATCTTACTACGAAAACGGAAAAAGAGAGCCGTCTTTGGCTTTATTGGTTCAGATGTCAGAATATTTTAATGTATCAATAAACTATCTCATTACAGGAAAAGAATTTCAAAAAAAATAAAATCTGTCGGTTTACAAATTACAAACTGACAGATTTTTATTGTTTCTGTCGATTTGCTGGGCGATATTGCACGGAATTGAAAATTATAGTTTTCTGCTGTATAATAGTTGCATCAGACACGGGAGAAAGAGTATGAAATATAAAAATGTAATACAGGGAAATTTCATTTCCCGTCCAAACCGATTTATTGCAAAGGTTCTTGTTGACGGGTACCAAGAAACGGTTCATGTGAAAAATACGGGCAGGTGTCGGGAGATATTTATTCCGGGGGCAACAGTTTATCTCTCGGTTTCCGACAATCATGCAAGAAAGACAAAATATGACCTCATTGCCGTTGAAAAAAACACGGAAAACGGGACAATACTTATAAACACGGACTCACAGATACCCAATTACTGTGCAGAAGAATTCCTGCCACATTCGGGGCTGTTCCCTTCCGATGTTAAAATCAGACGGGAAGTGAAATACGGGAATTCACGGTTTGATATTTTTGCTGAATATGAGGACAAAAAGGCGTTTATAGAAGTTAAAGGAGTAACCCTCGAAAATGACGGCACGGCACTTTTCCCCGATGCTCCCACCGAAAGAGGGGTTAAGCATATAAGAGAGCTGATAAAAGCAAAAAAAGAAGGCTATGACGCATACATAATGTTTATAATACAGATGGATAAAGTGCATACCTTTTCACCCAACACAAAAACTCATCCCGAGTTTGCCGAAGCACTGAAAGAAGCTCACAAAAACGGAGTAAAAATCCTTGCATATAAAAGTGAGATAACCCCCGACAGTATCACGGTTACAGTACCCGTAAAAGTAAAACTGACATAAAAACAGACATTTCTGCATTCTGACAAAATTTTAATTGCATTTTTTGTGAAAATGTGATAATATATTTTGACTATTTATATTCCGGAGTAAATCATGACAGAAGAAAGATTTCTAAAAATTACCGATATTTCCTCTGACGGTGATACTACCGAAAAAATTGAAATGGATTCCACCTGCATATATTACGGCACGCCTGATAATTACACGGTGGAATTTGATGAAATTTTTGCAGAGGACATGAAAAGCCGTACCGTGCTCAGGGTAAAAGACAGCATCTGTGCCCATCTTCTGAGACGAGGTTCAATCAACACTGAGCTTATAATAGAAAAAGGCATCAGACACAACAGTGCTTATTCCACACCCTACGGTGAACTGATGGTAGGCATCACTGCAACAGATTTCATAAGCAGAGCCGATGAAAACGGAGTGTATCTCAAAATGAATTACACTGTCGATTTTTACGGCGATGTCAATCAGACAAAAGAAATGACAGTTGAAGTCGGGAAAGTAATTCACGGAAGGAACGATAAAACATGAGTATGCTTGTAAAAACTGCCGAAGAACAGCTTAAAAATGCTATTGAAACGGCTATAAAAAAAGCAATAGAAAAAGGAGAGCTTCCCGAAGCGGAAATACTCCCCATAAAAACAGAAGTACCTGCTGACAGAAAAAACGGAGACTATTCCACAAATGCCGCAATGGCACACGCAAGAGCCTTCCGTATGCCTCCCGTAAAAATTGCAGCAGCAATTACGGAAAATCTTGACCTTTCAGGCACTTACTTCAACAAGTGTGAAATTGCAGGTGCAGGATTTCTTAATTTTACTCTTTCGGGAAAATATTACTGTGACATTCTCAATGATGTCACAGAAAAAGGCGATATGTACGGTCATTCCGATAAGTACAAGGGCAAAAAAGCACTGGTTGAATTTGTATCCGCAAACCCCACAGGTCCCATGCATGTAGGTAATGCCAGGGGCGGTGCAATGGGCGACTGTCTGGCTGAGGTTCTCTCATGGGCAGGATATGAGACTGAGAGAGAATTTTACATCAACGACGGCGGCAATCAGATTGAAAAATTCGGTCTTTCCCTTGATATACGTTACCGTCAGAACTTCGGTGATACGGTAGAAATGCCCGAAGATTCATATCACGGTCAGGACATAATCGACCATGTTGTAAAATTTGCGGAAATACATGGAGACAAATATATAAACACTTCCGAAGAAGAGAGAAGAAAGGCTCTTGTAGACTATGCCCTTCCTCTTAACATTGAAGGACTTGAAAGAGACCTTCTTAAGTACAAAATAAAGTATGACACATGGTTCAGAGAGAGCACGCTTCACAATTCGGGTGCAGCGAAGAAGGTTGTAGACCTTCTCACAGAAAAGGGATACACCTATGAAAATGAAGGTGCACTCTGGTTCAGAGCAGAGCAGTTCGGCTGTGACAAGGACTTTGTTCTGAAGCGTTCCAACGGTTTTTATACTTATATAGTTCCCGACATTGCATATCACTACAACAAACTTCAGGAAAGAAGCTTTGACCTTGCGGTTGATATCTTAGGTGCTGACCACCACGGATATGTTCCGAGACTCAAAGCAGCACTTGAGGCACTCGGTGTTGACCCCGAAAGACTTCAGGTCGTGCTCATGCAGATGGTAAGACTTGTAAAGGACGGAGAGGTTATAAAGGCTTCAAAGCGTTCAGGCAAAGCAATCACACTTGTTACTCTTCTTGAAGAAGTACCCATAGATGCGGCAAGATTTTTCTTCAATATGAGAGAAGCAAATACACACTGTGACTTTGACCTCGACCTTGCGGTTGAAGAGAGTTCACAGAACCCTGTATACTATTGTCAGTATGCACATGCAAGAATCTGCTCAATATTCAGAAAAATGGAAGAAAACGGCACTGTTCTTTCCGAGTGCAAGGAAGTAAAACACGACCTTCTTACCCACGAAACCGAAAAGGAGCTTATTCGTTTTATAGCTTCACTTACAAGCGAGACAGAGACTGCCGCAAAGCTTCTCGACCCCTCAAAGCTTACAAGATATGCGGTTGACCTTGCAACACTTTTCCATAAGTTCTACAACGCATGTCATTGCGATATTGAAGATAAAGACCTCAAAAATGCAAGACTTATGCTGTGCAAAGCCACTGCAATCACTCTTAAAAACGTTCTCGGACTTCTCAAAGTTGAAGCCCCCGAGAAGATGTAAATCATAATTTATCGGAACGATAAATTATGATTTATTGGAGGTGTATCTCTTGGCTGATAATAATGAAAAAACCGTAGCACAGAATAAAAAAGCCTACCATGACTATTTTGTTGAAGAAACTTATGAAGCAGGGCTTGAGCTTTACGGAACGGAAGTAAAATCCATCCGTGAGGGCAGAGTAAACCTTAAGGATTCATGGTGCCATATAAAAGAAGGGGAAATATTCGCGGAAGGCATGCACATTTCACCCTATGAAAAAGGAAATATATTCAACCGTGACCCCTTAAGACCCAAAAGGCTTCTTATGCACAAAAAAGAAATCAACAAGCTCTTCGGACTTATGAAGCAGCAGGGATATACAATAATTCCTTTAAGTGTATACTTCGTAAGAGGAAGGGCAAAACTGAAAATAGGGCTTTGCAAGGGTAAAAAGCTCTATGACAAACGTGAGGACGCCGCAAAGAAAGCCGCCAACCGTGACATAGAACGATCCCTTCGGGGCGACAAAAATGCATAATCAACCGTTAGTTTAGCTCAAATTTAACAAAAACAACCTTTCGTTTAGAGAATAGACTTCATTTCAACCTTTGTTCAATTCAAATTTTTCGGTTTTTCCGTTAAAATGAAATTAACAAAACGGCAAAAGCCGAAAGGAGAAAATGAAAATGACATTATTCACAAAAAAAGAAAACGAAAATCCTGTTGAAGAAAAGATCAACGATAATAAAACTCTCGGAGAAAGATTATCCGCAGCAAGAAAAAATAAAGGGCTGACACAGGATGATTTTGCAAAATATCTTGATGTAACACCGCAGGCAATATCAAAATGGGAAAACAATTTATCCTGTCCCGACATACTGCTTCTTCCGAAAATCTCGGAAATTCTCGGTATCGGCATTGAAGAACTTCTTACAGGCACCGAAAAGAAAGAGGAAAAAACCAAAATTCAGACAACAAGTGAAAGCAAACTCAAACTGAAAATAAAAATAAGTCCTCCAAACAAAAAACCGACAAACATCACCGTTCCCGTAGCTCTTGTTAAAAGAATAGCAAAAATCGGCAACGGAATTTCGGGAATACTCGGCAACAGCTCACTCAGCAGTTCTCAGATTGAAGAAATACTTGAACTCACAGAAGAAGGTGTCTCAGGAGAAATTCTGAACATAGAAGCCGACGATTCAACCGTGATAACTGTAGAAATAAGTAAATAAATTACAGTTGATTTTCAACAAAAAAAGCAATATAATAAATACGCGTATTTCCCGAAGGGAAACAGCAAAAACACCAAGGAAAAGAATCCTTCAACATCCGACAATGTCGGATATATCACACCGACGAAGTCGGTATATCTCTTGCCGAAGGCAAATAGCACATCAGGCTAAGCCAGATATATCACTGCAGATTTGCTTCACAAATCTGCCATACGGGGGCGAAAGGATTTCGACGGGGAAATCAAGTTTCGATAAGCGAGCAGAGGCGGGGCACCTCTATAAAAGCTTCAAGTTATAAAATAACTAACAACAATAAAACAGTTTTAGCTGCTGCTTAATCGCAGCCGCCGTCATTCCCGGGAGTACCGCGGCCCGGTGCGTGGCGTCATGAAGCGGTGAACGTGAATGGGAGAGAGCCTTGCATCCCATCATGACCTAAAGGGCTGGTTTCTCAGAAAGTGTGTTGCTTCACGCTCAGAGAAACAAGAAAAAACAAGCAACTACGCTCGTAGAAAGTCGTGAGGCGATTTTTTCGGACAGGGGTTCGACTCCCCTCGCCTCCACCA
>SVQH01000010.1 GCA_015065425.1 Oscillospiraceae bacterium
GTAAACTTACCGTCAAATGTGTAGAGATAACAACTGTCAAGCAAATCGTTTCCGTAATGCTTTGCTTCAGGCATACGACGGATTCTGCCAATAGTCTGCACTTCAAATGTTTCATCCATATTATCACGGAGTTTTACAAGAATCTGTGCCCTCGGACAGTCCCAACCTGTTGCTACTGCCTGTTTAATAATTACAGCAACGGGTTTTGCATCATTGTTTTCAATTTTTTCAAGGTTTTCGTGTTTTTTATCAAGCCATACTGCAAGTTGACCGTTTTCGTATGTAATACCTTGTGTTTCAAACCAACGCTCAATATTGTCGAGCAGTGCATCAGACTTGTTCGGAAGCTGAACAACAATCAAAGGGTTAATATTACAATTATTCTGTAAAAATGCAGAACGGAGATTTCTCTGTTTATTGTATGCTTGCTCAAGAAGATACTCAGTCTGATTCTCTGTTACAACTGTCTGCGGAAAATCCTCATTGATAATGAGCATTTTCTTGATAAGACCTGCTGCTATAACATCTTCTTCGGGAATTTCAATAACCTCTGCATTCTTTATACCTTTGGGCGTAGCAGAACAACGAATAATTTTATCAGTATGGAAATACTGAATAATCTCATCCGCTTTTATTGTATTGTTCTGATGGCTTTCATCAACAATAATCACAAAACGCAAACCGTTATTTAAAGCATTCTGAATGTGCTCAAGGAAATTTGTACGCTCACTATCTTTAAGAGCATTATTGCCTTTCTTTGTGAGTTTTTCCCAGTTAATAAAACAACTGTCATTTTCTTCAAAACCTGCAGTCATAACATCGGAAAGTAACTTTGTTTGCGAAGCGTGGATGTACTTATCCATTTTCGCTTTACTCTGTTCTTCAAGGTTACCTTTACCGGGTGTAAGCCATACGAAAACAGTTTTTGAAAACGACTGAATATATTGATGCATAAAGTATGTAAGAATTATGGTTTTGCCGCTACCCGTAGGACTTTTGAGAATGATGTCACGGGCAGGCTTGTCCATAGCTTCAAATAACGATTTAACCGCTGTAAGCTGAAAATCTTTTAATGTCATAATCAGCCCTCCTGTAAATCTTTGTAATAATAATCAGGAATTATATTGATCTCTATTTCGTGCGATGATATTGCCTGTTCCTGTTCTTCAGTAGGTAAGAGGTCATGTCCCATATAGAGCTTTTTGCACTTTGAGAAATCTTCAATATTTGAGATGAAATCTTCAAGTTCATCTTCGGTAAGAACAATGGCTATTTCCGCATTGTTAGTGAAATTAACACCATTTTCGAGTTCTACAAGCTCTCTGATGTGTCGAAGAAGCTCGTCGGCATATTCATAATACATACGCTCACAAATGGGGATATAATCCACTTTGTAGTATTTTAGACTTGCTTCATATCCTTCTTTGTCAATAACACGCTTTATGCGTTCATAAGTAACATCACGACAGATATTATTTTCATTGTTGGTGCAAAGGATAAAGCGGCGGTTACTGCCTGCATTATTGAAATTATATTTCAAAACAGCGTGACCTGATGTACCACTTCCCGCAAAGAAATCAAGAATTATACTATTATCTTTCGATGCTATGTCTAATACTCTTTCAATCAATCTTACAGGTTTTGGGTTTGTAAATGCACCTGCTTTGCCAAAAACGGTCTTTAAATCACGAGTGCCCTCTTGTGTATCACCAACTTCTGTTCTATACCATATGGTTTTACATACCGTACCTTGTTGCACTTCAGATAAAAATGTCTTTATTCTTGGTACATTACTTCCTTTTTCACCAAACCAAATACGATTATCTGCTTTTAGTGCTTTATAGTTTTCTTCAGAAGTAACCCAGCTTCTGCTTGCTGTCGGTGTCACCACTCTTCCTGATGGAGTTTCTATGGGATACATATATGCCTCTGATGCAGTTTTTACAGTGAAATCACTAGAAGTCCACGGACCTCTTGGGTCGTTATCAGGATTAGAATATCTACTATTCATTTCTTCCGTTCTACTCAGAAGATTAGGATGCCACTGTTCTTTGTTCTTTGCATAAAGAAGAATATGGTCATGACTATCAGAAAGCCATTTAGCATCGTTTTGAGGTGAAAACTTCTTTTCCCAAATTATATTCGCAACAAAATTTTGATATCCAAAAATTTCATCACACATAATCCTTAATGCGGATATTTCATTATCGTCCAAAGAAATGAAGATAACGCCTTTAGTTGAAAGTAATTCTTTTGCGATTAAAAGACGTTGTTGCATAAATGACATCCATTTTGAATGTCTAAAAGTGTCGTTTTTGTCAACTAATGTATCCGAATATGTGAAACCTTCTTTCAAAGTATTATACGGCGGATCTATATAAATAAGGTCTATTTTTCCTTTGTGAGTTTTTTCAAGTAATTTTAATGAAGCGAGATTATCGCCCTCAATAAGAAAATTCATCTGTCCGCCATTATCGATGAAAAGGTCTTCGTCTTCTGTGAGAACAGGCGTATGAGTGTCAAGAACTTCATCAATTTCCTCACGGTGCTCTTCAAACACAAGACCATATTTCTTGCCGTTAACATCCTTTTCAAGTTCAGAAAGATATGACAAAAGATTACCTGTATTTTCATCCTGCGGTGCAGCAGAAATAAAGGTGCGTATCTCTTTTATTTTTGCGAGTAAATCTTCACGTTTTTGTTTTGATATATTTGTGCTCATATCATTCTCCATAAATTGGTTTTATTTTTAATTGTATCATACCTGATTGTATTATACAAATTTCAGAGTCCCATAAAACGGACTATTCTTTATTTTCAGGCAAAACATCCATTATTTCATCAACGGTGCAATTAAGGCATCTGCAAATTTTTGCAAGTGTATCTGTCGTAATCGTTTCATTTTTGCTCAATTTTCTCATTGTATGTTGAGTTAGACTCGCTTGTTCCTGCAAATCTTTTTTCTTCATATCACGGTCAATCAATAGCTTAAACAACTTTTTATATGATACTGCCATAATTCAATCCCTTTCTTTATTAAGACTATAAATTATAATATCATAAATGATTACGAAAAACAATAATATTTGTCTTTTTACAATATTAAGTGCGAATTTTCAACATTTAATGTTGATGGTTGCATTTATTCTCATTTGTGATATAATATCACAACAAAACCATTATGAAAGAAAAAGGCGATAATATGAGTGAAATTATATTTTCAAAAGATTTTGAAAAAGAAAGAGAAGCTGATGAACAAGAGTTTGAAAGACTTAGTAAACTTCCCCATGACTCATCAAAAGCAAAACAGTTCTTATACGATTTAGAACATAATATGCAGTATGTGGAGCACGAAAGAAGAATTGCTTGTAAAGATTATTTTATTAGTGTCGTAGAAAAATTTATTAATTCGTGTGAATTTGATGTAGAAATTGAGCAACGACCTTTTGGAATTTGTGCTAACATAAAAGCTGCACCAATGTTCTCTTTATTTGGAGATTTTAAGTCTTGTTTTGGTGCACTTATTGATGAATGTGATGATGTAGATTTCGTTGTTAAGGACGACCACATTTTAATTTCAGTTACTTATTACACACACGAGCAATACTTTAATGGTAGAAAAATTAAAAGTCTTGAATAAAGCAATCCTGCCACAACTCAAGTGGTAGGATTTTATTATTACTACATTTTTGTAAAAAAACAAAGCGTTTTTGCAAAAGGCATTGACATTTTTAGTCTAAACGATGTAGGATTACAAATTAATTCAGTATTCTAAAAGAGGGATTTATATGCTTAAATTTAATGTAATGTCTAATATTAACAATATCGAAATAGAGCTTGAATCAAGTGAGATTAAGGCATTGTTCGATTTAGTAGAAGCACAAAAGAAAAGTTGTTCCGTTGATAAAAAAGAACACTATGAAACAATTTACAATAAGGTTAAAGCACTCTATCTGTTTGATAAACAACCTGATGAAGCAAGTATATTACAAATTCAGCACATTTTACTCCCGTCAAACGAAATAACTAAAAACAATGTAAATAATATAAAGATTAAAGATTTGCCATTTTCAAAAAGAACGTTTAACTGCTTAAATAGGGCCAACATAAAAATCCTCGGTGATTTACTATGTTATTCTAAAGATGATTTATTAAAAATTAGAAATCTTGGAATACAAAGCCTTGTTGAAATCGTTGATGTATTAAAAAGATTTGATTTAGAATTGTCCAAATTTAAAAACTAATAAATTTTTATATGTTGTATTGCTGAAATAATTATGGCTGTCTCTTAAATAAAAGAGACAGCCATAATACTATCTAAATAAACTAAATGATGTTTTCTTATAAACTTTATTATATGCGGCTTTTTTAGGATTCTTAACCCAGCCAGCGCCTTTCTTTCCGTATCCAGGAACAATAGCTTTCTTGACGGCACGCTTCGCCTTTCCTGTAGTTCGTGCTTTTATAGAGCGTTTTATCGATGGTTTTCTAACTCCAAATTTCATTATATCACCAATCTTAATTATTTATAAAAAGTATCAATAGGAAATTCTATCAGAACCTCATAGTTATCTCCTACGCCATTATAACCTGCCCAATATCTAATACTGTTTACATTGGTCCACTCTGTATATTGCTGATACTCGTCGGTAAAACATTCATTTAAATATTGTTTTGTTCTGTTTGTTTCTTCACCAGTTAAAGGTTTGTTGATAGCTTTAGAAACATTAGAAAGCAAATCAAAAACTTCATCAGGCGTATTTACATACATTTTAATTTGCATTTCATCTTTAATATCCCATGAACCAAAATTCATTATAAGAATATAATCACCATCAACATCGCCTTGAATTGCATAAGCTTCATCATATTTCAGTATTCTGTCTTCTGTTATGAATTCCTCTGTGTTAATAATGTCAGGTTCTAACTTTTCGTTATATAGTTTTACAAATTCACGAACAACTTCATAGGTTCGTTCGCTCTGATCTGTGGTTTCGTCTGTATTATTACTTGATGCAGTTTCTTTTTCATTCTCATTTTTATTACTATCAGATTTTGAAGGGGCATTTAAATCGATTGATAACTCTTCATCGCTTTCAAAATAGTAAAGCATAAGTTTGTATCCGTCAGCATTTTTCGCATCAAAATATGTATCGTATTCGGAAACCTCAATGGTAAACCCTTTTTCTCGGCAACCGCTTACATATTCTTTATATTCTTCGGGTGATACATCAAGAATATCTACAGATAAATAATCCTCCGTATTAATGAGGTTTTTACCTAAATTTGATTCCGGTGTAGGTAACATAATGCCAAGAGTCATATCGCTCCAATTAAACTCTGATGCATCATTGTTTGAGGAATCTTCTCCGAAAGACCCTATAATACCAAAAATCAGTAATACCGCTATAACCCAAAACCACCATTTTTTATAGATTGGCTTTTTGCTTTTTGATTTAGGTTGTATATCAATATTTTTTACGGGAACCTCGTTTTCTTTTGCATCATCTTTATCTTGCTTTTCACCACAATAGGGACAAAAATTACCGTCAAATTCAGCTCCGCAGCTTTTACACTTCATAAATTATCACCTGCTTTTATAATGTTGGAGGAACGGGAGGAGGAGTTGTTCCTAAAAGAGCAGTAAACTCTGAAACATTGCCGGCAGGCTCCCAATTGGTCATTCCCGATTTCCATACAAGAGTATCTTTTGTAAGTGTACCGGCATTTATCATCTGTGTTAGTGTATTCATATCAAAGGGACCGGTTGCAGCACCATTGACAGCAACGTGGAATAAAACTGTAGGAATCGGCGGAGGTGTTTGCTGATTAACACCACTCATCATTCCGTTCATTGTTCCTGCGATATTCTGACCTACAGCACCGCCAAGTGCTATACCTGCCATCATAGCTGCAGGATTAAAGCCTGTGCCATCTCCACCAAGATTTACACCGCCGGCACCATTAGCACCCATTTGACCAAGAGCGTCTGCACCTGCAACACCAACTTCAGCCTGTTTTTCAACTTGGAAAGCACCGATATTTGCAGATTGTGTCTGCTTATGCTGAGCATACTGTCCTTCTTCTCGCTGAATGCGGAGTCTTTCAATATAATCCTCTGTCTGAGCCTGAACCTGAGCAGTTGTAACATCCTTAGTTACTGACATTAAATGTCTGTAACCATCGCTTGACTTGTCGATTTCAATTGCAGAAATATCTACGCCCGAAACCAATACACCAAACTTTTCCTGAAGTCTTTCACCGATATCCATTTCAACAACATCGTTAATCTGACCTGTTTTAGTTTCAATCTGAACAACAGGAATATTGTTGGTAGCAGGAGCATTTGCAACAACATCTTTAACATAGCGTATTACAGCATCTCTGATTTGCAACTGAAAATCAGCAAGAGTAAAGGTGCTTAATCTATGTAATTTAATAAACTCTCTATAATCAGCAATTTTGAAGCTGATAGTGCCTCTTACTGCAACGGGAACGCCGAAATCCATAAAACGAGGGTCGTAAATATCAAAATAGGGTACACCAAACTTAACCTGAACAATCTGAGCAAGATTAATAAAATAAACTTCAGCCTGGAAAGGTGATTTATCGTCATAAACCAAGCCTATGATATCGGATAAAACAGGTAAGTTTTTAGTTTCAAGAATTGAATCAAACGGGCCGACAATGAAATCTTGTATCGTTCCATTGTTCTGCTTATATACAAAAACTGCAACTTCTCCGTCTTTTACTCTCAAAGATGAACCCCAACGAATTTCATTTTCTCGGTTGCTACCGGGTTGAGCTCCTTCAGGCCTCCATTTCCAAATCAGATAGGATGGTTCATCACATCTGATAATATTCATGAATCCGCCATCATTGTTGTTGAAAATTTTATCAAGTAATCCCATAATTTAACCTCCGTTTATTATTTGTTTTTATTACTCTTGATTCATTATGCTATTGAATTCTTCTATGCTTTTTTCGGCTTCATCTAATCCGGATTGTAAACCTTCAGCAAAACCTTCAAAAAAACCTCCTGAAACTGATTCAGTGGAAGTTTCGGGTTCTGATATTATACTATCTTGAGGTCGTTCAAGTTTTATCCCATTTTTAGAAGCTTCATCGAGAACTTTATCAATCCAATATTCACGCTTAACTACCCATTGCCTTTCTTGTTCATCGTTTGAAATACTACCACTATATACTAAAGAATCGGCATTCATTAAGGCGTATTTATATTCACCTTTTTCGAGTTGTATTTCGATTTCAGTAACTATAGCTTCAAGCCTTTCAATTTCCTTTTTTTCTGAAATTGGAGAATAAATTCCAATTATAATAGAGATTAAAACAGAAACACCAATAAGAACACCCCATATAATGCCGACTGTCTTCCACCCTTGAAACTTTGCTTTTTTAATAGATTTTTTTGAAGAATCATAAAGTTGTTGGATTTCGCGAAGCTTGTCTGTGTCGTTAGCGAAAATAATTTTCGATTTTTGATATGCTTGTTCAAAAGAAGCTTTCCAAGCATCAGAAATAGCTCTTCTTGAAAAAAGCATTGCCTGATTACCGTCATCATACGAGTCAAAGTCGATATTAGAATATGACAGAAAAAGAAACTCATACAAGTCCTCTTTAGTATTCGGAATAGTAAAACTTCGAATTAAAGAAATTTTTTGTTCGTCTATTTCATCTATTTCAAATTTAAAACTATTCTTGAAACTAAAACGCTTTTTTTCTTTTCTGTTTTTTTCAATCTGTTCAAGTTTTATTGTTAGCTCCTTTACCGATGAGGAGCTTTTTATTCCGCGTAGTTCGTAACCACAAGAAGAGCAATTACCTTGAAAAGATTTAAGTATTTCACCACAATTTGGACACTTGTGAATCTCTCCATCATAAACCATTTTTCTTTTTGTGTTTACTTCGATATTATTTGTCGCTATGCCACAGTTCGCACAAAATTTTGCCCCTTCTATAAGTTCATGGCCACAGTTAATACAAAAAGCCATATTTTTTACCTCTCTTCTTTAACCACATCGCATATATCACCGATATTGCAATCAAGATACTCGCAGATACGTATAAGAATTGAGAGTGCTACTTCTTCGTTTCTACGCATTTTTGTCATTGTGCCGGAAGCAATATTTAAATCTTTTCTTAAATCAGCTTGAGAGATTTCTTTCTCAACAAGCAAAATCCACAGCTTTTTATAACTAATTTTCATACTGCGACCTCCTTAACTAAGATAATAGTACACCTCAAAGAACAAAAAGTCAACAATTACAACAATAAATTATGAACAAATCGCAACTTCTTGATGTTTTTCTTTGTGATATATTGAAAAAAATATAAAACAGGTATATAATGTAAAAAATAGGAAATGGATGTGAATGAATATGAAACTTGAAGTTTTAAAATGCCCTTCATGTGGTGCCAATATCGAATTTGAAGAGGGAACACCTTCTTGCGAATGCGAGTATTGTGGTGCGGTTGTTACAATTGCTCCAACTAAAGATGCGACTCCTTTTAAAAATGTTGCTCAAAAAACAGCACAAACATTTAATATAAAACAGAAAAAAAGTAAAAACCCACAAGAAGAGGGTGTTGTTGGGAAAGCAATGAGAAAAGTATTTAATGCTTTGTTTATAGCCTGCCTTTTCTTGACGGGCTTTGCCATAATTATGTTGTTTGTAGATATGGATGCAATGGGCTTTGGTATCGTATTATTCTTTGCTATTTATGCTGCAATGTTTAAAGTTCTTTCTCTTACACCTAAAAAAAGTAAACATATTTTGGGTAAATCAAAAGGGATGAAACCGGTTTATTTTGTTTTGTTATGTGTTTTACTTTCATTCGCTGTTATGATGACATTCGCAACTTCAAGTGAAGATCCAAATACAACCGGCAGTACAAGCGACACTTCTATAACTACAGATATATCTACAAATTAAGTGATTTATGGGAGAACTTTGATATGGACACAGTAATTTATAAATGCCCTTCATGTGGCGCAGATGTAGAAATAAAAAATATTGATAACTGTACTTGCGATTTTTGTGGAGCTAAAATAAACTTGTCTGATTCCGATAAGAAAAAGTTCAAAAAGAAGAAAAAATCACGAAAACCTGTTAATAAGAAAAAGGTATTTAAAGTAATTTTTCCGCTACTTATTTTATTGGTTTTTGGTATTCTCATTTTTACGCATACGATTTGCTTATTTCATTCATTTTCTGAAGCAACAGTACTTAAACCTCAAACTTGTCATTATTGTGATAAAACCAAAGGAGACCCCAAACCTTTATCAGAGATAAAGTTTCCCCAAAATGGATTAGCTGCTTTATTGCCCGTTCCAAAATCTAATATGGGTGAAATTGACAATGATAGTTCGACATATATCGAGATATATGTCGGTGAAATGTCATTAGACGATTTTAACAAATATGTTGACGGATGCTCTGACAAGGGATTTAATGTCGATTACACAAGATACAATAGTTCATCTTTTGGTTATGAGTATTATCATGCAAAAGATACTGATGGTAATTCACTCGAATTAAGATATTACGAGAATATTGGCATAATGGAAATTAGAGTGTATGCTGCTTAAACTTCACAATACTATATAACATAAAAAAAATTAAGCGAACCCTCAAAATGAGGGTTCGCTTGTTTATTTTGATTGATAAAACATCAATGCATCAACTCTAACACCATTTTGAATAACCTCAAAATGACAATGAGGTCCCGTTGAATATCCTGTAGAACCACAATCTGCGATTACCTGTCCTTGCTTTACTGTCTGTCCAGCTGACACATGAAGAGCTGAACAATGAGCGTAAAGAGTTGAGTAGGTGTCATCGTGTTTAATCTTGACATAATACCCGTAAGAATTATGCCACGTTGCAGTTACCACAACACCATCTGCTGCAGCAAGAATAGGAGTTCCAAGTGGAGCTGCAATATCTGTTCCGCCGTGAGTTTTTATTTCACCTGAAATCGGGTCAACACGAGTACCGAACCGAGAAGAAATATATTGGTCGTTTTCAAACGGCCAAGCAAACATACCTGTGCCGACAAAAGAACTATTACCCTGAATTATCTGTCCGCTTGCCCCTAAAAGTTCTGCCCACAAATCGTTGTATTCTTCACTCATCAATTCTTCCAATAATGCTTTTTGTTCATCATTAAAATTGTAAAGAGCAGAAATTTCATCTACACTTAACTGAATAATTGATACTGTCAGAACCTTCTTTGTTACATAAGTTGTTGTTTTAATAGAATTTCCGTTTTCATCTGTTGTAACGACAGTTTCAGCAACAACTTTAGGTGTAACAACACCTGTCATTGTGTTCATATCTTTCATAATGTCACGAAGCAAATCAATTTTAGTATCATCAAGAGTTACAACCTCAAGCGGATTATCGCCTGAGGTTGTTTTTACTGCATATACTGCGAGAACATCTTTCCAATTTATAGAAGTGTTACCCTTAACTTCAAGTAAATCATAAGTGTAGGATGCCTTCATAGCAGTAAGATTTGCATAATGCTCAGATGTGAGTTCAGATATAGCCTGTGACATTGTTTTATTCGTACCTGTTGTTTCATCGTTCGCAAGGAAGATACCAAAACAAGTACCGCCAATAGCACCGATTAAACAAATAATGATTATTACAACAACAGCAGGCACACCACCTCCGGCAATAATAGCACCTATACTTTTTACACCTGCAACAACAGCCTTTCCCGCTTCAACAACAACCTTTGCTGCAACCTTAACTGTTTTTATAGTTACTCTTGCAGTTGCCTGTGCCGTTTGCTTTGTTCTCTTTGCAACTTCGGCAGTTTTCTTAGTTGTTGATGCAGTTGTTTTCACAGTTTTCTTTGCTGCCTTTGCCGTTTTATCAGCCTTCTTGATTGTTTTTGCATTGTTATCAAGACTTCGCTTTGATTGCTTTATTTTATGAGCATCTTTATTAACAGTTTTTACAGTTTGCTTTTCAGCACCAAACTTTTTTATATCGGCTTTACCCTTTGTTTTGGGTGATGATTGCCTCCTTTGGCGAGGTTTCTTAATCTCGTCAACATTTGTTTCTGTCGGTTCTTTAACTTTAGGCGGTGCCTGAGTTTTTTCTTTAACAGCTTTAGCATCGCCTTTGTCAGTTCTCGTCTGAGTATTCTTTTTACTGTTCTGCGTTTTTACAGGCTCAGATGTTTTTTCAGTATTATCCGAAGATTTGTTTTTTGCAGATTTATCCTTTGATGAAGCTGAATTACCTGAATTATCAGAACCGCCTTCATCAGCTTTAGATTCTGTTGACTTTTCTTTAGGAGCAGAGGAGTTGCTGTCATCCCTTGGCGTTTCGTTGTTCTCTTTTTCTTCAGTTGATGTCTCCTCTCCCGAAGTATCTTCAGACTGCTTTTCCGCTTCTTCTTGTGCTTTTTTCTCAGCTTTCTTTTCTTGGATTTTTTCTTTTGCTTTGCTTACACCTTTACGAACTGCTTTTTCTGTGCCGACAGCAACAGTTTCACTACCTGTTCGCATAGATTCTGATACCTTGTCACTTGCATACTGTTCAGGTGATACATTATCCGACTGATTTATATTCTCATTAACGGTGTCTTTGGTTTTTACACCAATATTTTTCATTCTGTCACCAACATTAACAGCAGTATCGTGAACCTTAATTTCTTTAACTACTTCACGAGTCTTAATACCTTTACCCATTTGCACCTCCTATATTATTTTTTGTTTTTAGATTAGTTAATTGTGTTGAAAGGCATAGCCTTGTCAACAGGAGCAAGAAGAACTCTGCCCGTTCCTCTGTAAACATTTACAAGACCTTCACCGGATGCAGCAGAACCTACAAGGGTTTTGCCTGAACGCTCAACCGTGAATTCAAGTGATTTACTCCAAGCAATTGCAAGATTGCCGTCAACTTTGAGAACATCATTGTCGAGCTCAATTTCAATAAGTTCTTCTTTAGGACATCTTGATTCAATGGCAAAGATACCGTTACCTGTAAGACCGAGATTGAAAAGTCCCTCACCGCCGAGAGCTGCAGAAGAAATATTTGTACGCATTACTGCTTTCTGTTCAAGTGCAGAATCACAAGCAAGGAAAAGACCGTCATCAAGAACGACAGCGCCGTTCCAATCGGCTGTGTTCATAAGAATAATATGCTTGTAAGTGGGCTCAAGAACAAGTGTACCGTTACCTGTGTATTCAGGCTTGATTGCACTTTCTCCCGTAACCTTTCCACGGAGTGCTTTTCCGAAAAGATCTCCGACACCCTTAATGCCTGTGGTTGCGTTTACATTACCTACAGACCACTGCATAGCTCCTGACTGAAGAGTAATATCTGCATTTTTAAGGTCGCAGATAAGCTGTCTCTTTTTCACATTCATCTCGTTACAATAAAAAGAGAGCATTGCCGTTGAAGGTGTAACACTCAAATCTTTCTTGTATTCAATAATTGTAAAGGGTCCTTTTTCATCAAGAACCCTTACATCGTCATTATTCTGAAAATTATTTATTTCGTACATAAGTTAATACCTCTTTCTTTTTATTCGCCCATCTTTGTGGACATAAGTTTATACAGTTCCGTATTCTTCGGGAACTTTCTTTCAAAGGGTACAAAGGATGAACCGACCTTAACAAGACCGTGACCGACTTCAACATTGGTAATGTGTGTCATCTGTGTTTCACTAATCTGTAAAAGATTTGCAAGTTCTTCTCTGTCCGTTGAACCCTGATTGAGCATTATTATGAACTCTGAGTTAGCAAGCATTGTTCGTGCTGTGTGGCTCTGTAAAAGGTCATCAACATTCTGTGTGATACCCGTACAATATGCACCGTACTTACGAACTCGTTTCCAAAGAGTGAAAAGGAAGTTCGCAGAGTATTCGTGTTGGAAAAGAAGATATATCTCGTCAATGAAGATATATGTTTCTCTGCCCTCAGCTCTGTTCTTTGTGATTCGGTTAAGAATACTGTCAAGAACTACAAGCATACCGATAGGCATAAGCTGACTACCAAGTTCAAGAATGTCATAACAGATAAGTCTGTTTTCAATATTTACATTGGTTTTCTGTGCAAATGTGCTTTGTGAACCTGATGCAAAAAGTTCCATCGCTGTTGCAAGTTCCGTAGCTTCGGGTTCAGGCTGCTTTCTTAAATCGTTACAAAGGTCAACAAGAGTAGGAACCTTGCCTGTATAACCTCGTTTGATATAGTTCTTGTAAACATTAGTAAGGCAACGGTCAACAATAGACTTCTGAATAGCATCAATACCGTCTTTGCCCATAACCTGTTCAAAGAGTGAAAGAACAAATTCAGCCTTAAATGCAATAGGACTTGCACCATCTGCATACTCCTTGTTTATATCAAGACAGTTGATATGATTTTTACTCTTCGCAGAAAGTTCGATAACCTGACCGCCCATTGCTTCAACAAGAGCTGAGTATTCTCGTTCAGGGTCAATAATCATAATATCTGCATTAGTTGAAAGTAACAACTGTACTAATTCTTCTTTCGCAGTAAAGGACTTACCGGAACCTGAAACACCAAGAATGAAGCAGTTACCGTTGAGCAGGAACTTTCTGTTGACGATAATCATATTCTTTGAGATAACATTTACACCTTGGAATACACCGCCATCGTGCTGAATTTCCTGAACCTTAAAGGGCATAAAAACAGCAAGGCTCTCCGTTGTTAAGGTGCGCCTTGCTTCAATCTTATTTATACCGATAGGAAGTGTGGCATTAAAGCCATCCAACTGCTGATATTTAAGAACACCGAGCTGACACATGTGCTTTCTGCCTGTTGCTTGAATTGCTTCTGTATCGCTGTTAAGCTCTTCAAGAGTATCTGCTGTGTGCATAACAGTAATTACAACCTTAAACATCTTTTGGTCACGGGTTGTAAGGTCATCAAGGAATTCTCTGATTTCCTTTCTCTGCTGCTCCATATCATAAGGAATAACAGAAGTGTAGTTGTTGTTTGCGTTCTGCTTTCTCTGATAATTTGCAATATTTGTTTCAATACCGAGTGCCTGCTTTTCACCAAACTTCTGTGCTTCTTCTGTTGATACCGGGATAATATCAAAGTTAAATACCATATTTCTGTTTGTATCTGTGAGTTCCCACACAACACTATCTTTGATATATGAAGGATAATCACGAATGAACAGAACTCTACCAAATCTATCACCGATTTTGAAGTAATCTGACTTAAACTCAAAACCGTCAGGTGTGATATAGTCTTTGAAACTCTGTCCCTTCTGCATTGTATCTCTCAAATCGAAGTGATAGTCTGCTGATTCTTTAGGTCTGCAGAAATCGTGAATAATGCGAAGTCTTTCAGTTAAATCAAGTTCGGAGCATTTTGAACCGAGCCTTGCAAAGTGAGCAATCAAATCTGCACCCACACGATTAAAATGACTTCGTGCTTCTTGGGCAGTCTTTTTCTGAATTGTGAGCGTTACATATTTATCCTGAACAATAGCATTTGCTCCGTTTGCTATCATTGTGAGCATATCATTGATTTCTTTACGGTATTTATCCTTATCATCATTTGCCTTTTCAAGAAGTGCGATTTCTTTAAGCTCGCTGTTCTTGAGTTTTCTGTTTATGATTGTAATCTGACTTGAAATACCGTTTTCAAGTGAGTTCAAAATTTCACTGTAACGAAGGAAGTTTGCTTCTTTATCTTCCTTACTTGATACCGCATAATTTATATCGGTAAACTTGAATGTTTTTGAATATCTGTCTTTACCTGTTAAAAAGATACCGTCTGAATAGACGGCATCGATTTTTATAACATCCTGAACAGACTTTGGGACAGACATTCCATCCCCAAATAAGTCATCGAGTCCTGTTTTCTTTTTTATTGTTCCTATGAGGTCGAACATCGTCACCATTCCTTTCAATTTCGTCATAATAGTTTTTTGAAATAAATTTCAATTCCTTTGGCATAAGGATTTCACTCTTAAGATAAGTGATTAAAACCTTTTCCGCCGTCATTCCGTGATATTTAAAAAAGCCGAGGGTTGCAAAAGGAGCTGCACCTACAATACACACCCAACTGAGTGTTTCAATACCGAAGAACGGTTTAAGAAGAAAGTACAATCCTACTGCAATACCGCAGGCTAAAACCGAAAATACGAACTGACGGAGATTAAGACCGAAATATACCGCTTCACTGTAATCTCGTATTTCACGGTTAATCTTTACTTCCATTTATATAATCAACTCCTTTATAATCCCATCATTTCTTTAACTACTCTGTCACTCATTTTTACTGTTCCGACAAGTACAATCATATTGAATATAAGCTCACCAACATAAGTCCATACCTGATTTACTGCTGCAGCCGTTTCATCAACAACAGGTGGTGATGAAGCAAACAACGAGAAGATAATGCAACCGAGTACAATGATTGCACCCTCTAAACATACTGCCGCATAAGATTTAATAAAGCTCTTACCGACAGAAGATGAAGTTTCACCCGCAAAAGCAGATAAAGGAACGGGAGCAATAGCTGTATATAGGTAAATCTTAAAGAATCGTCCGTAAACTGTCATAATCATAATGAACGAAAGAACAGTTATAAACAAACTGCCTATAAGAGTTACTGCCCATAGTGGCACGCTCTCCCAAAATCCGCTATCTTCTATTGCCGTTACTATTGACTCCGGTAGCACCATTTCATCAATTCTTGCAAGTCCTGATGTTGCCATAATCTTTGCAACAATGCCCTGGACTATATCAAATAATGCCATCATTAATTCAAGACCATAATCAATAGCCGCTTTTGAAAGTATAAAACGGATAAACATTTTTAGAGCTATTTCCGGTCTTTTCATTTCTGCAAAGTTTCCGCAGGTTTTCATAACACCTACAACGAAAAAGAGTACTAAAAGCGAATATCCTATCGCCTGTAGTGCTCCGTGAATGTTAGTGATTACATTCCATATTGTACCGTCTTTAAATTCTTCGGGGGATTGAGTGATGAGAAGCCATATTTCACTTAACTTGTCGTTCCAAGTTGCGAGTGCATTTTGTAGGTTTTGCACTACCCAATTACTTGAATCTTCCATCAAAGACCTCCCTTAATAATAAAAGAGTGTACGATTTTAATTCGTACACTCTCATTACTTATGGTTTTATTTGTATAATTTCTTTGTTATTTTCTTTTGCATAAAGAACAGTTTTTCCTGTTCCTGACGGAGAACCGTTCCATACCGCTATTACATAATCAGATTTATCAACCATATATCGGTTTCTTTTATGCATACAATCAGCAGTATAATGTGTTTGCAAAAGGGTTTCTTTGTCTGACATTTCGATTATTGAGAAATATCTATCTCTATATTTTTCTGTCCACTTGTTTGCCTGTGTTTCACAAGGAATTGCACATTCAAGGGTAATATCTTGATATTTCTTTTTGAGTTCAAGAACAATCTCAGCCGCAATCATATCCACACCAAGAGCCATACCTGAAATAAAATGAGTAACACCCTTGTCCTCAATAAGGTAAAGAATGCTTTTCTTCAACTCATCTTTTAGTTTTAGACTTTGTGAAGAAGATTCATCCCAAAGATACGGGATTGATTGTGGTCTGTGTCCTGTAAAACACGCTGTACTTTTTTCATTAATCATTTTGTTTTCCACCTCTTTTTAATCGTCTAACGATTATTGTAATCGTTATGCGATTATTATACAAGATAAAATACAAATAATTTGTCGAAATATGATACATAAATTAAAATAAACTGCAACCGATTTGTTAGTTGCAGTTTATTATTTTTTCTTTGCACTTACCACTAAAGCATCAATTATATCAAGTATTCTTTCTTGTTCCTCTACAGGAAGTTCTGAAATTCTTTCAGAAAGAATAGAAGCTTTTGTAATTACCCCTTTATCAATAACATCTACAAATATTTCATCTGCTGAACATCCAAGATAATTAATAATATCTACCAACTTGTCAACAGGTAATCCGTAAACACCTCTTTCTACACAAGACAAAAAATTCCTTGATAAATTTAATTCTTCAGCAAGTTGTTCCTGTGTTAATCCTTTAGCTAATCGATATTGCTGTATTCTTTTACCAACTAACTTTCTTACCACATTATACACCTCTAACTAATAGTATTGCGAATAGACTAATCGCTATGCTAATAGTATATAGGGTGCAAGGTCGCAATTACAGACCGCTATACGATTGATATAATCGTTATACGATTATTTAGCCAACAATAAGGTTAAGAATTTCTTTTGCAAATGTGATAATTATACCGCCGGCTACAGTAAGGAAGCCGTTTGCTCTCTGTGAGGGGTCGTGTGATTTAAGGGAAAGACCGACCTGCACAATGCCAAAGCCAAGAAGGATAAGACCAACGGCTCTGATAAGACCGAAGATGAAAGTTGAAAGATTGTTTACTACCGCAACGGGGTCATCTGCAGCAAAAGCAGTTACACCGCATACAAAAAGCATTGTAAGGCAAAGGATAATACCCACGTAAGCCTTAAAGCCTTTTCTTACTTTACCCTCCATAGGAGCCTTATTTGTTTTTGTGATTACATTTTTACTCATTTTTTATTCCTCCAAATTTAATAAATATTCTTCAATTTCTTCACTTGAATAGATAACAACATCTGATTTTGATAAATCATCAATGACTATATCTTCAAGGTTATCAAAAGTCATTTCATAGCTTGAATAGTCTTCAACGCCATGAATATAGTTTTCACCCTTACCGTCAGCAGTATCTTTCACATTAGGGTGTTTTAAAATGTCATACTTTAAATCCTGTATAGGTCTTTCACCACGAATGAAAAGAAGTGCGTACTTGTTATCAAGCAAACGCACTTCATCGGGTGTTAATAGTTCTCTACCGGAGACCTGATAATTTGTTGAATAGCTTCCGTTTCTTCCTCGTGACTGCCCATAACTGTTTGTATCAATAGTTTCTTTTCCGAGAAGTTTGGAAACATATTCGTGTGTACTTTGCTCATTACCGCCGAGATACAAAAACTCATCACAGTTACCAACAATTGATTCCCATTCTTTTTCAAACAGAGCTTTAAGCTGTGCCATATTCTGAATAATAATTGATACTGAAATTTCTCGTGAACGCATAGTTGCTAATAACTTAGAGAACTCATCCGGTAAACTGACATTGGCAAATTCATCCATCACAAAATGCACATGAACAGGAAGCCTGCCCGTATGAACAAAATCAGCTTGATAATATAACCGTTGAAAAAGTTGTGTGTAGAGCATACCTACAATAAAATTAAAGCTTGTATCGTTTTCAGGGATAAGTGCAAACAAAGCTGTTTTCTTTTCTCCGATTTGGTCAAGCTCAAGGTCGTCAAAGTAGGTTATACTTGCAAGAGAGTCAAGATTAAACTTTTCAAGTCTTGCAAGAAGTGTAATCTGAATAGATTTCAAAGTTTTTGTTGAACCACTGTGATAAGAACGGTAATATTTAAGGGCAATATGGTCGGGACAACGTTTTTCAAGGTCCTCAAATATTTCATCAAGAGGACTAATAGTTACCATATCTTGACTTCCACCTTCATCGTCAGGAAGTTCACCTGCTCTAATCATTTCAAGAACAGTCGAGAAATTTTGTTCCTCCGGTGGTGCTTCGTAATGAAGATAGGATACAAGTGCTTTTAAAAGCATACTTGCAGCTTGGTCCCAAAAAGGGTCATTACTTTGACTACCTTTTGGGGTTGTGTTTTTGAACAAGTTAGTAACGAGCCTCTGTATATCATTGTCATTATGAATATAGACAAATGGGTTATAGCTATCGCTCTTTTCCATATTGATAAGGTCAAGAACTTTAATTTCATAGCCTTGTTTTTCTAACAAACCGCCTGTGTCACGAAGCAACTCACCTTTGGGGTCAAGAACTATATAAGATGTGTTTGCCTGCATAATGTTTGGTTTTGCATAGAATCTTGTTTTACCCGCACCCGAACCACCGCATACCAAAACATTAAGGTTTCTTCTGTGTTTTCTGCCGTCAAGTCCTATTGCTGTATTTTGAGTGAGCACCTTATTTTTTGTTGCATCAGCATCCATATATTTTTTCTTTATGGTTGCAGGCTTTCCCCATTTAGCCGAACCGTGTTCTTCTCGTCTTCTGTAATTCTTATCATTTGAAAGGTAAATACCAATACCGAGAGCATAGGCTAAAATACAAATGAGGACAGTTTTTAAGCTGTCCTCACAAATAGAAATATTAAATGGATTACCGAAAGCAACAGAAAGATTTTTAATTATTTCAACCAAGCCACCGTTAAGATATGGTGCAATAAGCAACGCACACCAAATCACCGGGATTAACCCACAGACATAAAGTATGAGATTAGTTTTTGAGAATTTATCTTGCTTCACGGTCAAACCTCCTCTTTCGTTGAGGTGGTGCATCAATGACTTTCATCAGAAGTTTATCAACATCTTCCGTTGGCATACCTTGTTCAAGTAACATATTGCGGAATTCATTTATTCCGTTAATCATAAGGTTTTGTTCAAAATCATCAACCGTTATAACTCTTTTTTCTTCTCTCATACAAGAACACCGCCTTATCTGTCGCTATGTTCCTTGTTTTTAGGTTCAAGTGCTTTTCTTACGGTATTGGCAATCGTATTTGCATGGTCACGAGCCTGTGAAAGTTCTGCTCTTTTTTCTTTAGCATCAAGATTAGAGAACTTATCACTTAATATTGTGATGGGCTCAGGTTCAAAGCCTGCTCTTGAAGTTGCAATATATGAAATTGCCTGTGCTTTAAATTCAAGATTTTCTCTGTTGAAATCACCGTTATCAAGTCTTGCAAAAGCAATTTCTTTAGAAAGAGCACGGACAATATCATCACCTTCTAAACCCTGACGAATAAAAATCATTTTAGCTTCAGGCTGATATTTAGCATTCACACTTTCGGGAAGTTCATTACTGATTTTTACGGGAACGGGGGACGTAGTAATCATTGCTTTAACAACCACACGGGCATCGGGAGTTTTCGCTCTGTTCTGTCTTGGTCTTGCATTAGTCTGTGAAATATCAAAGACTTTTTTAGCATTGTATGGAGTAACTGTCTTGCCGTCTTCTCTTGTATATGCCTTACCGGGCTCAAGAATAATAATACCTGTTTCTCCCTTGTTGATAAAAACGTGATTTTTCTGCCAAGTTTTTGAATCGCAAAGTCTTGTTGCTTCAGGATTCTGATATGCTACTAAAAGAGCATTGCTTACTGAATATCTGTCAAACTTACTCTGAATATCAAGATATGCCATAACAGTATCCGGATTATTAAGTTCCTCTGTTGCTGTTTCAAGCATTTCATAAGCTAATGCTCTGTTTTCATTTTTCTGCTTTATCCAATCATCTTTTGAATAAGGCTCAATTGTTGTCTGCTTTTCATTACCGAAAAGTTCATCGAGTTCTGCCATTTGTTTTGGCTCCTTTCGTTTTTGATTTTGATTTCTGCGGAGTTGTTTTTTTATTCGCAGTCTTTTTTCTTTCTTCCTTAATTCGGTTAAGCTCTGCTCTGACCGATGGTCGTGAAGATTTTTCATCCCGTGTATGGCGTTGGAGCTCTGACACTCCTGAGGAAGGCTCGGACGCTCGGGATTTTTCCGTCCTCGCCATAGAGGGGTTTTCAATATAACTCTTTTCTGTCTGTTGAGGTTTTGCAAAGAGTTCATCAATGAATTTGTCCTCGGCACTTTTTTCGGGTTTCTGTTTTTCTTGCGGCTTTTTAAGTTCTTCTTTCGCTCTATCAAGACTTGCACGAACCGTAGCTTTATTATTTGCACCGAGATTAAATCTTTGAAAGATACGATTTACTTTTGCTGAATCTTCAGCACGAACCATAATGTCACACTTACCGTCATTCTTATTTCTGTCTTTAAGTACATGATACATTACACCGTATTTTTTTGCTTCCTGACAGAATTTTTTAAGGTCTTTATCTTTAATCTCAAAGACTTTAACCGGTTTATTTGATTTCAGCATTGTATTCAGTGAAGCTCTGCCTTTTGTTCTTTTTGTGTCTTTAAGAGCTGCAAAGATTTGTTTTAAAAGCATCTCTGCTCCGTCTTTTGTTAGTTTACCTGCAACTTCAACGCCCTGTAATGTTATTCTCACGATTTGTTCCGCTGCATCGCCTGAAGCGTTCATCTGTACTCATCTCCTTTCGTTCTTCATCATTCATAATTTCATTAATTTTATTCTCAATTTTTGGTTCTTGTTCTTGTATTCTGCCACAGATACGAATTTCCTTTCTTAATATTTTCATTCTTTCTGTGGCATCAGAAACTGCATTTCTTGCAATACGAATATTATGTTCGTCACCATTGCGAATTGCTACTTTCAACTCATTCCGAAACTTGTTTCGTTCAACCGTCAATTCAGAAAGCTCTTGTTCACAAGACTTTTTATACTCGTCAACTTGTTCTGATGTTTCCAAATCTTTATCGAGCATTAAATTCTGTTGTTCAATAAGTTTGTCAAGTTTACGCATTTCGTCAATAAGATATTTATCAACTTGTCGATTTGCATCGTGATTTTTCTTTACATAAGTTACAAAATCAATAAAGGTCACATATACTTGACGGCAACTTGGTTCGACAAGTGGCGCAAAAAATTCCTGCACAAGATTTTCTTGTTCAGGAATTTCAACACTATATCTTATCCACTTTGACTCTAATTTTCTTTCAATATCTTCAACCCCGTAACCTTCTCCGAGAGTTTTAAATCTTCTCGGTCTTTCAAATTTAGGATGAGATATTGTCGGATATTTTCGTTCAAAGTTAAAAGAATATCCAAGTTTTCTCATTTCATTATAAAACGCTCGTAAACTTGTAGTTTTTAAAATGCACTCATCAATGTCTCTCTTAATGATTGCATCCTTTGTCCATTCACCGTTTTTCTCTGCTATATATAAATCGTAAGGTTTGCGACTTCGCTTTTTGGGATTTTCGATAATAGACAATCCGTATTCTCTGCAAAGTTCATCAGAAATTTGTCGTAATCGTGCATAACTCTCATTATTATCATAATATTTTTTACCGTCCATAAATGAAACAGAATTTAAAACATAATGGTTATGAAGACAACCTGTGTTAAGATGAGTTGCAACTACAACTTCAAATCTGTCACCAAATGCACGGCGAGCAAATTCTTTTCCAAGTGCGTGTATTGTTTCAGGTGTTCCTTCTCCCGGAGCAAAGGATTGAATAATATGATAACCAAGAATTTTATCTGTCTTATGAAATTCCTTTTTTGTTTCTGTCATTTTCTTTAGTGCATTTTCATATCTGCAATTTATTCCATCAACAAAAAATTTCTGTTCCGTTTTCAAATCATCGGCTGTATAATTGAGGGCATTATGCAAATCTAAAAAAATCTCTTCGTAGTTTTCATTAAGAGTTTTCTTTTTATTGCCGATATATGAAATGGTTTTGTCAAGTCGAGAATGAATATCTTTTATAAAAATTATTCCCATCGTCTTCTGTTTTTCCTTAGATAATTGATTTCCTCTTTCATACCATCTTCAATTAAATCAAGTTCGCAAAGATGCTTTTGAAGTTCCAATGAATTGAACACACCATTCGATTTTGCAATAACTAATACCTGATTGATATTATTGCCAATCATTCGTAACTCTCTTATCCATTTTCGGTAATCAATTGCGGGAGCTTCGACAAGGATTGCTGTATTTAACAAGAATCTTAAAACCTCAGATTTAGACTTTTTTGTTTTAATTGAGAATTCATTTAGTAAAGATACTTCATCATCACTTAGAAATAAATGAATGTCATTTTTTCTTTTTCTCATTCAATCAATCCTTTATTTCTCATCTTAATTGTTATAACACCTTTTGCAATTTCAGAAGTTATACATAAAGTAACTGCTGAAATTATAAGTAAACAGTCCATTGGTATCATCTCCTTCCACGGGGTATTAGGGGAGAGCCCCCTAACAAGCGAATTTATGTGGATATAAATTCAGTGCTTGTTAAGACTAATGCCACGGGCATTTATGATTTAATAGAGTTCATCATATAAGCACTCTTCCTCGTCATCCTCATCTTCATCATAGTTATTGCTATCATATAAACAATCAGCTGCAACAAAACGACCCTCTTCATTTTGAAGGTCAATATAACAACCATCAAGTTCTTCCGGTCCGAAATAAATAAGGTCTGTTTTTCTTACAATATCATTCATAAGTTTAAGTGCTTCTTTTTGGTTATTTGCCTCAATGACTATGTCCTTTTTAAAAACCATATTCAAAGTTGCTGTGTATTTTTTCATATTAATTCCTCCGTTATCTTTCGTAATCTTTATTTTTATTTGGGTTATATGCTATACCTCTGATTTGGTCATTGATTTTGAAAAACCTTTCAGGATATTTAAATTGTTTAGAATATTTTTTTATTTGTTCTTCAGTTAGACTTCCAAAGTTCTCTCCTGAACAATCGCAGATAAAAGCTGTACCGGCAATAATGTCAATAAGCTGTTTGTTATCGTCATATACACCTCGGTTTAA
Organism: Oscillospiraceae bacterium; assembly: GCA_015065425.1. Classification (GTDB taxonomy): domain Bacteria; phylum Bacillota; class Clostridia; order Oscillospirales; family Acutalibacteraceae; genus RUG806. Next base: position 23,571 of record SVQH01000010.1, read on the forward strand.
ATCCAAACCCATCATTTTTCCTTCTTCATTGACAACACAACAAACAGGCTCTTCAAAATAATATCCGGGTTGAATTAACCCGCCGACAACCGATTGCATACCTTCGAGTGTTGCATCTATTTCTGCTGCTCTTGCAACCTTACCAGGTTCAAGTAAAACAACTTTTATTTTTTCAGGTTCATATTCTTTGGCATCAAAAACAACTTCCGAAAAATTATCAGCATCAAGAATGTGTTCACCTTTGTACCAATCATCGGTTACAATCTGTTCTGCTTCTTCCTGAGTTTCTGCTTCAACTTCAACTTTCTTTTTTAAAGTTTCAGTTATTGTTACTTCAAATTTTTTCATTATCTACAAGCGACCTCCTTTTCAAAAGTTCTGTATGGTAGATTTTTTGAATAGCATAAATAATCATTAACATCTTTACCTACGGGTACAAAATGTTTTTTTACTGTGTATTTATCTTTCAATAGATTGCTTATTACCTCTGCAGCTTTACGGCCTGCAGAGTCATTATCCAAGTGAAGATAAACTGTTTTCAGTTGAGGATTATCTTTGAGTACAGTTCGCAATGAGAGTGGTATCTGTGCATTAGTCATATTTTTTGTTGGCTTATATACTCCGGATAAAGAAACAAGGTTCTGACTTTTGAAATCAGAACCCTGCTCGTATAGAAGTGTTGCATAAGATAATAAATCTATTGCACCTTCAAAAATATGAATATTTGTATTTTCTTTATTTACCAACCGAAAAGGAAAAGTTTTATCACTTCCGTAAGCATCACCGATATATCTGTACTTTTCCGTACCTCGCATACCTGCATATTTAGGAATATTGTTTTCATCATAGCCGACAAAAACAATATTGTTCATCGGCACACTTTGATAGAGCATACCGTGTTCAATGAAGTAAGAAATAACCTCTTCGTTAATTCCTCTTTGCTTCAAATACTCGATTGCAATATCGTTGTTTTCTGCTTTGGTTGGAAGTATAAGATTTTTTTCTGTTCTCGGTTTTGGTTTTTCATATTGTTTTCTTAAAGCACTTTCATCGTTTGCAATTTGTGAAACGGCTTCTATGAAAGTCATATCACGCACTCTCATAAGATAATCAACAGCACTTCTTCCGCCGATACCTCTTGACCACCACATCCACATTCCATTTGATATTTTCAAACTGTCGTGAGTTTTTGTAGTGTAAGTGTTGCCTGAAATTCTCACAAGCTCGTCAGGTTCATAAGTCTGCAGATATGTGAGAAGATCCATTTCTCTTGCTCTGCTGATAGCACTTTGAGAATAATATGCCATTCTATCTGCTGTCCCTATCTGCTTTTACTCTTGCAAGTTTAATAAGCTCATTCGCCTTATTCTCAATACAATCACGAATTTCATTCATATGGTCACCCTCGTGTTTCTCCCAAGCAAGGAATAATTTATCAAGAGGTTTCTTTTCTCTCAAAAGAGCTTTACACTGTTTTTCATCAAGGTCATTTTCTTCAAGGGACAATAAAATATCTTCTCGGATAACAAGTTCATAAGCAAACTGAATAATTTTTTCAGGAGTCATAGTTTTTAATGAACTTGTGAACTCCTGTTGCTCTGCATAAAGCTTTTCGTATAATGCAGTATTTAACTGTTCAAGTGTCATTTCCTTTTACCTCCTCCCTGAGCTTTGAGCAAGTAAGAAGTTCTGCCCGGAAGCTCTGTTTACATTCTTTAGGGCAATTTTTGCACTTTTCATTGTGTTCAATTTTTCCGCTTTGATTTTTATAAAATGACATATTATCATTTACTTTCACATAGAATCGCCCTCCTTGTTATTTATAGAATTGATAATGTTACGATACATTTCTTTTTTCTCTTCGGAGCAAGGTGAAATAAACCTTATTGACATTCTACTTTTTTCAACTTTATATTTAACTCCGCCGTCAGTATATTCTTCTTTTAATTCGCAACATTCAGGATGTTCTTGTGCGAACTTATGAAGTTTCTTTTTGAGTTTGTAGTTATATGTGAAGATGGTTGCAGTAGGAGAATAGTCATCAAAGTAAATGTCTGTTGTTTGCCATCGTTTTTTGGGTATTCGTGCCATATAAATCACTCTCTTTTCATAAAGTTTTCAAAGCAGGGCAATTTTAAAGAAAAAAGCTCCCTTGTACTACGGATAAACTTGCACCAACTTTGCCAAAAATCGAATAGATTTTCTTTAAACGATACTTTGGTCATTTGAAAATTTTCTATTTGATGATTGGTGCATCATGCTCGTAGTAGTATGACAAATAAGAATTATTCATCATAAATTGTAAACAAATTGTAAATTGACGATTTTTTTGTGTGACTTTTTCGTATTTTTGACATATATAAATAGAAATCAAAAAAATTTCAAAAAAAAGTGTTACTTTTTTGCAGTTTCGACACTTTATATATGAAGAGAAAAAATAAAGGAGTGTTTTATTTGAAAAAAGAAAAAGAAATCACAGACGAAATTGCCATTTCAATACGAAGCCTTTGGCATATTGAATCAATGGATGAAAAGAAAAAGATAATAAGAAAGTATGATAACTTATTCCGATTGTTTTTACTTGTTAAAAATCGTCCTGATTTGTTTGAGCCTGATGATTTAGAAAAGTTAAAGCAACAAAGGGAATCACTTACTGAGGCGGAAGAAGATTTAATCAGTGAAATCTTTGTTGCATTACATATGGGGTTTGTTTGCGAACCTCTTGAATATACTGTTGAAGAAGTTAAAGATTATTATAATAAAGGTTTGTATTTTGCTAAAGATGAGATTGAAGATATGATTAGTTGGCAACTATATGGTGCCGAAAATCATAATCCCGAACTTGTAATATTGCTCGGTGAATATTTAGAAAAACATCTATACTTTGATACAGTTGAAGAGGCAGAAAAAGTTTGGGACGAATACTTTGCTTCTCACCTAAATGAAAATGATAAGAATTAGAGTTATCTTTCAAAAGATTTAACCCTATCTGCTTTATCTCTTTCCTCTTGTTCAACCTCACCATCAACAATTTCATTGTCGTGGTGGTCCATATCAAGAAGTGCGTTAAGTTCTGCCAACCTTTCCATTTTCTGTGAGAGTTCTTCTTCCTGCGGGAACGGTCTTTCAACCTCTGCTTTTGCATTTTCAAGCTGCACCTTTGTATCAGCAAGTCTTTCTTCACAAGCCTTTAATTTATCAGGCATTGAAGATATAAGGTTATCAAGACGGGTAATATTACCGTAAATATCAGCACCGAGAGATACGGAATGTCTGAGAGAACCGACAAGAGTTAATACATATTCCTTTTCAAAAGAATTGAATGACAGCTCCATATTAAAGCCACGATATGAACCGATTGTTTTCGGTTCGGGCGATGTCATCGCCTTACAAGCCACCAATATCGCTGAACCTGCACCTTTCTTTTCGGTATAGGTAACATCTTCAACTGTCATAGGTGAGAAGTTATCTTCGTTAAGATAGGTGTTTTCTTTTGCTCTTTCAATATCAGCATTGTATCCGGCAATTCGTTCTTCACCCTGTTTTATCTGCTGAGGATAGAACTTAATAATTCTGTCCTCAAGACTGTATCTCTGACTTAAATGGTTTTGTTTCAAAAGTTTGAGTTTTGATACTGCAACATCCAAATCCATCTTTTCTTTTATATACGGATTACCCGTTGCAAGAGCCTTAATCTCGGCATAAGATAACGCCTGCTCGTCAACATCTTCTGCTGAACGCACAGGCGATTTTGAAGTCATAATCTGACCTATAAACTTTTGCTTGTTCTCAACGAGCTGATAAAGATAGGCATCAAAGGTCTGCTCCGTAACATAACTATAAATCTCAACTTCGGGGTTCTCATTACCTTGTCGAACAATTCTTCCTTCACGCTGCTGAAGGTCAGCGGGCCTCCACGGACAGTCGGTGTGATGAATTGCAATGAGCTTCTGCTGAACATTAGTACCTGCACCCATTTTAGCGGTTGAACCTATAAGAACACGAACCTGACCTGAACGGACTTTTCCGAAAAGGTCTTTTTTCTTTGCCTCACTGTCTGCGTTATGAATAAAGGCAATTTCACTTTCCGGGACACCTTTTGCAATAAGTTTCTTCTTAATGTCATCATAAACATTAAACTTACCGTCATTATGCGGAGTGGATAAGTCACAGAAAATAAGCTGTGTTGATTTCTGCGGAGTTGTTCGCTCCCAAATACCATAAACATTATCAACACAAGCTGCAACCTTGCTGTCAGGGTCATCAGGTAACATTTCATTAAAGAGTCTTTGGTCAAGTGCTAACTTTCTGCCGTCATTGGTAATGAGAAGCATATTATCAACACTTGAATCAACCATTTTGTTTCTTACCTTCTCGGCTCGTTCCGAAAGAGATTCAACAATCTGCTTCTGATGTTCTGTCGGTTTAACTGCGATATTATGAAAGTTTGCTTTAGGAACGGGAAGATTAAGCATATCTGCCGTCTGTATATCTGCAACCTGCCTGAACATCATCATAAGTTCGGGGAGGTTATAGAACTTGGCAAATCGTGTTTTTGCTCTGTATCCCGTACCTTCGGGAGCAAGTTCAATAGCAGTAACAGTTTCACCAAAGGTTGATGCCCACGAGTCGAAATGCTGTAAGTGCTTATCTTCAAGTGCATCATACTGAAGGTATCTCTGCATTGTGTAAAGCTCTACCATTGAGTTTGAAACGGGAGTACCCGTTGCAAAGATAACACCTTTATTTCCGGTCACTTCATCAAGGTATCTGCACTTCATATAAAGGTCAGATGACTTCTGTGCCTCGGTTTGAGCTATACCGCCGACATTCCTCATTTTTGTATATAAGAAAAGGTTCTTAAAATTATGAGCTTCGTCAACAAAGAGCCTGTCAACACCGAGTTCCTCAAAGGTAACAACATCGTCTTTTCGGCTTTGGTCATTTAGCTTATCAAGTTTTGTCTGCAAAGATTTCTTTGTTTTTTCAAGCTGTTTAACGGTGATTTTCTCACCTCTGTCATACTTAATCTGTGCAACACCGAGAGTGATTTCATCAATCTGTCGCTGAAGCATTTCTCTTTGTCTTTCAATACTGATAGGGATTTTCTCAAACTGCGAATGACCTATGATAATCGCATCATAATCACCTGTAGCAATACGAGCACAGAACTTTTTACGGTTCTTTGTTTCAAAGTCCTTTTTAGTAGCAACAAGAATGTTTGCTGACGGATAAAGCTGAAGATATTCAGATGCCCACTGTTCTGTAAGGTGATTAGGAACTACAATGAGGGATTTATTGCAGAGTCCGAGCCTTTTGCTTTCCTGTGCTGCAGCAACAATTTCAAATGTTTTGCCTGCACCAACAACATGAGCAAGTAAGGAATTACCACCGTACATAATACGGGCAACAGCATTTATCTGATGTGGTCGCAAGGATATTTCAGGGTTCATTCCCGAAAATGTGATATGACTGCCGTCATATTCACGAGCTCGCATAGAATTGAATAAATCGTTATATCTTCTTACAAGTCTTTCTCTTCGTTCCGGGTCTTTCCAAATCCAATCCTGAAAGGCTTGTTTTATCATTTCTTGCTTACCTTGAGCGATAGCAGTTTCTTTTTTGTTGAGGACAGGCTTTTTATTTCCGTGTTCATCTTCCACATAGTCAAAGATACGCACATCTTTAAGATTGAGAGTATCTTCAATAATCTTGTAACCGTTTATTCGGCTTGTACCGTAAGTGTTGTTAGCAACAACATTAGTACGGTCATAAGATTTGTTGGCGATAGTCCATTCGCCCGTAAGCTCGGTATATTTTACTTTAATATTCCATTGAGCATAACGAGGCGTCTGTAATATCTCATATACGAATCTTTCAACATCTTCAGGCGGGAGCCAAGTTGCACCCAAACGAACAGAGATTTCACTTGCTGTCAAATCTTTAGGCTGAACCTTTTCAAGCATTTCCACATTGATATTATAATCATCAGGATAAAGCTCTGCTGTTCTTCTTGCAAGTTCAAGTTTCTTTCTAACATTTCCTGAAAGATATTCATCCGCAGGCAGATACCTTGCATCATTACTGTGTTCAGATGTGTATTCCGGGTTTAAGAAGATAACACCTTTGAGTTCTTCAAAGAGTTCCTGTTCTGTCTTTCCCGTAAGCTCACACATAAATTCCATATCAACCTTTGCTTTTTCACCGATTGATACAGCGAGTGCCTCACTTGCAGTTGAAACAGATGTTACCTTAATATGAGGTTTGATTGTTCTCTTTGTAAACATATCCGCTTTGCGTTTAAGTTCGCCATTTTCACCGATAATTTCAAGTGAACAAAGCAAACAATATGAACTGTCATCGGCAAAGGCTAATCTGTTAGCTCTTGCATTGAGAAGTCCGTATTTCTTTGTAAAATCGTCATACAGGGTGTTTAATCTTTCCTGTGCAGACTTGATTGAACTGTCAGGGTAATCATCTGTCTGTAATCGTATAAGCTCTCTTACACAATCACGGATTTTAATCATACCCTTAATTCTGTTTTCGGCTGTTGCAGAAACATCAACAGGGTTCATTCTGCTGTTTTGACGATAATATATCTTATCTTCAACAACAGTAAAACTGAAGTTTTTTACATTCGGGTCTGCGGGAACTGAATTATCTTCAACCTCACCGATTTCCGAAATATCAAACTCCGTAATTTCTGCGTGAATATTCTGTACGGCTTCACTTAAAAGGTCGGAAAGGTTTCTGTCCTCATACGCCTTACAAGTCAAGGAATGACCGAACTGTGAGGACTCCATAACCATTTCACCAAGAACCATTTCCGGATGGTCTATGAAATATTTGTTGTATTCATTTCCGTTCTCATCACGGTCAAGGTGTACCCAATCGGGTTCATCATTTACAAGAGTATCCCTTTTTTGCAAGAAGAGAATATCAGAAGTAACCTCTGTACCTGCATTTGCCTTAAATGTGTTATTCGGCAAACGAATGGCGCCGAGAAGCTCGGCTCTCTGTGCAATATACTTTCTTACATTTGAGTTTCTCTTGTCCATAGTACCTGATGAAGTTATAAATGCAATTACACCACCGGGGCGAACCTTATCAAGTGTCTTTCCGAAAAAGTAATCGTGTATGAGCCAATTATTCTTGTCGTACTTTTTATCAATTACTTTAAACTGACCGAAAGGTACGTTACCTATCGCAACATCAAAGAAACTGTCGGGGAGTGATGCGTTTTCATAACCTTGCACTGTGATACCTGATTTCTGATACAACTGCTGTGCAATTCGACCTGTTAAGCTGTCAAGCTCAACACCGAAAAATTTACTCTTCTGCATACTATCCGGAAGCATACCGATAAAGTTACCCGTACCGCAAGACGGTTCAAGAATATTACCTTCGCTGAATCCCATATTACCGAGTGCTTCATACATAGCACGAATAACTACGGGAGGTGTATAGAAAGCAGTAAGTGTACTTTCTCGTGCTGCAGCATATTCTTCAGGTGAAAGTGTAACGATAAGTTCCTTGTATTCATCTGACCAATTTGCTTTGTTTTCATCAAAAGCATCAGCAAGACCTCCGAAGCCGACATACTTTGAAAGTATTTCCTGTTCTTCGGGAGTTGCAAGACGGTTTTCAAATTCAAGCTCGTGCAAGAGATTGATAGCCGCCATATTATTACGGAATTTCTCTTTCGGTCCGCCAACACCTAAATTATCATCCGTTATTCTGAAATTGTGTTTTTCACTATCGGGAATAGTAGGATGAAGTGTTGTTACTTTCTCTTTCTTTTCTTCCCAAACAGGAGGAGTAAGAGCAGGTTCTTCCGTCTTAATTGTTTCCACAACAATATCATAAGGAAGACCGTTTTCTAATGCGGGGTATTCAGCAACCTTTTCAGTTGTATATTCCTGCTTTTCAGGTGCCAAATGCTCACGAACAAAACCGATTTTTTCAACTCTGTTTATAGGATAAATTGATGTTGTGTCCCTCATTGACACATCACCGAATACGGGGTCTATCTTTTCAATGATATATTTATCACCATCAATTATGACCTCTTTGCCGATAAGCTCTATATCAGGTACATATGATATTTTTTCTCGTTCTTTTTTCAGCTCATCTATCAACTGAAGAGCTGTTTCTTTATCGTTGGGTTCTGTTTCTTTGGCTGATGCAATGCTTTCCAATTCTGCAATAGCTGAATCTAACGATTGAGGGTTTTGCAAATCAAAAGCAAGTTTGTCAGCAGCATCATCTTTCGTTTCCCCAATCTCAAGTGTATCTCTGAAGCCATAGAAATCATAGTTTTCAAAAAAGTCAACAAGTCTGTCTGAAAGTGTTTTATCGATATAAGGACTTGGAGCAATATCAAAGCTTTGTGGCGGTGGGTCAAGTTCCGTTGCAAAATCAATAGGAATTGTATTGCCATATTTATCGGCATAAACAATTATTGACATCGGAGTTCCGTAGTAGTTTTCCTCCTTAATATCCTTTACAAACTGATATTCGCTCGTATATTCAATACTTTCACGAACTTTACCGTCTGTATGAAGATAATCAATTCTGCCTACAGGTTTACTCTCTACGGGGTCTTCCTTGTTTTGAGAAACAATCGTATAGGTTTTTCTCTCACCGTTTTCAAGGGAGCAGACTGCAACATCAAATCCTCTGTCTGTAAGCATATTAAGATAAGTTTCAAGGCGGTGCTTTGGAACGCCACACATATCAACAGTAACATTATCACCGATTGTTCTGTGAGTGAGCTGTAAATCAAGTGCTTCTGCCATATCCTTTGCATCTTCACCAAGAGCTTCAAAGAAATCTCCAACCTGATACAAAAACAGCTTGTCAGCATTTTCAGCCTTAAGCTCGTTATACTGTTGCCAATACGGGTTTAATATGCTGTCCTTAACAGGTACACCGTAGCTTTCTGACAATTCTTTAAACTCTTTGAGCAGTTCATCACGAATACCAAGAACAGAACCGTCTTTTTCAAAAACAAAAGCTTCTTTTACAAGGAATTCATAAAACTCTTTTCCACTCCAGAGATTATCATTATCTCTTGCTACAAGAATACCACCCTCATAAGTCAGATCAATATCGTCAATCTTTAATGCAGAAAGAACCTTGTATAATACTTCTGTTTCTTTCGTTTCCGGTTGAACAAAACTCAATATAGGCTTTTCTATGCTCTTTGCTTCTTCAATAAGAGCCTGCATAGTTTCCTTTGTGCAATCGGTCAAATCAACGGCAGAATGGAAATACTCATAATCTTCCTTATATTCTTTTGTGCCGTAATCCGAAAGTGTCTGATGAGCAACAGTACCGAGATAATCAAAGAACTCTTTTTCATCCGTATAAAGCTCTGCTGCTTTTAGAATATCCTCATAAGAGATAAGGTTATTAACATACTGTCCTTTACCGTCATTTCCGTCAGGATTGTAATATACCCATTCAACATTGTTACTTCCGTCATTAACGAAGAAAGCATCTGTATAATTAGCATCAAAGGTTTCAGTTATTTCAACTGAAGGAGTCGGGAATCTGTCAACAACACCTTTGTCAACCTCCATAATAACAATGTTAATGTTATTATTTGCGTAAAGTTCTTTCTGACAATAGCTGAGATTGAAGTCGAGAACCTCACAACAAGGAGTTAAGACATTTCCGAAAAAATTTTTTCTCGGTGCTAAATAATGCGTATGCTTTGAAACAATTTCTGCATCCTTACCGAAGGCAATATAGAAACCACCTGTGTGCATAAGAAGAACACCATCGGGATTTTCTTTTTTAACCTGTTCATACTGAACCAAGAAATCAGGCTTATTGCTTTCATCAATCTCTGTTTCAGGTTCGTTATTCTCAATAGGTCTTTCAACCTCTACTTCAATTCTCAAATGATTGTTTGCAGGGTTTTCTTTTACCTTTTTCTCAAAGTCAGCCTTTGAGAATTCCTTGTTGAATAACGGATATTGACTGTCATTAAGGATTACAGGGTCTTCAAGTGAAAGAATAGTGTATTCATCTGCACCGATATATACAGTATCTCCGAGGTTATATTCGTATCTGTATTCTTTTGGTGCCTGTTCTTCTTCGGGAGCCTCACGGATAAATTGTCGAATTTCATTCGTCTTTTTCCAAGCTGCTTCTTTTGCCATTTGTTCGTCAAGCCATTGCGGATACATTTCCTTTTCTTTCGGACTTAAATATCTGTCAAGTTTTACAAGTTCGGAAATACGCTTTTCAACATAGTTCCATTTAAGGAGAGTTCTTCTTTCAGGCACACTGTAATGGTCGGATATTTCAATACCTTTAGCATCGTGATTATGCCAATACCCTGTACCGGGGATAGCATCAGTTCCGCCACCTATACCATATTCATTCTTTAAGAATTTGATATTATCTTCCTTTGAAAGACTCTCGGTAAACTGTCGGTACACTCGCATTTTGCCTTCACTAAAGCCACTACCCGCACCGAGAACATAGTCAATAGCACCTTGCGGTAAAGGAAGAACGGCATCCTTCACTTTTGTACCTATAAACTCAAGTTGCATATCCTCACTCGGAAGCAAAAGTGCTTGCGGCTCTGTCCATTCCTCAATCAGTATCATACCGAAAACGGAACGCTCAATCTGAAACCATTTTTCCCAAGCTTCACGAAGTTCCGTTCCGTCATCACGCCACAATCTTATAGCATCAGAATAGGCTTCAAAGCCTGCTTTAACACCGTTTGAAAGTGTCATTTCGTAAGGTGTTGAATTAAAGAAAGATTTAATAAAATCGCTACGTTCTTTTTTGTCTTGGTGACTTTCATAGAACATAGCGATTTCTTCTCTGTATGGAGTTAAAAAAGATTTAATTAACTCGTTTTTCTGTTTGTCTTGATGGAAATATTCAATGCCGTTCCAACGGGCATCAAAGTCGTGTCCGCTTAACTGTAAATCAATTCCTTCAGAACTGTTTCCTCGGCTGTCATCCTGATGTTGTTCATCATACGAACCCACTGCATCTGATTCTGCTCCTTCAGTTCTTCCGTCACTCCCTGTGACTTCTGCAACTGTTCCGTGAGCTGAGTCATCATCTGTTCCGCTTCGGTTTCCGTCTGTTTGATTGTTCTCATCAGTTCGCCCTTCGCTATCAGTTGTGCGAAATAGACTTTCCTGTGTTCCTGTAGGAATTTCTTCCTCAGCATACCGTACTTCCCAAGAGTAACGTTCTCCTCTTGCGGTAAGGTCAGGTTCGGGATTTGATAATCTCCCACTTGTCTGTAAGTCATCTGTGACATTTTCATTACTCCTTTCGGTTTCGTTTTTTGTTTTTGCACTTTCATCATACTCTAACGAGAAATTATTATCAAATGTGCGATTTCTTTTTTTCTCATTTTTTTCGATATTTTTTACGGTGCTTTCGATTTCACGAAGTCCCATTTCCGCAATATCACTTACTGCCATACCCATTGCAATAACACTTGAAGGGGTATTGAAATTGAAAATATCTTCAAAATCTTCTCTGTCGTAATACTCGTCAGCATTGATACCGCACCTTGTCATCATCATATATCCGATTGAAGCAGAAAGTGCATTCTTTAAGATAACCGAAATATTGTCATCATCAAGCTCTTCAAGGAAACTGCCATATTTACTGTCATTAACGGTTGAAAGATAATCAAGAATATTATCTTCAACCATATTTCTTGCAGTATCGTCAATCACGCTTTCAAGTCCGCCCTCGGCTGTATCACCGAATGCATTTGTAAGAGCTTCTGCTACTTCATCGTGATAACGGTCTTTGACTTCCCATCGGGGAACCTCATAACCGTAAAACGAATTTGTATCTGAAACATCAAAAACATATCGTAATTTCTGATAACTGCCCGAATAGTCAAACAAAGCAATACCTGTTGCTCCTCGATTAACCCAACGGTGCATTTTGTCGTTCCAAAAACCTATTTCTGCACAAGCAGTAGCATCAGGTCTTTGGGAATAAATCAAAATTTGTTCGTGGAAGTCATATTTAAAGTTATTTGATGCCGTTCTTAAAAAAGAAGTCCAATTATCAAGATTGTTTGTAACTTTACCTACTTCATCCTTGAACATTGCTGTGATTATTTGCAGCTTACTCGCCATCAGTAATCACCTCACTGTCAGCCTTTTTCTTTTTTGTTGGTTTTTCAGGCTTTGATTCTTCTGTAGTGACGGTCATATCTGCGGTAAGAAAGGAAAACAACAAGTTTTCGTTTACACATTCCTGAAGTTGTCCGATAAGTTCAACTTCTTTGAAAGAAAGGCTTTCATTAGCCAACACTTCCTTTGGTGTCAGAGCTTTAAGCTGTTCTTCTGTGGTAATGCCAAGTGAAACAAGTTTTTCAATTGCTTCAAATTTCATCTGAGTTATATTTGTCTTTGCTTTCTTTGCCATTTTTCTTCTCCTTTCCATCGTAGAATTCTTCATATACTTTTTTCCAACAGATATTACACACATATCCGTTTCGGTATCTGCAATTTTTACAACCTAATTTCTTTTCATCAACTTTCATTTCTGACGATGAAGCTCATCGTGCTTCACCTCGCTCGTGCTGTTTAGAATGAATAAACTTGCCTTGTTCGTTATAATTCTGCGGATTAGCAGAAGGTGTCTGCCAACCGTTAGTTATACCTCCGAGCATAGCTCCTTTCTGAGCTTTTGTAACACCCATTTCAGAATTATGTCCATCAGCAAGTTTTCTGTTTTGTTCCGGTGTATTTCGCTCATCATTAACATCAGTAAAGTCTTTTTCACCCTTAACGATGATTACGAGCTTCTCGTTTTCAGGGTTAATTGCATAACATAAATTCGGAAGAGATGAACGAAGTGGTATAACCTTATTTCCGTTTCTCTCCATAAGCTCTGCAAACTCACAGATATGATAGAGTCTGTCACCAACTTCTGTGTGGTAATCATCTATATATCTGCAGGTCTTATCATATCTTTCACCGTCTGAATGGATAATTCTTATTTTGTCACCATCGGGAATTGTGAATACAGGGCGATATGAGGGAGTTATAAATCTGATACCCTTACTTGCCTGAACAAGATGTGTTTCAAGATATTTCTTTACGAAGCAATAACAGTAAAGGTTGTATTCACCTCTGTTGGGATTGAGCCTTAAAAGATAAGTGTGATTATCTGTGTCAACTCTTACACCGAAATACTGTTTATCATCTCCGCTATACTGCTTTGCATTATCGTAACAATACTTTGAAAGACTTGTTCTGTCACCGAGCATTTTGCCGTACTTATCATCAAGTCGAAGTGCATTGATAACATCATCAAATTCCTTTTTGAACTCGTCTGTTTTAAAGAATGAACAAGTATCGTTCCAAGTGGAATGAAATTCCGTACCGCTTGAACCGAGGTCAGCACGAAGATAACCTATACAGCCTGTCTGTTGATATAACTGATTGCTTTGCCTGAAGGTGTATTTTTCAAGATTTGTTGTAATCGGAGTTATATATAAATCATTCATCGTGCATCCCTTTCCTTTCTTTTTTCGGCTCGTTCTTTCTGTACTTCATCTAATCTCTGCTTTGCCCATTCGGGGAGTTTGTCTTTTTCAATGATACCGAGAATATCTCTGCGTTCATATCTTGACTCTTTTCCGCTATACAGATTAGTACAGAAGCAGGCTGAACCTCTTGAATTAGGCTCACAACCGAAACCACCCGTACAAAGCTGCAACTGCATTGTTGCAATCTGATATTCCGGCTTAAACACATCGGCTCTTATAACTACAACCTTATTCTTGATGGAGTCATCAGCCTTAATAACTGTGCAACCATCAGCATAAATTGGGGCAGTATCAACTTTGATTTTTGAGATTTCTTCAATAACAAGCTCAGCTTCGTTCTTAATTCGTTCAGCAAAAATCTTTGAAATTTCAGCATAATCGTTGCCGACAAGTGCATCAACATATCTTTCAAATATGCCGTTGTTTTCATAGTTGGCAACAACAAATCTTTCATCGGGTGAAGCGTTACGATCTTCACCGATTATGATTTCTTTTTTACCAATTTCAAAGGCGTGAATTACCTCATAAGTTCCCGCCATTCTTTTTTCGGTCATTTTTTTCATCTCCTCTCATTACTGCATAACCGTGAGCAGTAATGCTGTAATAGTTGGCGTGGTCAAAATGTTCCTTGCCATACTGTTTAGAAATGAGGATGTTTCCTTTTTTGAGTCTTTTAATTGCATTTCGCACGGCTTTTTCACCCAAGAAAGGAAAAGTACCTGTTAATTTTTTAATGGTTATTCGTTCCCAAGGAACATCACCACTATAAAAATCTGTTTTTTCGAGTTTTTCTCGAATATATCCTGCAATAAGGGCAGCGTTAATGCCGTATTTTATTGCAATTGTATTACTGTAATTACATACCATTTTGTCGTCCTCCTAAAAAGTGAGGGCGACTTTTTTGAGCCGCCCTTAAAGTGAATTTATCTGCCTACATACCAATCATCGTATGCAGAATCTTTGATTTTAATTGTGTTTGATTTATACTCTTTCTTCATCATACCTGAAGGTGTCCACATATCGCTGAGTTCAGCTCTTACAATATAGTTTCCGTCAGGATACCAAAGAGGTGTAAAATGAACATTACCATAAGAACCTGTGGCAGAGAAAATCCATTTACCACCCGAAAGAACAAGAGTTGTAATCTTACCGCTATCCTTTGAATAACTGTATTCAGGGAATATTGCTACACCATACTGAGGAAGAGTATATGAGTCAGCAGGGGCAGTTGAAAAACCACTTTTTGAAGCTGTCGTTCCGTTATTGAGGGACATTGTTATTGCGTAACCTGAGTTCATATACCATGTGCTACCACTCTTGGTTGCAGTTTGAGTATTTTTCGGTTCAATCTTTATTGAGTAACTTGTAAGCCCCGTGTAATACTGTTTCTGAACGAATTTTCCATTTTCATATACATATTCCCACCATTCACAAGCTGTACCTCTTGTCGATGTGTCAGCAGGTATAGAAAATCCTGAAGGACCTTTTTTCTCAAACTGTGTGTCCGGTGTCTGAACAATCTTATATGGTATTGTTGAGTAATACTTTGTTACCTTGTTGTATGAAGCACCGTCATCAATAATTTCAGCCGTTATCTTAACATCTGCATTATTGAAACCGATAGGAACCTTCCATTTGAAATAAATGTGGTTTATGTCATTACCGGGAACTATTGCTTTTGTTTTAGTATAGCTGTAAATAAGATTTGAACCCTTATACACACAGAATTTTATTGATACATCTTCAGCAGGGGTATAATCATCTGAATATGAGTTTTTGAGCCAATAGCTTGTGATTACTTCTGTGTTTTCTCTATAATCAGCATTAGGAGTAATCGGTTCAAGTGTTAACGGATGTTTAACCTTACAAGCAAGTGTTAAGGCGTTATTACTTCCATTTGACTCATAATCAGTGTTGTAAATACCCATTCCTTCAAGATAAACACCACCCCAAATATTGATATTTCTCTTGTTAGGTACAATAAAGGAGTATCCGTCAACAGTAATTGAGGAATTTGCAGGAATAGCATACACTCCGCTTATCTGTGTCTTATCATTCTTGAAGCCTTCGACATATACCTTAACATCAGTATTGTTCTTATAAGTGTACCTCACGAGAACACTCTGACCTGCTTTAAGATTATTTGAATCAAGAGTTGCCTTTGTTGATGAATCAACAAGAGTAATCTTTGTCAAAGCAACATCAGATTTCACTACGGGTAAATCGTACCAAGTTTCTTCAAAGGTGTGAGTTTTATCACTTGACCACCAAGTTTCAAGGTTAAACCTTAACTTGTTCTGACTTGTTACGGGAACCGTATAAGTGCCGATTGAACTGTTGAGAGTAACAGGTAATGATTTTGAAATACCTACTTTATTCTTTGCAGCATCATAACCGTCATTAGAGGTGTAAACAGTTGCCCATTTAGAGCCGTTATAATGATACATTGAACCTCTCAAATACTCGATAGCAGACCAAGTATTATCAGCCGTATATTTATAGGCAATCTTGATATGCTGACCGGAATAGAGCTTACCGCTTGAACCTGCTGAACCATTGTAAGCAACTGTTGTTCCTTCATATCCCGTTGCAGTTACCTGTGTTCTGTAAACTACGGGTTTAATCGGGATATAGAAGGTCTTAACAGTACCACTCTTTTTGACATTACCTGAAGCATCAATCCAATCAGTTTTGGCTTCAATTTCAAAATACTGCTGACCTGCAGTTATTGTCTTGTAGTTGCCCGTAAACTGTACCGGGAACCACTGTGAAGATGAGCTTGAACTGCTGAGTGTAACATCTCGTGTTGTCCAAGAACCTCCCTTGTATCTTACATACTGTCTTGCTTTGAAGCTTTCCTTTTCGGCAGGGAAATAAATGTTATACCATACTGTATCACCGATTGTCGGGTAATCTGTTTTGTAAACATAATCGTCAAAGACATTGCCCGTTGTGATACCAAAGAGAGTTGTTTTATTACTCTTTGCTCCGCTGTAAATATCACATTCATTTACTGCAAGTACCGGGTCATACTCCCACTTTGCATAAAGGGTAATTGTTGCTCCGTTGGTTGTGGTAAGGTTCTTTACACTCTGCTTATTTGTGTAATTAGTGCCTGTTCCGTCTGCCTTTGTGTTCCAACCTATGAACTTATATGAGGTTCTTGTAAAGCCGTTTGCAGTAAGGTTCTTTGCCACATCGTAGGTCATTGACATTGATGCGGTTGAACCGCCCGTTGCTCCGTTACCGTCAAACTTAATTGTGTAGGTTATAGGCTTCCACTTTGCATACAGAGTAACAGTACCACCATTTGTTGATGTGAGGTTCTTTACACTTTGCTTATCGGTGTAGTTCGTTCCCGTGCCGCTTGAATTTGAATTCCAACCGTCAAAGATATATCCTGTTTTCTTAAAGCCGTTGGCTGTCAAATTCTTTGCAACATCGTATGTCATTGACATAGAAGCAGTTGAACCACTTGTCGCTCCGTTACCGTTGAACTTGATAGTATAGGTGTTCGGAGTCCACTGTGCATACAGATAGAAAGTACCACCGTTTACTGTAGTAAGGTTCTTAACAGACTGCTGATTTGTATAGTTAGTGCCGCTACCGTTGGCTTTTGTGTTCCACTTGGAGAAAGTGTAACCCGTTCTTGTATAACCGTTTTTATTGAGGTTCTTTGCAACATCAAATTTCATAGTCATACTTGAAGTTGTACCGCCTGTGTTTCCGTTACCATCAAAAGCAATAGTGTATGAGTTGGTATCCCACTGAGCGTAAAGTGTTATTGTCGCTCCGTGAGTTGCTGTCAAATTCTTAACCGACTGCTTATTGTAATAACTTGTACCGCTACCATCAGCTTTTGTATTCCAACCTGAGAAATGATAACCCGACTTTGTAAATCCGTTGGCTGTCAAATTCTTCGCAACATCGTAGGTCATTGACATAGAAGCTGTTGAACCGCTTGTGCTACCGTTTCCGTCAAACTTAATAGTGTAAGTGTTTGGAGTCCACTGTGCATAGAGAGTTCTCGTACAATCTCCGGTCTTGATACTTGAATTCAAGTCTGTTGGCTTAACTGTTGCATCATTTTGGTCAAACAATGTTCCGCCTGTTGTACTTGTTCCCCATTTCGTAAATCTGTAACCTGTTTTATACAGTCCAAAGGTTGAAGCATTAACAAGGCCGTCAGCCTTTGTGGAGTTATAAGTCCAAGCCTGATAATACCTTGTACTGTCAGATTCCTTATACACATTCTTTGAAGAAAGGTAATACTTTGTGGAATCAATAGAACCACCGTTAGCATTGTAATAAACCTTTAAGTCATAAGGGTCCCACTGTGCATAGAGATTAACCGTTGCACCCTGAGTTGAAGTAAGGTTTTTAACCGACTGCTTATTAGTGTAGCTTGTACCCGAACCGTTGGCTTTTGTGTTCCACTTAACAAATGAATTACCTGTCTTTGTAAAGCCGTTTGCAGTAAGGTTTTTAGCAACGCCGTAGGTCATTGTCATAGATGCAGTTGAACCGCCCGTATTCCCGTTACCATTAAACTTAATGGTGTAGGTCTTATTTGTGGTTTCGTTATATGCAATACCCGCACCGTAACCCTTTGAAATAATGTTATCAAAGGATGCCTTTGATGAACTGCCGATTGCACTTGCTGCAGTCCATAGACCCTGACCGTCGGGTGTATAAAGTTTATTGGGCCAAATGCGGTTTGTGTAGTTAGAAATAAATCCCCAAGTTTTGGAAGTACCGTTACTTGTACCGCCTGTACTTGAACCGCCCAATACACTTCGTCCGCAATAAGCTATTTCTGATACTGTCAATGCCTGATATTCACCTGCAAGACAAACATCAAACAGAGGTTCAATAATAACCTTGTCTCCGTAGTTCATATTGTTTACACTACCGACACCGAGTTTTGAAAGCACTTTGTTGATATTAGCTTCATAGCTCTGCCAAGTTTCTACGCCACTTGGATTAGGAAGTGTAGTTGTAAAACCCATATCCTTTTCCTTATAACAATTTGTTTGGTTATAAGTTGTAGTTAATTTTGCATTTTTGTTTGCTATAACCTGTTTCTTGTTGTACTTTGTAGAAAATTTTGCGGAAGTAGAATAGGCATTATCACCGTTTGATGTGTTTCTGTAAACATCAATAACTTTAGTGACTTTCATACCGCCCGATGAATTAACCGCAGAGAAACGATAACCGACAACACAAGCCGAATCACTTGTGGAACGAATAACATAACCCGTTGAGCTGCCGTTTACCGCATTTGTACTACCGCCTGCAGAGTCACCGTCCCAAGAGAGGGCAAATGCAGAATACGGTATTGCCGACAGTAAAGTACAAAGAACAAGAAGAATTGAAATTATCTTTTTAATAACAATCATCTTCCTTTCGTAAAAAATAAAAGCTCGACTTTTACGCCGAGCTTAGTCCGATTTATATTTTAATGTGAGTGGCAGGTCTTACCTTTAACTGATTTACCGCATTCAGGACACTTTGTATCAACTGTAAATCTTACACAAGTATCGCCGGAGCCTGTACCGACTTTCTTGCCACATTCCTGACAGTATTCACAAGGGTCACTCTTTGCATTGTAGCTTTCACACTTTGTAGGGTCATAACAAGCATTTCCCCATTCGTCATAAGTGTAGAAACTCTTACAAGAGTGTGAACCGCAGTGGGGACAGCCTTTGTTTTCAAGACTTACAATAAAGTCATGTGTTTCTTTACTGTCACAATGATGTCCCTTTTTACCGCAACTGTACTCATTTACACTATCGTTACCGTTATCAATTACCTCATATCTGTTGCCCTGTGATACTCCTGCAGGATTACCCTCAGTTACAGGTTCAGCAGGTTTAACAGTAGAGGTCTGCTGTGTAGGCTTCTGAGTAGTGGTTACTTTTTCAACTGTTGGTTCTTCAAGTTTAATAACTGTCTCGTTTTTTTCGGTAGTGCTCTCTGCATTGTCATTTTCTTCTGTGATGTCATCATCAATGACAATATCGCCAACCGTTTCTGCCTGTTCGGTTGTAATATCGGTTGTAGGTTCTTCTGTGTCCTTGCCGACAAAGTTACCAATCATTACTGCAATAAAGATTGATACTGCAATAATGCCGACTATGAGAGCAGCGATTATTTTGTTGTTTTTGTTTCCCTTTTTGTTTGGGTTACTTGTAAGAATCATCATTTTTGTTTCCTCCTGTGATTAAAATTTTTCGGTTAATATTGATGTTACCTCTATGGGTATATTCGCAGATGGGAACCGATGACCTGCAAACCATAACGGAATTGAAATCGTATAATTTACTACAAGTTCAAGTTCGTTTGCTTCTCGGAAGCTGAGTACGGGTTCTGTTATGTGATACAGTTCTTTTCCGTCTGCATCATAACTATATAACATTCCGTCCTCTATTTCCAATGTGCAAAATGATATGAGAGATGTGCGAAATTCTTCAGTATCAATCGCTTCAGTATAGTCATTACCTTGCTTGATACTGTTATATATTTCGGTTGAGTTTTGAGTAAGAAAACTGTCAAGCACAACCTTCGTGTTTTCTCTCATAAGGTTTACCTTTGATATGGATGCAGAGTAAGTGAATATCATTGCGAATATCATCGCAAATATAAGAATAAAGACACAAGGGACAATATATCCCTCTGCTTTATTTGATTTTAACAGCTTCATTTGTTACACCTACTTCCAATACTTTTCCGATATACCTGACCTGTGGCTTGTAACTGTTACGGGTATTCTGAACATACCAAGACCTTGCACATAGGTCTGCACCGAAACAAAAACATCCATTTGGTCTCCGAGCTGAACACGCTCATAGGTTGCATTGAAATAGCTTTCTGCATCAGTATCAACCTCAAATTCAAAGAACTGATTTTGAAGGTTCTCAACTCTTTCATCAAACTCGCTGTCAAAACAGCCGTTAAATGTTGCAGTTTCAATAAGCTGACCGCTTATCTCATCAAGATCCTGTTTCAGAGTCATAAACTGAAAGATGTTAAGAACAACAACGAGAACCATCATCATAGCAAATATACCGATTACAACATCAATATATCCTTCGCCCTTTTTAGATTTAATAAATTTCTTCATATATACACCTCCGTTAACCGAACAGAACGCCCATAGAAGAAACAATCTGAGCGAGAATAACTACGATATATATGAGCATAAAGCAGAAAAGCAGACACATTGAAAGTTTCTTTACCTTTCTCGGTATCTTTTCAGCTTCAAGCCTTAACTGCTGTCTTTGAATATCAGCAAACTTCATAGAGAGGGATTTCCAATACACCGTATTGACATCACCTCGGTCAACAGATATAAGTCCTCGGCAAACGTCACTCATAAGAGGTGAACCTACTCGTGCTTCAAGTCTTGTGATAGCAACTTCCGTATTACCGGAATGAATATCTGCAGCAGTAATGTCAAGTTCGTGCTTTATTTCAGGTCCCGCATTTTTCGCAAAGGACTCAATCATTTCAAGTACGTCCTTACTGTGCATCAAGGACTTTTCAATCTTGAAAACAAATCTCGGAAGTTCATATTCAATCTTTGCTCTTTTTGCCCTTATTCGGTTTGAGATGCCCTTCATATTCATTCGGTAAAGAATGAAAGCAAGGAATATGATTATCGGACAAAGTATGGGGAAGATAAAGAGAACGGGAATAGCAAATACACCGACAATGAGAGATTTAACAATGGCATTTGCCATAAACATTTCGGGAGTAATATCCATTTGAGCCGTTCTTAAATCTGATTCCAACTGAGCCTTCTTAAACTCATTCAAACGAATTTTACGGGCAATAAAAGAAGCAACAGATGAAAGCCAAACATCAATACTGCTTGTTTTCTCTTTCTGTTGCTTTGCAAGGTTATTAACCGCCTTTGATGTTCTCATATACGGAATACGGAAGTGGTCTGCAAGTATCATAAATAAGCCGATTCCGCAAAGAACACCGATACAAATTTTTATTATCATCAGACCGCCTCCTTATCTTTTGTATTCTACAGGTTTTGTGAACTTTATCATAAAGAAGTATGTTACTACTATCACAATACCGCATACACCGAGCACGATTTTACCCGGTGTTTCAAATATGAGTGTATGAAACCAATCTTTATTGAGAACATAAAGCAAAGGTATATTACCAACTACAAGACCGACCATTGTGTAGTATTCCGTTCTTACGGCTGACATCATAGTGTTAAGCTCACTGTTTACGATACGAACATCAGTAAGCTTTGAAACAATAGGCTGTAAGGTATCTTTCATTTCCTGATTGTCCTGGCACTGTATAAGGGTATCAACCCATTCACGGAAGATTTCATCATCAACCTTCTTTTTAAGGTTATATAGTGCCTGTTTAACACTTGAAGATACCGCCATAGCATCACCAATAAAAGCCGTAAAACATTCTTTAAGTGGTGGCTTGATATGAGGTAAGTTTTCCTGTACTGCCATAATGATATTACCATCTCTTGAATATGAGGTAGTAATGATAGAGAGTGCAGTTTCAAGTTCTTCCTTTGTCTGCTTTTCATAGATGTTTATGATGTTACGAACATAAATAAAGGGTATCATTGCAAATGCTACCGATAAAGCAGGGATAAGGAATACATTATTAATTAAAACAGCAACAACAGCACCTACGGCAAACAAGACTAATGCTGCTGAACAAACAAAAGCAAACATTCCTTCTTTGCCACAAGCCTTTAATGCCGATTGCAGATATTCAAGTTTTGCACCCAAGCCTTTTTTCTTTTTTCCTGCTCTGAGTGCTCTCGCTCTGTCACGAATATTAGGTTTCTTTGATACAACAGAACTTAAATCCTGTGTTATCTGTTGCGGGGTTAAATTAAGAAAACATACGATTGCTATAATAAGAAATATAGACGCAATCATTGGGAGTATCATTCGTAATCAGCTCCCTTCTTTAAGAATTTGTTTAATTCCTCCTGTGGTACACCGAACTGCAGGAGTTTTCTTTTGAGATTGTCTGACATAATTTCAGGCTGTTCAAAATAGCCTTCGGTAACATATTTACCGTTTACGATTTCGTTTTTAGTGATATTGAATCTGAAAAGTGTGTGATAAACTCTATCACCGTTGGGAAGTATCTCACACTCGGAAATATCCATAATCTTTCTTTCGTTGTTCTCTAACTTATGAGAGTAAACAACAATAGGGAAAGCCTGACCTGCCTGCATAAGAGAAGTTTTGAAGTCGATGGGGAAACGCTTCTGACAAAGAAGAGCAATTCGCATATGTGCTGAATCAGCAGCAAATGCGTGAACTGTTGATACAACGGTATGACCTGTAAGACTTGCTTCAACTGCTGAATAACATTCAACATCTCGCATCTCACCGACACATACAATATCGGGATTGAAACGAAGTGAAGCTACAACAAGGTCTTCCTGAGTTATATCAAATGCAGGGTTATCGGAAGGACGGGAAAGAGTATGGACTACATTGTTTACTACCTTGCCTTTCTTTTTTCGGACAAGTGAAAGTTCTCTTGAACCTGTTTCAATGGTGAACACTCGCTTACCATCGGGAATTGTAGTGAGTAGTGCATTAAGAAGTGTTGTTTTACCTGAACTTGTTGCACCCGCAACAACCATAGAAACACCGTATCGCATACACATACAAAGGAAATCAATCATCTTTTCAGTTGCATTACCGGAAGAAATAATCTGCTTTCTGTTAATTCTTGACGGATGCAAAAGACGGATAGAAACACTGACACCCACTTCATCGTCAACAAGAGGTTCTTTGAGTGCCGTAATACGGGTATTATTAGGCAAATGACCTTGCGACATGGGAGTGGAGTTATCAATAATCATACCTGAATGATGAAGCAAACGCTTAACAATATCGACAGCGTGTGAAGGAGAATAAAAATGCTCCTTTGCTTTTATTGTTCTACCCGAAGTATAGGTAATAGCAATATCATTCCAAGCATTGATGTTGATTTCTTCAATGTTATCTCTGCCGAGATATTTGGTAAGAATGGAGTATTCAGCCATTTCAGAATAAAGTTTATTGCTCAGTTCGGTTTGTGTAAGTCCTTCAACTACATAACCGGTGTCAAGAAGATATTTGTCTATATATGACCTGAGCTGTGGCAATTTACTTGAATCAGAAAGTGCCGCCGCATAACGAGAGGAGATATGCTCCTGAATCATCGATAACAGCGGCACAAAATCAATGATTTTCTGCATTACTTAATCTCCGTTCACTTTGATTTTGTTTTCTTAATCTTTTTACCCTTTACAACGCAATATGCAAGAGCAATAGCGGACACGATGAAAGTAGCAACAGCAGGGAAAATCTTTCTTTTTTCTCCTGTCTGCGGAATTTCAGGGACTTCATCATTTACCGCTTCACTATCATCTTCCACGGTTTCGCCGTCCTCAAGAACTTCAAAAGTAGCACTTTCAACTTCCTCATTGCTTTCGCTATCTGTATTGTCGGAACCTTCAGCTCCTTCGGAAGATTCAGGCATTGTTGTTTCATCTGCTTCGGTAGATGTTTCCACATCAGTAGTTGCAGTATCGGCATTATTACTCACTTCCTCGGCTGTTGTTTCTTCGGGGATTGTTGTATCTTTTTCGGTTGTTCCTGTTTCGGGAATATTGGGAGTTTCTTCGTTATTTGCAGCAGAAGCTACAACAGAAGATGCAGTTGCAATAACTGCCATAGCAATAAGGACACCTATAATCTTTTTCATTCTGAATTCTTCCTTTCTCTTACATAATCTTGTTTATAATCTTTGAAAGCTCTGTTCGGTACTTTTTATCCTTTGCTCTTTCGTAAAGCAGACCGTCAAGGTGCTGACCTCTTATCTGTTTACTGTAAGGCAAAATATATGAAATGTTCTTCACATTGGTTCTTACATCATCAACAGGTGAATAAAGCTCATTTTCGTTCACATTGAGAATTCTCATTGCTCTTTCAGCATTGTTTCCGAAAAGCTCCTCGTTTGATGCAAGATATACCATACTTTTAAGGTCAGGTGAAAGCACCATAATTACCTCGTGTGCATTTCTCAATGCTATCTGTGAGATAAGATCATTTTCCTCGTCTGTGCAATCGACAAAGACATATCCTGCCATTTTGTGAAGCACCTCAAAAAGTGCATTTACCTTATCTTCCGTAAGCGTTGCAAAATCGTATTTGTTTTCTCCCGCCTTGTAACCAAGACAACCGAAGTTGTTCATAGCCTTAACAGTAACAAGGTGGTTCAGAATATCCTCCTCATAAATATCTGTCTTATCGAACATCGTACCGAGAGAGAAGATACTGTCAGGCGTGTAATTCGGGAATAAAACACCTAATGCAGGGACTTTCAAAGAAGGTGAAAGATAAATTACTGCTCCGCTTGTAGTGGCGCAGTAAAGCTCCTGTGCCAATTTCAGAGTAACGGTTGTTTTACCGCTACCGGGTGAACCGATTACAGCAATAATCTTAGCCATTCTTATCAGCCTCACTTACATTCTTTTTTGTGAAATAATCGTCCTGTGCTTTAAGAAACTTATCTGCAGTAGCATCGTCACCTCGGTAAACGAGAGCAACGTGCATTACTGCACTTTCCTCGTAGTTTGCAAGGATTTTTGCCTGTTCAACAGACACAAGAACCGTAATTGTTGTAGGAAGCTCAAAGCTGCCGTCCTCATTTTCAACAACATCGTTTTCATCAATACCGCCTGATGTGGTTGTTGTGATTACTTTGACATATTTAAGAGATGCCGGGACTTCTGTGTGGTTATCTTTATCGGTAACATAAATGCTTACAATATCACCGTTTTCGAGCTTACCTGAAAGACCACCCGCAAATGAGTTTATTGTGATACTCATTGCAACCTTATCACCTTTTAGTGAAGCCATAACATCATTAGCTGTGTTTGCATTATCAGTTACCTTACTTTCGGTTGCAAAGTCGCCTTTGAATATATCTGCTGTTGCAAATTTACCGACAACTGATTTCTTGTCCTTAATTACCTTTTCGGGGAGTGCAGAATTTGAGATTTTCACAATCTCAACATCTGTGTCTTTAATCTCTGTTCCGTGAGATACATCAGCAACAAAGCGGACTACCTCCGTTTTCTTATCAGAGATGTTGTTTACAAGGGGTGACACAACAAAGGTTACTGCCACCGCAAGAATAATACAGACGATACCTATCGCTGTTCTGTTTTTCATTTCTGTTCAACTCCTTTATTACAAAAATCTCGTTCTATTACTTCGGGAGGTGAAGTAACAAAAGTTATAAATGTTCTGTCAAAATCTTTCTTTGACACCGTAAGTTCTTTACCGTTTGAGTAAATGAGCCTTACTTTGTTTTCATCGATTATTTTCCAATCGGTGAGAAAATCAGGTTCCTTCTTCATTGCTATACCTCCTTTAGCAGAAATACATCAGCATAAAGCCAATGCTTAAATACGGAACGAGTGGAAAAGGTTGGTTTTTCAATTTTTTCTGTTTCTGAATGATTAGATTTACTATCACCGAAACAAACAGACCGATAACAAGACCTGCTATGCTCTTTGATAAACCAAGCAAGAAAGCACAGGCAGCAGAGAGTTTTACATCTGCTCCGCCAAGTCTGTTTCCGCTTACCATAGCACAGATTAACAACACTCCGCCGATAGCCAAGCCACTGAAAAGCATCATCGGAATATCGGAAAGTGTTACACCTATGAAGCCTGTAATGAATATCAAAACTGAAACGAAATCTTTAACCTCGTGTGTCTGAATATCTGATACCGAAGCATAGAGTAATATTTGCAAAAGAATAATGCCTTTGAGTAGTTCTATTGACCAACCGAAGGCAATTAGCAGAC
This sequence comes from Oscillospiraceae bacterium, assembly GCA_015065425.1. Taxonomy (GTDB): domain Bacteria; phylum Bacillota; class Clostridia; order Oscillospirales; family Acutalibacteraceae; genus RUG806. The sequence goes on from SVQH01000010.1 coordinate 50,006, forward strand.
TTGACACAAGAATAATACTGATGCAATGATATATTGGGATTTTTTTGCTTTCTTTGTTGTAACCGGGTGTTTTACTGATTACAACTTTTGAAATCTTGTGAACTGCCAAGTAGAAAAGAAAAATACAAGCGAGCTTCACAATGGTGGTTATAACTTCTTCGGGATTTAGTTCCATTAACCTTTCAGGTGAAATCGGTCTTATCGGTCCTATTGGTTGTATAAATTTAGTCATAGTTATCAGTCCTCACAAATATGGGCGAAGCAGTTTTTCTGCTCCGCCCGTTTGAATTATTTAGCCTGCGTAGTTAAAAAGACCTTCGACCTTTTCGGTTACGGTAGGCATAATTGTGTCGTTGAAGAGTGCATAGAGAAGTGTGAGAAGAAGAGCACCGATTACAACGGCGATGAGAATCTTGACGCCTGTGTCAACATAGGCTTCAGCAACAGTACCGTCAAGAACTGCGTGAGCCTTTGCTGCCATTGCTGTTTCCTTTGCTGAAACAAAACCCTTTACCTTGTTTGCTACACCTGTAGCCATTGACTTGATTTTCTTAAACATAATTTTTTACCTCGTTCTTTCTTAATTTTTGTTTTCGCTTAACCTGCGTAGTTGAAAAGTCCCTGAATCTTGCTTGTGACTGTGGGCATAATAGTTGTGTTGAAGAGAGCGTAAAGACCGCCGAGAAGAAGAGCACCGATTACAACGGCGATGAGAATCTTAACGCCTGTGTCAACATAGGCTTCAGCAACTGTACCGTCAAGAACTGCATGAGCCTTTGCTGCCATTTCTGTTTCCTTTGCTGAAACGAAACCCTTTACCTTGTTTGCAACACCTGTTGCGATTGACTTAATCTTGTTAAACATAATTTTTTACCTCTTTCTTAAAAATTTAGAGCACCCGTTTTGTTACGGATGCTCTTTTGTGATAGATTGTTTGATTTGTTGAGCTTTAACCTGCGTAGTTGAAAAGCTCTGTGATTTTCTGTGTGACAGTGGGCATAATGGTTGAATTGAAGAGAGCGTAAAGACCGCCGAGAAGAAGAGCACCGATAACTACGGCGATGAGAATCTTAACACCGGTATCTACATACGCTTCTGCGATTGTTCCATTGAGGACTTCGTGTGCCTTCTGAGAAACCTTTTCTGCACAGAAGTCCTTTACTGCCTGAACCTTTGTCTGAATGAATGACTTTGCTTTGTTAAACATAATTTTTACCTCGTTCTTTCTTAAAATTTAGTTGTTTTTGTTGATTTCCTGCTCATAAGCAGCGAAAAGTGCTTCTTCAAGTTCTTTACGAGCCGAAGAAGAAATTGGATGGCATACGGGTCTTGTAACTTCTTCACCCTTTGCTGTCTTCCAACTTGTCATAGGCATAGACATATATCTGCCTTTTTCGTTTTCGACAACTCCAACGCCGTGAATTACGACTGCATCATCGATAACAATGTTTGCATAAGCTTTTGTAGGCTTATCACCTTTGAGGATTTTCTTGATTTCTACTTTGATATTCATTTTGCATTTTCCTTTCTTGTTCTTACTAACAGAGTTAATATTTCTTATTCTCGGTTAGTACAGTTAGTATTTAATAAAGGGGAGAGTGTGAGAGGGGAAAAAGAAAAAAGCTATCGAGCTTCTCTTTCCCTGCGTCTCTGTTGGACACGGTTATAGTAGTCGATAGCTTTTAATACATATTCGCACTGTTTTTCTTTTGGAACAGATGCAGGAATTGCTTTTGATATGCGATTATCTCTGAACGGAGATTTTTCCTTTTGATTTGGTTTCTCCTCATCCATAATCGTATCAATAACATCCTTTGACAATCTGCCTTGTTCTGCGAATTTTCTCATTCGCAAAGTCTGTGCATGTGAAGGGGTTGCATCTGCAAATTCAATAGCTTCAAAAAGCCACATTTGTGCTTCAGGAGTGAAATATGAGATTTCAACTGCAGGTCGCATTGCGATTTGCTTTTCATCCACAAGGTCAAGAAGTTCGGGAATAAGGTTAGTAAGACGAATATATCTGCGGATTTGCTCACGGCTTTCACCGACTTCTTCTGCCAAAATCTCATTTGTCCTGAGTTTTGAAGAATTTGACTCCACCGGTGTCAGATTTTCTTTTTTCGGTCTGCCTGCTTGTCTGTTCATTGCTTCCAGACGCATTTTGAAAGCAAACGCCTTCTCTGAGGGTAGAATTTCATCTCGTTGCAGATTACTGTCCACCATTGAAAGTATAGCTTCATCCATTGTAAGTTCCTGAACTCTTGCAGGTATCTTTTCAATATTTGCAAGTTCAAATGCTCTTTTCCTTCGGTGTCCGGACACCATTTCGTATGTCCCGTCATCAAGTGGTCTTACAAGTACGGGTTGAATTAGTCCTCTTGTTTTTATACTTTCAACAAGTTCAAACATATTTTCATCGTCTTTAACCTTGTACGGATGGTCAGGGAAATCGTGAATTAAAGAAATGGGGATTTCCATAAGCCTTTCTCTCTTTAAGTCTTCACGACTTTCGTCCGTTTCAAATAAATCATCGAACGAGTTCAGATGAACTTTTGACACGCTGTCTTGTTTTGCCATCTCCCATTACCTCCTTCGTAAAATTCGCATAGGCTTCAGCCACCTTACCGTTTTTATCGTGAAGATAAATGCTTTTGCCTTCTGCCGTTGTTTCAACTGCTCTTATTGAACGGGGAATAACAGTGTTAAAAACAGTCGGATATTTACCATACTGTTGTCTTATAAGGCTTTCTAAACCTCTGCCAAACCTTGTGCGATAATCGACCATTGTTATAAGGATGCCGTCGATTTTAAGGTCAGGGTTTATTCTCCTTTTTACTCTGTTAATTGTTCCGAGAAGCTGTTCAAGTCCTTTTGCTGATAAAAACTCCGGCGTTGTAGGTATAATTACACTGTCTGCCGAACATAGAGCATTGAATGTCATCATACCAAGTGAGGGCATACAATCTATAAGGATATAGTCGTATTTGTCCCTTACTGTATCAACATAAGTTTTTAACACTCTTTCTCGGCTCATTTCATTTACTAATCGAACTTCAATTCCTGAAAGTTCAATGTTTGAAGGCATAAGGTCAATGCCTTCGTCTGTTCTTAAAACAGCAAACCCCGATTCAAACTCTTTATCCTCAACAATTCTTTCCATAACATTTGCGAGTGTTGAGTCGAGTTCATCGGGATTTTTAACACCTAATGAGAGCGTAAGACTTCCTTGCGGGTCTGCATCAATTATCATTACTTTTTTACCCTGTCGGACAAGTCCTGCTCCCAAATTTGCTGCTGTTGTAGTTTTTCCTACACCGCCTTTTTGATTTGCGATTGCAATTACTTTGCAATTATTCAAGTGCATTCCTCCTAATAGTTAATTGCTAATATTCGTGTGCGAATATATACGACATTACATTCCTCCTCTACAAAGAAATGTTTTTTCTCAATCAAACTAAATGCCGATAATCTGATTGAACACATACCAAAGCGGAAGCACAACATTAAACGCTAAGCCTCTGCCGATGTTGTAAATGATTGCAGTAGTAATCATAAAACTCCTCCTTTACTATAAAAATGTGGTTGAAGAAACCTTAATCGTGTTAAGTACACCACGCATAAAACAACTCATCAAGGTCATCAATAATAAATAAATCGCTTCGCCACTGACCGGGCCAAACAGCAACAATTTTACTTTTACCTGACTTTGCATTCGATAAAGCATCTCGACGGCTGTTACGGTCAGTTGGTATTTGAGTTATTGTTCCATCAGGAAAAACTTCCATAAAACATACAAGCTTACTCTTGTATGGAAAACATCCTGATTCTCTTGCACTTCTCATAAAGTAACTCCTTTCCACAAATATTAGTGCCGATTTTTCGGCATGTAAAATTTTGATAAGTACATATAATAAGGTTTTATGAGTTAAGAATCTTTGCAAGAGATTAAGAGTAAACAGAAGCGTGCTTATCCGTGCTTTAATTCTCGGTAAAAGGTTGGTTGAGGCTCCGCCTGTTGATTACAAACAGTTTATTATTGAGCTTCGCAGAGTCGGTACTAACCTTAATCAGCTTACTGCTAAAGCAAATGCAATCGGTTTCATTGACCGTTCCGAATGATGTCAGAACTCTTGAAGCAAACATCTCGAAATATTTCAAACCGGGCAAAGTAGGACTTGAATAATGGCAACAACAAGTCTTTGGAAGGTGTCGGGCTCTTTGAAAAAGGTCTTGGACTATGCATCCGATAAAGAAAAAACAAATCTCGAAAATGAACAGAAACTGATTATTGAGATAGTCTAATATGACTCCGAGATAGAAATCTTTAATATAAATATCTCAACATCATAAAACCTTATGTATAAGCAGTATTTGTTCTCAACGCCCCCTGCTTCACCGGGAAGAAACTGAACGGTAGATTGGTTTTTCTACACCACGGGAATCTCACCCCTCTGTTGTTAACTCAGAGCTACTTTCATCGGTTGCGACGGTTTTATCACGCTCGACCTGTGACTAAGCAGGAGTACCATTATAAATTCTAATAGTCATCGCCTTATTGAGAACCACTCAATATTTATAGTTCAGTTTTCTCGCTCACTCTTATGAGTTCATGGCGTACTAACTACTTGGCTCGTATTAAAACTGATGTATTCAGTTCCCTGATATTCAATTTTCAAGGTTCTTGAAAGTGTTTTGTTTAACCCCTTCACTAGTTGGGACAGAGAATGGCACTTTCTTACCCCTAAAATTGAAAAAAGTTTCAAAAATCCGAAAATTTGTGTATTTTGACGAAAAAAAAGAACCATAATCGCTGAAGCAATTATGGTTCCGTATTAGGTATTTTAATTATTGTATTTATACTATCTTATAACATAAAAGGTTTGTAGTAATTTATTGTTAGAAAACGACTTTAAGAGTGTGTTTTAATGATAAATATGAGCAAAAAGGAATAGCTTAACAATGTGTCAATCGCCTTTTTAATTAGCAAGTTTTTTTTAATTTTTTTGAAAAAATTAGCAAACATCTTCATTTCATTAGCAAAAAGCCTATTTTCGTGCTAATTTTCATTAGCAAACCGTTCACCTTGAAGGCGGTTGTCATTTTCACAAAATCTCATTAGCAAAACTGTTCTTGCTAATGAGATTTTTACTACTTTTTAAAATATATCAAAAAACAAAAGAGCCCGAAACCCTTGTAAAATAAAGGTTTTCAGGCTCTTTTTTGGCACCCCCTGCGAGAATCGAACTCACATCTAATCCTTAGGAGGGATTTATTCTATCCATTGAACTAAGGAGGCTTTTATAGAAAATTTAGTATTTATTAGTACGAGAATAACAGACTATCATTTGCATTTAGCCAAAAGGCGGATGCTCTGACGAATTCTTAGGAGGACCTTATTCTATCCGTTGAACTAAGAGGGCACTGTTTTTTTGCACTGCTCATTTTAGCAAATTATGTGCTTGTTGTCAATCTTTTATGATTCTTTTTTATTTTAATGTCCTTGATTACTTTATATATATATGCTAAAATGATTGTGAGAACATGGGAGAGTTTTCTTTCGTGTTATTTTGCAAGGGGAAATTTCAATGAAAAAAATCAAAGGGCTTATATGTTTATATCTTACGGTGGCAGTGCTTCTCGGTGTCGCTGTGGTGCCCTATGCTTCTACAGCTTTAAGTGACAGTAAAAATGCCGTGGTTGAAAAAGCTTCAGGATATTCAGAAGATGCTGAAAACAGCGGAGAAACGGAAAGTGTTACGGCAGATGATAAGTCAAAAGATACTTTTTGTGAAACTGAAACTGTTTATCCGGAAGAAATGACGACGGATGCTGATATATATAATGTAAATAAGGAAGATACGGCACATAAAAACGGCACTTCCGATGAAATTTTTGATAAAGAGGAGGTTTCTTCTGAAAATTCCTCTGATGAGTTTTTTACCGTTAATCTTTCTCAGGATAATTCATATTATCCCGGAAGCGGCAAGGAAACGGTTACGGGACTTAATATTTTTACGGATACTTACGGAATGCTGAGTTCTCCAGACAGCATTAATGTGTATACATTCACACTTGATACGAGGGCTGTTTTCAGATATTCGGTTTCCCATGATAAATATAGTTCGTTGGCGGGCTGGAACATTGCACTTTATCAGGAATATTTTATCAACGGTGACGGGGGAGAAAAGGGTTACAGACTTATAAATACCATTACAACTGACCCTTCGGTGACTTTCGATTCCTCGTCTGAATTGGGGCTTCTTAAGGGTGAATACCGTCTTGTGGTGACACAGGGTACAGGTTATTCCCCTGATGTGTACAGAATAAGTGTCACCATTGTTGAAGGGTCAAAGTATGAGACGGAATGCAATGACAATGTATACAGATATAATGATATATACAGTGACATCCCCGTAAAAGGTACTGCTTCAAGGCTTCCCGACAGACAGGATGAGGACTGGTATATGTTCAGGATGAATACTGACGGGATTATTGAACTGTCCTTCACTCACGCTGAAATTGCGGATAAACTCAGTGTTTGCTGGCAGGTAATTTTTTATTCCGAGGATATGACGCAGCTGTTTTCTGTCAATTCCGAATTCAATACGCCGACTTTTGAAAGCGGTGAAGTCGGACTTACGGCAGGTAATTATTATGTTGCCGTTATCAATCGTGTGTATACCGATATAATTTATACTCTTAAGATTGAAAGAAGTGCTGTTAATGATGCAGAAAACGAACGTAACGATTCAAAAGAGACTGCGAATGAAATAGCTGTCAATGCCACTGTGACGGGAAGCATTTCCGCACAGATAAACGGGATAGACAGGGATTATTTCAGATTTAATCTTCCTGAAGCAGGTGCCGTTGTGCTTGAATTTGCACACGAAGCCATAGGCGAAGAGGAAGAAAGAGAGGGCTGGAATTACAGACTTCTCAACTCAGACGGAAGTGTTGTTTTTGCAGGTGTATCACAGTGGGCGGATGACGTCAGTGCTTCTTCTCTTATAGGACTTCCGAGGGGAACTTACTATGTTCTGATTGACAGCGAAGGGCTTTATCACAACACTGAAAGATATTACCTGACAATTTCTTTCATTGAGGGTGACGAGTGGGAGAGTGAAATCAATGATTCCTTTTCCTCTGCAGATGAGCTTCAATACGGGGTGCCCGTAAATGCTGTACTTTCCGACAGAAGAAACGATTATGATTTTGACTTTTTTACCTTCACTCTTACAGATGAAGAGTATATTACCGTTGATTTCTCTCACGAAGTGCTCGGCTATTCAAGAAATATTTTCTCATTTACTCTTTATAATGAAAACGGGCAGCCTGTTGCTTCTACAGCTGACAGCGGCTCGGTATATAACATAAGTGTAATGTCAGATACGGAAAAAACAAGTGCAGAGTACGCACTTTTGCCCGGGAAATATTATATACGGATTTCTGCGGGAATTTTCTTTGACCACATAGGATATACGCTTTCATATCATGAGAGCATAACGGAGGATAAAATATGAAATATTCAGTAAGTTCTTACAGCTATTCTTCTCTTGTTTCAGCAGGAGAGTATACCGAAAAACAGCTTATTGCCCTTGCAAAGGAAATGGGCTTTGACGGCATAGAATTCGCAGAGATACATGCCCCTGAGGGAACGGATAAGCTTACTTATGCAAAAGAGCTGAAAGCAGAGGCAGAGAAGCACGAAATTGATATCGTTGCCTATTGTATCGGTTCAGATCTTCTTTATGACAGAGAAAATCAGATAAACAAACTGAAAAATGAAGTAGATGTTGCTGAGGCTCTCGGATGTAAAGTGATGCGTCACGATGCATCGGGAGGATATAAGGAAAATGAGAAAAAGCAGGGTATGGGATTTAATAATGCTCTGCCTGTAATAGTTGAAGGCTATAAAGCGGTTACGGAATATGCAAAGACAAAAGGTATTCGCACCTGCATTGAAAATCACGGCTTTTTTGCACAGGATTCCGAACGTGTTGCAGCAATAATAAACGGAGTCAATGATGAAAATTTCGGTGCTCTTGTCGATATCGGAAATTTCATGTGTGCAGATGAAGATCCTGCTGTTGCAGTGGGTAATGTTGCCCCTTATGCTTTTCATGTTCATGCAAAGGATTTCCATTTCAAAAAAGGAACAGAGTTTATACCTTCCGACGGCTTCTTTATGACAAGGGGCGGAAACTTCCTCAGAGGGGCAATTATCGGTCACGGTGCAGTTCCCGTAATGCAGTGTCTGAGAATTCTTAAAAACGCAGGCTATAACGGTTATGTAACTGTTGAATTTGAAGGTATGGAATATGCCAAAAAAGGTGTAAAATACGGTCTTGATACATTAAAGAAGATAGATGAACTCATATAATATGTTTATGGAAAAAGCCCTCTTATTGGCACAGGAAGCGGCAGCGGAAGGGGAAGTCCCCGTTGGTGCCGTAATTGTCAGAGACGGCAAAATAATAGCTACGGGCAGAAACCGCAGGGAAATAGGCAAAAACGCACTTTATCATGCTGAAATAGAAGCCATTGACAATGCATGTAAAAAGCTTGGAGGCTGGCGGCTTCCCCGATGTGAGTTGTATGTCACCCTTGAACCCTGCCCGATGTGTGCAGGTGCAATTATCAATTCGAGAATTGAAAAAGTATATTTCGGTGCTTATGACAAAAAAGCAGGCAGTGTAAGAAGTATTGTAAGACTTTTTGATTTGCCCTATAATCATAAAAGCCTTGTTGAAGGCGGTGTAATGGAAGAAGAATGTGCAGCGGTGTTGTCAGAGTTTTTCAGAAAACTGAGGGAAACTAAATCATAATTTATATGCGAATTTGCCTTGAGTTCCTGTCTGGGATGATGCCCTGTCAAGGGGACGTAATATACCTCGGCGAATCGCTCCGCCAAATTAAGCTTTATGTGTTTTGAAAATAAATAAAGGAGACTCCTTTCAGCGGGAGCCTCCTTTATTTATGTATTCATCAGATGATTTTATCAATAACCGAAAATTCTTATTGTTATTACATCTGTATCTGCGATATTTTCAGGTACGGTGAAGGTGTATACTCCGTCAACAAGTTCGATATCAGTTTCAATTACCTCTCCGTTTGCTGCTGTGTAAGCGAATCTTACGAACATATTCTGAGCAGGTTCTTTTACTGTGAATGAAACCTTGCCGCCTGCGGAAACATCGCAATCATCAGCGAACTCAATTTCATAAGTACCTTCAACAAATATTCTTGTAAAAGGTTTTGTTTCAATGAGTTTGTCGCAGATTTCACAGAAAATGCTGCAGGTGCCTTCTTCTGATTCTGTTGCAGGCTTATCAATTCTTATCTCACCGGGTTTGTGTGCTGCCATTGCGATATCTTCGCTTTCGAGGACCGTTTCACAAACTGTACATGAAAGTGTCTTAAGACCTGTTTCGGTACATGTGGCTTCCTTTGTTGTTACCCACTTGCCGAGAGTATGTGCAAGTGCAGGAGAATAGTAGGAACGTACTTCTTCACATCTTGTGCACTGCTGTTGTCTTTCGCCGCGTTCGGAGCAGGTTGCTTGTTTTATCTCAGTCCATGTACCCCATTCGTGACCGAGCTTTGTGTTATAGTCTGTTCTGATGCTGCCTGCGATTTCTTCATTGCAGTATCTGCAGATTTCAACTGTCTGTGCGTCCTGTGTACATGTGGCTTCTGAGTAAACCTTCTTTTCACCCATTACACACTTGCCGAGGCAAGTAATTTTTCCGTATTTCTTTTCACCGCATACGGTACATTTTATATAGCCTTCGCCATCTTCTTTACAGAGAACACCTGAAACATGATAAATTATCAGGCTTCCGTTTTCGTCTTTTTCGTTGAAGCTGTGAGCCTTCTTCTCAATGACCTTTTCTGCTGCATCATTACCGCAAACTGAACAGTAGCCTATCATAAGTCCTTCTTCTGTGCAGGTAGCAGGTCTGACATTTGTCCACTGAGCAACAGTATGACCGTTTGCAGATACTGCCTTTGTAACGGGACCGCAATAACGGCAAACACCTTCAAGAAGTCCTTCTTCCGTACAATCGGGAGCTTTAGTCTGTTCCCACTTGTCAATGAGGTCGTGCTCTGTTACGGGGAGAGAAATTTCTCTTGCATCACCGCAGAGGGTACAGATAACATCAGCAGTTCCTTCTTCACTGCAGGAGGGCTCTTTTGTTACCTTGTAGTGGCTGTTGTCATAGTCATGACCGAGGGCAGGGAGAGTTTTTGTGTTTGTGATATCTTCGCAGAATACGCACTTATCGCCCTGTAAGCCTGTTTCCGTGCAGGTAGGCTCGGTGATTATCACAGTTTTTTCATAAAGATGACCGTGAGCTTTCGTTACTATGGATTTACTGCCTTCGCCGCAGTATTTGCATTTGTAAACATCAAGTCCGTCTTCCGTGCAGGTATTGGGAACCTCTGTAGCCCACCAGAAGCTGTGAGCACCGCGGGGATTTTCAACTGTTTCTTCGTAATTTCCGCATACTGTACAGGTTCTGTGTTTCGGAACTGCATCAAGGCAGTTTACACCATCGGGATATGTCCATTCGCCGCTGTGACCTGTCTTTGCAATGGTTGTTTCTTTTATCACCGTGTTGCAGAAAAGACATTTCATCTGAGCTATGCCTTCCTGAAGACAGTTTGCTTCCTGAGTTGTTTCCCATACTCCGGGAACATGATTGTCAGCAGGTGTGGTAATTTTTGCATAAAGCTTTACACATGTAGTGCAGACCTTTACCTTAAGACCTTCCGTTGTGCAGGTTGAGGGAACAATGATAATTTCAATGGTGTTGTGTCCGGGAATGTTTTCAAGACCTACTGCAAGACGCAGTGCAAGTCGTGCATCCTGAGCGGTTATTTCACCGTCTTCATCGATATCAGCCTTCATGAAAGCGGAAGCGTCGATGTTTTCAAGATTTACGGCAACTCTCAAAATTGTACGGGCATCGTCGGATGATACCGTACCGTCGCCGTTTGCGTCACCGCTGCTGTAACAGTTGTCAAGGCTGTTTACAGAATCCAGCTCGAGTATTTCGTCGTTTTCCATGTCAAAGCCTGCAGCTGCTGAAAATGACAGACAGCATATAAGAGCTGTGACAGCGAAAAACACATAAAGTAATTTGTTTTTCATTTTTGTACCTCCAGAGAAGCATATATATACAGAGTTATTGTAACATAATGTTTTGTCAATTGCAAGGAAAGTAATAAATAATTACATTATAACTCTGAATATTTTTCTATCCAGTTCTGTATTTTTTTATCATCCCACTTGTCGGGCATCATTTTGTAGATAGACGGCAGCATGGGCATTCCGGAAATAGTTTTCAGAAGGGAAGGCAACAGCTTGATTTTAGGTGCAGCGGCTGACAGCTTGTTTATAATATAAGCTGCATTGACTTCGGAAAAATTACCTCCCGCCATTCCTATTTCTTTTTCCGTAAGAATGTTTTTCTCAAGGAAGAAATCTATGTCCTCTGCGGTAATTGCACCGAAAAAACGACGCATAATGCTGATGGGGACAAGGTTGTTCCCGAAAAGAGTGAAATATCTGTACTGGTATTGCCAAAGGTCTTCTTTTTTATACCCTCTCTTTTCTGCAGCCATAACTGCGGCTGCAAGAAGCTTTCCTGCCTGAAGGGAAAGATTTATTCCCGAGCCGTTGAGGGGGACCGTCATTCCCGCACTGTCGCCGACAAGTGCGTATGAATCTGCAATTATCATGGGAAGTGTTTTTGAAAGAGGTATTTTTGCAGTATGACCTCCTCTGATGGGCGTGGTGCCCATTCCGGGATAAAGCTTTCTCAGATCTTCGAGCGAAGTGTCAATTTCTTCTTCGGTGAGACTTCCGAATTTTCCTATGAGCACATCAATATATTCTTCTTCGGTAATTACCCAGTCAAGGCCCGGTTTTCCGCAGTTGTAGAAAAACACAGAATAATTGGGATCGGTGATATATTTATCCGGGTTTTCGTAATATGCTCTGTATATCTCAATGATGTCATCTTCAGCAAAGTCCCTCTGAATACCGAATTGTTCGGGAAGGCTTTTTCTTACGGGAGAAAACATTCCTGCCGCATCAACGGTCATATCTGCGGTAAATTCTTTTTCTTTTCCGTCAATAACCGCTTTTATGCCGAGCACCTTTGTGTTTTCGGTCAGTGCCTCTTTTATATCTGCACCGAAAATGAATTTTACTCCGCATTTTTCGCAGTGTTCAATGAGATATTGAATGAGAAACTTTCTGTCAATGGTGATGCCGTTTGAGGAAGCAGCACCGGGACCTTCATCCGTGTTAAGCTTTACGGTCTTTTTAGGATTGTAATAGCACATGTGAAGACCTCGTTTGAAACAGTCTTCGGGAGGGACGGGGATATCTGCAAAATGAAATGCAGGTATATCCATGGCATCATGCCAGTCGTGTCCTATTGTTTCTTTTGTCTGTTTTTCGACAACAGTTACGTCATAGCCGTTTTTGGAGAGTATGGCTGCTGCGGAAAGGCCTCCGTGCCCTGCCCCTGCAACAAGAATTTTTTTCATGTTCTGTCAACTCCTTTATCGGATTACAACCGCCTTCATGTGCATTCCTTCATTTCTTCTGCCGTACCATACGCATTCCTTTGCATACTGCTGCCAGGATAAGGTAAACGTAGGAGAAGAAAAACGGATGAGTGTAGGATTTTTGCTTAGCGGTTGCTTTTCTCCATTAAGAACCGAAGCAAAGAAAGAGGGGAGAGCCCATGGGAAAACTGCTTCGGATTCACTTTTGCGTGGAAGATTTAATATCGCCTTCTGATATGCTGTAAGGGTTTTTGCTGTTTCTTCGCTGTCTGTAAGTGTATAGAGAAAGTTTTCGATTTCTTTATAAAGAGTTTTGCTGTCGTAAATACAGCTTAAAAACAGGTGCTCGTCAGGTTCATAAGAGATTGAGCCGAAACGGTCATCATATATTGCAATACTGTCTTTTGCATGTGCAACTGCAGAGAAACGGGCAAGTGCATCTGAAAATATTTTACTGAGATACGGTGCCTTTACGGTGTCCTTTGCAAAATCGCGTAGCTTACCGTAAAACTCTTTGTATGAAATATTCTCTGTTTCTCTGAAAAATATTGCAGTTTCTCTTGTGATGTCGAGACAGTGAAAGCTTTGTATGAGAGTGGAGAAGAAATATGATTCTGCCCACTGCTTTTTAGTCATGGTCGATGTGGATGTAATAAGATTTGAGTACTCTGTAATACCCGAGGCTTCTTTTTCACAGTGGAACTGTAAAAACGGAAGACGTGTGGTTTTTATATCATATTTTTCTGCATATTCCTTTGATCCCAGACGGGAATTCGGCAAAAGCTCACAGGGATATACGTTTATGGACTTGTGCTGTCCGTTTTCTATAAGTGTACATATTCCGTCGGTAAAGCTTTCGTAGGTTTCCATGGGAAGCCCGAGAATAAGCTCGGAATAAGTGGGGATGCCTGCTTTTTCGTACATGGAAAGAAGTGTTCTGAAATGTCCGAGGTCTATATTTTTTCTTCCGATTGCCGTCAGAACATCCCCGTCCACACTCTGAAATGAAAGTGTCTGAGATTTTCCCATATCACTGTCGCTGAGCTTACGGCTTATATCACCTACAAATTCGCATCTGTTTTTGGTGAAATTGACCTTGAGCTTTTTCGGATATCCCGTTTCTTTTTTGAGTTTTATGAACTTGTCCGTGATATCCATGTCACGGTCGAAAAGTCCGAAATTTGCATCTGCACAGTAAACATATTCGATTTTATGTTCGGATAACCATTCAAGCTCTTTATATACCTTTTCAAGGTCAAACTGTCTTACTTTTGACCTTAAAATTCCCCAGTCGCAGAAGGCACACTGATTGGGACAGCCTCTGTTTGTTTCGATTATTGCAGAAAACTCAATTCCGTCGGAAAGTATGGAGTCGAAAATCCCCGTAAGATAAGGAGAGGGATAATCGGGAGTCGTGGGGGCAGCTCTTTCTCCGTCCGTTATTGTACCGTCGGGGAGCTTTACTGAGATATTATGTATTCCCGACAGGTCTCCGCCGTTTTTAAGGGTGAGAAGAATGTCACGGAAAGCTTCTTCACCGCCGCCGTGTATGAGTATATCGGCATCTGAATATTCTCTGAAGGCTTCTTCCGGAACAGGAGGTATCTGATGACCGCCGAAAACAGTTATACACGAAGGATATCTCTTTTTTATTTCTTTTGCAAGTGCCTTGTTGTATTCATTGTTCCAGATGCTTGAAGAAAAGCCCACAAGATATGGTTCCTCCATGGAATCTGCCGCTTTTTCGGTATCTTCTCTTGTGTATATAAACTTCTTAAGAGAATATTCTTCTTTTATTTCTTTGTCCTGAAAGCAGTATGCCGCAATACATCCTATTGCATAAGGAATGTACGTGTTTTTTATTTTATCGCCGTATATGGCATTTGCCTGCACGAGATAAATGTTTTTCATTTTTTCACCTTATTTTGTTCTTACTTTCATGTCTTCACTGAGTTCTTCTGCACGACAGGAGAATGAGTATATGACACGGGTCGATTTTTTTATTTCAGAGGTTATCTCCGTTCTTCCGTCAGAGGAAATGCCTGTGGTCACATCAAGCCGTGATATGCTTCCCGTAAACGGTGAATATGTCCAGACGAAGGTGCCGCTGCTGTCTTCAAGTACTGCAGTGGAGGGAACTGTCACTGCATCCGTTGATGTTTTTGTAAGCACCTTTACCGATACCACAGTGCCTTCAATTTCAAAAGCATCCGGAGTGTCGGGTTTTATATATACACAGTATACAGAGGTTGAGGGTAAATCAGTTGTAAGTACGGAATAATGTTTTGAAATAATGTCACTTTCGGGTGCTTCTTCTTTTATCTCGGTAATTTTTCCCGTGACACTTACACTTTGTGCCGTAGTCATTTCAACGGTCTGACCTGCCTCTATGAAATTTGTATCATATTCATTGTCGACGAATACCACATGCAAACTGCCGTTTACGGAATAAGTTATGCCGATGTCATCCGTATGTACGGATATTGTCTCAACAGCAGGTTTTTCAAAACTTACCACGGGTTTTTTGGACTGTGTTACGAAAAATCCGAGGACGAGAATAAGAATGGCAGCGGCTGCCGCAACACTTGCCGCAATAATTACTCTCTTTTTGCTTTTACTGATAAAATCATTGCGTTTTTTTATGCTTTTGTCTTTCTTTATGGCTTTCTGTGTTTTTTTCGGAAGTGACTTCAACGCTTCATCGGAGTTGAGTATAGCTTCGCCGGTTTTCCTTACAGATGTGTCTTTTTTTATTATTTCATCGGGTATTTCATTTTCATCTATTTTGAATAATTTTGAAATGTCCGGATAATCGTCATGCTTATTTTTGTCCTGCATATTATCACGCCCTTTAAGTCTTTTTGTTCTGAATAATTATTATATATCATAAAAATAAATTATGGAATAGAAAATTCCGAAAAAATATTCAGATTTGGAGATTATATTTATTATGCAAAAAAAAGTTGTGTCTCTTTTGTTGATTTTTTCTCTTTGTCTTACTTTTTCTTCCTGTTATCTGCAGGAAAGAGTGGATATTACAGAGCTTATGCGAAGGATGAAAAAGTCAGAAAAGGAAGTTGTTCCCGAACTTACCGATGCTTTTTTTTCTGATGATGAATGGTTTGTATTTATGAGTGTTCTCAATGAGGATGATACTCTTCTTACTGCAAAAGAAGGTGAAGGGCATCTTCTTGTTCAGGTTTCTCTCACTATGATGAATATGGAAGCACAGGGACAGGCAGAAAGATTTATCTCTTTGTGTGAATGTATGACCTCAGCTTTTTCGGGCAAGGAAAATACGGAAAAACTGCTGTCGGGGATTACACTTTATGAAAAAAGTACGGTTTTTTCGGAGAAAACCTGTTTTTTTGAAGAGGGAAGGTATAAGCTGTCACTGTTCAATGATGAGGTAGGAAGTACATTGCTTATTGAATTGGTCTATTGAGTTTTTTAGAAGGAGAGAACGAAAAAGACTGCATTTTATCCGTTTTGTTCAGGTAAAATGCAGTCTTTAATCAATTTATGCTTTGTGCCATTTTACGCCCTGGGGAGTATCTTCAAGAACTATGCCCATGTCGGTGAGCTTATTTCTTATTTCATCTGCTTTTGCCCAGTTCTTTTCTTTTCTTGCGGCAGTTCTCTCTTCAATAAGAGCTTCAATGGCTGTAGCATCGGTGTCATCCGCTTCCCCGGAGTTTTCGTTGTATACTATTCCGAGAATTCCTGTAAGTGTATCAAAAATTTCCATTGCCGCTTTTATATCTGCAGCAGAGGATTCTGTGCCGAGTACGGTCTTGTTGATATATCTTACAAGGTCAAAAAGTGTACCTATGGCATCTGCTGTGTTGAGGTCATCCTCCATGGCTTCACAGAATTTTTCGGTGAAAGCGGTAAATTCTTTTGAAAGCTCTTCTCTGAGGGTGCCTTCTTCTTTTGTGTTTGAAAGTGCAAAATCAAGCGAATCTCTGCAGGTGTGAAGTCTTGTAAGAGATGCCTTGCACTGCATGAGGGAATCATAAGAGTAGTTGATGGGGCTTCTGTAATGGCAGGATATCATAAGAAGTCTTATAGGTTCATAACCGAACTGCTTTGCAACATCACGGACGGTGAAGAAATTGCCCTTTGATTTTGACATTTTTTCATTATCAACGGTTATAAAGCCGTTATGCATCCAATAATTTGAGAAGGGAACACCGTTGCAGCATTCACTTTGTGCAATTTCATTTTCATGATGGGGGAAAACAAGGTCCTGACCGCCGCAGTGTATATCAATGGTCTTTCCGAGATATTTTCTGCTCATGGCGGAACATTCGATGTGCCAACCCGGTCTTCCTTCACCCCAGGGGGACTTCCAGAAGGGCTCGCCGGGCTTTGATGCTTTCCATAAGGCAAAGTCCATGCTCTCTTTTTTCTTTTCGCCTATGTTTATTCTTGCACCTGCCATAAGGTCGTCAAGGGGCTGGTGTGAAAGCTTGCCGTATTCTTTGAATTTAAGAGGACTGAAGTATACGTCGCCCTCTGCTTCATAAGCATAGCCTTTTTCTATAAGTGTCTCTATAATGGAAATAATCTCATCGATGTTTTCAGTTGCCTTTGGGTGAATGGTAGCTTCTCTTACATTAAGCCCTGATGAATCGGTCTTGTATTCGGAAATGTATTTCTCGGAAATTTCGGAAAATGTAACGCCCTCGTCATTTGCACGGTTGATTATCTTGTCGTCAATATCAGTGAAATTCTGGACGAAGATAACATTGTTGCCCTTATATTCAAGATATCGTCTGAGTACGTCGAAAACGCAGATAGGTCTGGCGTTTCCTATATGAATATAGTTATAAACCGTAGGACCGCAGGCATATATCCTGAATTCCCCTTCTTTAATGGGCTTCAGTTCTTCTTTCTGTCTTGTGAGTGTGTTGTAAACCTTCATGCTGTTTATTTGTCTCCTTTTAATATGCGAAGCTCATTTTCGAGCTCTTCTATGCGTTTGTTGAGTTTTTCAAGCTCCTGAGAAACAGGGTCGGGAATGTGTATCTGGTCGAGATAATCAACTCTCTTGCCGTCTCTTTTTACAACTCTTGCAGGTGTGCCGACAGCAGTGCAGTTATCGGGGATGGGGTGAAGCACCACAGAGCCTGCGGCAATATTTGAATTGTTGCCGATTGTAAATGGACCGAGAACCTTTGCTCCTGCACCAATCATAACGCCTGAGCCCACGGTGGGATGTCTTTTTCCCACGTCTTTACCCGTACCGCCGAGAGTCACTCCCTGGTATAAGGTCACATCGTCACCGATTTCAGCCGTTTCACCAATTACAACACCCGTTCCGTGGTCAATGAAAAATCTTCTTCCGATTTTAGCACCGGGGTGTATTTCAATATTGGTTTTTGCGGCTGATTTCTGTGAAATGTATCTTGCAATAAAATGCATATTGTGTTTATAGAACCAGTGTGCCTTTCTGTGGGCACGCACTGCCTTAAAGCCCGGATAGAGAAGCATTATCTCAAAATCAGAGGTGGCGGCAGGGTCTCTTTCTCTTACGCATTTTATGTCTTCTTTCAGAAGTTTGAAGTAATTCATTTATTTCTTCACTTTCTTGTTAAGTGGGTGATTTCAGAATTGAGGATTTGTGGTTTCAAGTCCTTCAAGGAACTCCTGCACGGAGTTTCCGCCATTCTGTGAAGTTGTCTCCTCATTTGCTGCAGGGTCGGTATATACAACGATTATTATTGTGTCGCCTTCCTTTACGGCACTTTGCTCGGGAGGAACAGTCTCAGCCACAAGTCCTGCTTTTGACGGGTCGGTGTTCTGAACAGAGGACTTTTTGCAGAGAAGTCCCTGTGCCTTCAATGTGCTTTCAGCCTGTTCGTAAGTCATTCCCGATACATCCTGAAGAGGGAACATCTTGGGACCTGTGCTGACGGTAAGAATTATTGTATCGCCAATTCTTGCAGAGGAATTTTCTGCAATGCTCTGTTCTGTGACAAGACCTGCAACCACGGTGGAACTGCTGGCTTCCACGGTTTTGATATCAAAACTGTCGGTGTACTGTTTATTTGAAATAATGTCGGATATTTTCATGCCGATGAAATTCGGTACTGCTATCACCGTGTCTCCCAGTGTGGTGATTTCCGGTGTGTTTTCGTCCCGGGACGGGTCGCCGAGATTCATAAGCTGGGAAATGAGTATACCTATGCCAAGTAAGAGAATGACAAGAATTACGGCAAGAATACCGATAAGAACATTTTTTTTCTTGTTTTTCTTTACATTTTCCAGTTCTTTTTCAGCTCTGAGTCTTGCCTTCTGAGCTTCACTGCGTGAGGAGGGCTGCTTTGCGGGAGAAGCCGGTTGAGTTTTCTGTACGGGCTTCAAGGGTTCTGCAGTTTCCGTCGGCTCTATTTTAAGCGGGGGAGTGTAGACAGGGGCTGAAGCTCCGATAACTCTCGGGGATGCTGAAAGGTCGCTTCTGAGCTGTTCGATGTTTTCGGTTCTGTCGTCCTTATCTATAGCCATGCCGTTGATGAGAGCATTGATGACATAAGGAGGAAGCTGCTCTGCAAATCTTGCAGGGATCATCATCTGGTCATTCTGTGCTCTTGTTTTTGAATCGATGGGGGTGCTGCCTATGAGTGAACGGTACAGCACGCTGCAGAAGGAATAAATATCGCTTTGTGCGTCTGTCACGGAATTTTTTGAATACTGTTCAAAAGGTGCATACCCGTCAAATATCTCAGGTTCAAGAAGTCCCGTGGGAGTCCTTGCGGGGGCAATGCAGAAATCCGTAAGCTTCAGTTTTCCTTCCTTTGAGAAAATGAAAGAGGAGGGATTGATGCCCTTGTGTATTATTCCTGAGGTATGAAGTGTACCGAGGGTGGACAGCACCGGCATGAAAACTATTCTTGCTTTTTCCCATGAGATGAAGCCTTCTTTTGTCTCAAGAAGATAATCTCTGAGAGTTATTCTTTCCGATTCGTCATACACTGCATAAGCCGTTCCGTTGTGCTGAAAAACTTCTGTTACCGTAATGAGTGCGGTAAGTCCCTTGAGTCTGTGAAGTTTTGTCCAAAGTGAAATGAATGCGTTGAGGTACTGCGTATATGCAGAATTGTTCTGCGGCGGCACATTTACACTTATTTCATCGGGATCTCTCGTTACAAGAGTCTGCGGGAAAAATTCTCTGACGGAAACAGGCTTTTCGAGTTTCATATCATAAGCGGAATATGTTATACCTTCGCTGTTTCTCTTTCTTGCCATTGCAATTATATACCTCTGTGCGAGAATGCTTTTAACGGGAAGAAGGGGTGCAGGCTGTGAAATATCTGTATCTTTACGGCAGTTCGGACAGATACCTGAGGCATCTTTTTCGCCGAGGCAAACCATGCAAAGTTTTGAAATGTCTGTCATTATTCATCACCGTCTTATTTAAATAATTATACACATTAAAGTATAGCACAACATAAACTTATGCACAAGAGGTTTTTAATAAATTGTTCATTATGTTTATGTGCAGCTGTTAGCACACCGAGGTGCAGTGTGCTATAAAAAATTGCAAAAACATGAAAAAATTGCACTTTTTCTCTTGACAAATGCCGGCGGAGGATATATATTATAAATGTGATTAGCACTCGGCTTGTGTGAGTGCTAACAGGAAAAATCGTCAACGGGAGGCAAAAGCATGGAACTTTCCGAAAGAAAAGAGCTTATACTTTCTGCTGTCATCGAACGGTTCCTTACGACAGGTGAGCCTGTCGGCTCAAAGTTTCTTGCAGGTATGCCTAATGTCTCGGTGTCTCCTGCGACAATAAGAAACGAAATGGCTCTTCTTTCCGATATGGGATATCTTGATCAGCCCCATACTTCTGCGGGCAGAATTCCTTCCGACAAGGGTTACAGATATTACATTGATAAGCTGCTTCAGAATTTCTCTCCCTCAGACGGTGATGTGTTCAGGATACTCAGCAGCATAGACCATTCCGAAGGCGATACGGTAAGTGTCATTTCACAGATTTGTGATGTTCTCTCGGCTGTGACGGGACTTACGGCTGTTGCTGTGACTCCTCACAGTGAAAACGGCGTGATAACAGGTACGAAGCTTATTCCACTCTCATCAAAAAGTGCGATGGTGGTGGTGAGCACCTCGGCAGGAGTGACAAAAAGCAGAATTGCAAGACTTGGCTGTGAAATCGATTATCCGCTGATGGAGCTTTTTTACAATGTTACCGCGGCAAATTTCACGGGAGTGCAAAGTTCAGCTCTGAACAGTGCAAAGCTTCAGACGGCGGCGTCTTCTTTGGGTGAACGCTCACTTGACATAATGCCTCTTATCGTGACATTTTTTGAAGCGGCACTTGAAGCATCGGGTGCAGATGCAGTGGTAAAGGGTCATTCACACATTTTAAGCTCAGTTGAACTGGCTCAGGATGCGGTGCAGATAATTGAACTTCTGAGAAACAAAAATACCGTAACCGCACTTATGGAGGCAGATACGGATTCTCCCGTTTCTCTTAAAATAGGCTCTGAAAACGAATTTTCGTGCCTGAGACGAGCCGCCGTTATTAAGGCTGTGTACAAAGTCGGAGAAGATGCGGCAGGTTGTCTCGGTGTTATAGGACCTACGAAGACAGACTATTCAAGAGTGATACCTCTGGTTAAATATATAAGTGAAGTGGCAGGTTCCATTCTGGAACAGATGGCACAGACGTAAATAATAAATACATGATGAAAGGACGGTTCAAAATTGGCTAAAGATAAGAAAAAGACTGATAATACAGCCCGGGCAGAAGAAAATGTTACGGAAAATGAGACTGTCGCAGCAGAAGATACTCCCGAAGAGAGTGCGACTGATGAAAGAGACAGCATAATAGAAAGTCTTAACGAAAAGCTTTTGGAGGCAAATGACAAGCTTCTTCGTACCATGGCTGAATATGACAATTTCCGTAAACGCAGTGTAAAGGAAAAGGAAGCAATATATTCCGATTCAAAATCTGATATTATAGGAAAACTTCTTCCTGTTATTGATAATTTTGAAAGAGCGGCAAGTGCCGAATCTGACCTTGAAACTTATAAAAAAGGAATCGAAATGACGGTAAAACAGCTTCTCGATGTACTTGCATCTATGGGAGTTGAGGCTTTCGGTGAGAAAGGCGAGGAATTCGATCCCAATTTCCACAACGGCGTAATGCATGTAGACGATGAGGAACTCGGCGAAAATGTCATTTCCGAAGTATACATGAAAGGTTATAAAGCAGGTGACAGAGTTATCCGTCCCGCAACAGTAATAGTAGCAAACTGATATATTTTTATTAATTTTGGAGGAAAAAACAATGGCAAAAGTAATCGGTATTGACTTAGGTACAACAAACTCATGCGTAGCAGTTATCGAAGGCGGCGAGCCTGTAGTTATCGCAAATGCTGAAGGAGCAAGAACAACTCCCTCTGTAGTTGCTTTCGGCAAGACAGGTGAAAGAATGGTAGGTCAGGTAGCAAAGAGACAGGCTATCACAAATCCCGACAAGACAGTTGCATCCATCAAAAGACAGATGGGCACTGAATATAAGGTAAGAATCGACGACAAGGCTTTTACACCTCAGGAAATTTCAGCAATGATTCTTCAGAAGCTTAAAACTGATGCTGAAAGCTATCTCGGACACAGTGTCAACGAGGCAGTTATTACGGTTCCCGCATATTTCACCGATGCACAGCGTCAGGCAACAAAGGATGCAGGTAAAATTGCAGGACTTGAAGTAAAAAGAATTATCAACGAGCCCACAGCTGCTGCACTTGCTTACGGTATTGACAAGGAAAATGACCAGAAGGTTATGGTATATGACCTCGGCGGCGGTACCTTCGACGTATCCATCATTGAAATGGGTGACGGTGTTCAGGAGGTTCTTGCAACTGCAGGTAACAACCGTCTCGGCGGTGACGACTTTGACCAGAGAATAATTGACTGGTTGGCTGCAGAGTTCAAGAAGACAGAAGGTATTGACCTTCGCGGCGACAAAATGGCAATGCAGAGACTTAAGGAAGCTGCAGAAAAGGCTAAGATTGAGCTTTCAGGCGTTACCACTTCTGCTATCAGCCTTCCCTTCATAACTGCTGATGCTACAGGTCCCAAGCATCTTGAAACTTCTCTTACAAGAGCAAAGTTCAATGAACTTACTTCTGACCTTGTAGAAGCAACAATGGGTCCCGTCCGTCAGGCAATTCAGGATTCAGGTCTTAAAATTTCCGAAATCGATAAGGTTCTCATGGTCGGCGGTTCTTCAAGAATTCCCGCAGTTCAGGAAGCAATCAAGGCATTTACGGGTAAAGAACCCTTCAAGGGAATCAATCCCGACGAATGTGTTGCGGTAGGTGCTGCAATTCAGGGCGGTGTTCTCGGCGGCGAGGTTCAGGGACTTCTTCTCCTTGACGTTACTCCTCTTTCACTGGGTATTGAAACACTCGGCGGTGTATGCACAAAGATAATCGACAGAAATACAACCATTCCTACCAAGAAGAGCCAGATATTCTCAACTGCAGCAGACAATCAGTCCTCTGTTCAGGTTCATGTTCTTCAGGGTGAGAGAGAATTTGCAAAGGACAACAAGACTCTCGGTATGTTCATGCTTGACGGAATTCTTCCCGCAAGAAGAGGCGTTCCTCAGATTGAAGTTACTTTTGATATTGATGCAAACGGTATCGTTCACGTATCCGCAAAGGATCTCGGTACAGGCAAGGAACAGGCAATATCTATCACAGCTTCTTCCAATATGAGCAAGGAAGACATCGAAAAGGCTGTCAGAGAAGCAGAGCAGTTTGCTGAAGAAGACAAGAGACGCAAGGAAGAGCTTGATATCAAGAACAATGCAGATCAGATGGTATATCAGTGTGAAAAGCTTCTTTCTGAAAACGGTGATAAGCTTGAAGAAGGCGACAAGGCAAACATTAATGCTGCAGTAGATTCTCTTAAAGAAGCACTTAAAGGCGAGGATTACAATCTCATCAAGTCCCGTCAGGAAGAACTCACAAAGGTATTCTATGATATCTCCGAAAAGCTCTACAAGGCTGCTGCTCCCGAAGGAGCACAGGGTGCTCCCGATTTCGGCGGTGCCGCAGGATATGATGTTCCTCCCACAGATGCAGGTGCTGATGACGGCTATTACGATGCTCCTTATACAGAAGTTTAATTGACAATAAAAGGCTGCGGAAGACTCCGTTTTTCCGCGGCTTTAAGTCTTTTGACTGTACATATTTTTAACTGAAGGAAAAATATTATGGCAGAAAAACGAGATTATTACGAAGTCCTGGGTGTCAGTAAAGGTGCTTCGGACGATGAAATAAAAAAAGCCTACCGTAAAATGGCTAAGCAGTACCATCCCGACCTTAATCCCGGAAATGCAGAAGCTGAAGCCAAGTTCAAGGAATGCAACGAAGCTTACGAGGTTCTCTCCGATGCCGATAAAAAGGCAAAATATGACCGTTTCGGTCATGCAGGTGTTGACCCCAATTACGGCGGCGGTGGCGGAGGCTTTGACGGCTTCGGCGGTATGGGCTTTGATATGGGAGATATTTTCTCTACCATTTTTGAAGGCTTCGGCGGCGGTTTCGGCGGCGGCTCACGCAGTAATCCCAATGCTCCCAAAAGAGGCTCGGACATACAGACAAACATAACAATATCCTTTGAAGAAGCAGCAAAGGGCTGCAAAAAAACAGTCGAAGTTACGAGAATTGAAGTATGTGACGGCTGTTCAGGCTCAGGTGCTGCTGCAGGTTCAACCACACAGACCTGTTCACAGTGCGGCGGCTCGGGTCAGGTTATGAGTCAGCAGAGAACCATACTTGGTGTGATACAGACACAAAAGCCCTGTCCCACCTGTGGCGGAAAAGGAACGGTTATTCCCAATCCCTGTGCAAAGTGCCGCGGCTCGGGAAGAGTACGCAGACCCTCAAAAATAGAGGTAAATGTACCTGCAGGTATTGATGACAGACAGGCATTTGCAGTGCGTTCACAGGGTAACAAGGGTGTAAACGGCGGTCCTGCAGGAGACCTTCGTATAGGTGTCAGCGTCAGACAGCATCCGTATTTTGTACGTGAGGGCTACAATGTATGGTATACCGCAAAAATCAGCTTTGCACAGGCTGCTCTCGGCAGTGAACTTATAGTTCCCACGCTTGACGGCGATGTGAAGTATGCTGTTCCTGCAGGAACTCAGTCCGGAGATGTGTTCAAACTTAAGGACAAGGGTATAGTTTATTCAAACGGCAGAATGAAGGGCGATCAGCTTGTTAAAATAGATGTTGTCGTTCCCAAAAAGCTCTCTGACAGACAAAGAGAGCTGCTTAAAGAGTTTGAGTCAACCCTCAATCCCGGAAATATGGGTACTCTCAGCGAAGACAAAGGCAAAGGCCTTTTTGGTAAAAAGAAAAAATAATCATGAGAAAATAGCTTAAGTTTGCTGAAAAAAGCAAATTTAAGCTATTTTTGTATTATGCGAAAAATTATATTTTGTTGGTGTATTTGCCGTGATACACATTTGCCTGTAGGGGAAAATGTGTATATGAATGTATGTTGCTTTATTCTGTCCTATTGAACAGAATTGTGATTTTATCTGTTATTTTATGCTTTAATATATCCTGTTCTTCCCACTTTAATGAAAGCCCCAGCCATTTTGTAATTTTTTCTGATGAAAAGGGCAGAAAGGGATATAGCAATACTGTAATATTCCCGACAAGATAAATGCAGTTTGCAATGGTTTTCTGACAGGAAGAAATGTTCTCTGTTCTTGTGCTCCACGGTTTTTCCGAATCATAATATGTGTTCGCAAAACGTATTAGCCCGAATATCTCATCAAGGGCTTCTCTTAAAACACCTTTTTCGATTTTCTGCCCCGTGCTGATGAATGTCTGATGTATTTTATTGCGGATATCCTCGTCAATTTCGGCAGAGGGTATAACGGAATCAAGGTATCTTGCTGAAAAAGCAAGGGTACGGTTTACAAAATTTCCCCATGCACCCACAAGCTCTGAATTGTTTTGTATATTAAATTCCCTGAAAGAAAAATCGGAATCTCTCTTTTCGGGGCCGTTAGCTATGAAAAAATATCTTATTGCATCAGGGGCGTAAGTGCTTACAAGTTCTTTTGCCCATACTGCATGACCGGAGCTTGTTGATATCTTCCGTCCGTCAAGGGTCATATATTCGCTTGAAATTATTTCATCGGGCAGGTGAAGATATTCGCCGTGAGACAGTAAAAGTGCTGGTAAAATGATAGTATGAAATGGGATGTTGTCCTTACCGTGAACATAGTAATGACGGCTGTCTTCTCCGAAAAGGTCTTTGAGAGCAATATCTCTTTCTTCGCAAAGGGAAGCGGCTGCCGATAAATATCCGAGAACATTTTCAGCCCATATATAGATTTTTTTGCTTTCATAACCCTGTTTCGGTACATCAATGCCCCAATCAAGATCTCTTGTTATGGCTCTGTCACGAAGTCCTTCGTCTATATAACGTTTCGTAAATGCCAAGGCATTTTTACGCCAATACGGATGGGATTTCAGAAAAACTGTCAGTTCATCCCTGAGCTTTGATATCAGAAGAAATATCTGAGTTGACTCTTTGAATATTACGGAAGTACCGCAGTCGGTACATTTTGCATTTATGAGATTTACGGGTTCAAGTATCTCACCGCAGCTATCGCAGCCGTCCCCCCGTGCACTGCTTCCGCAAACGGGACAGCTTCCCTCCGCTAATCTGTCGGTAAGAATTTTTTTGCAGTCGGGACAATAGGCTTGTTTGACTTTTCTTTCTTCCGTATACTCACTTGTATATAGCTTTTTGTGAAACTCTGTGACAAAATTTCTGTGTTTTTCACAGGAAGTTTTGGAATAAAGGTCATAGGAAAAGCCGAGTTGTCTGAACACTTCATAAAATTCTTCGTGATAGTGTTCACTTATGCTTTCAGGGGTAGTTTTTTCTTTTTTTGCCCTGAGGGTGATGGGGGTGCCGTAGCAGTCACTTCCCGATACATAAAAGACTCTGTCTCCTTTAAGGCGGTGATAACGAGCAAGGACATCCCCCGGAAGAAGGGCTGCAATGTGCCCTATGTGAAGCGAGCCGTTAGCATAAGGCCACGCTCCGCCGATTAAAATGTTTTTCATGTTTTTTTCCTCATTTCTTTAGTCAGTAACACTTAATTTATTAATTTTGTTAACAAAAAAACGCTCTCACCCCCTGATGTAAAACCAAGGGACGAGAGCGAAAAACTCACGTGTTACCACCCTAATTCACTTGTTTCTCACGACAACAAGCCTTATCAAGTTCGGACAGGAAATGATCTGTCGAAACTCTATCGCTGTTACGGGCGAACCCGACGCAGCCTAACTGAAAAGCTCGGTGCGTAGCTCAAAGACCATGTTCGGCAGAATTCACTTTACCCATTCACAGCACATCCCGAAGGATGATGGGATTCTCTGAAAAGCTTCATGAGCCTACTCTTTCTCATCATTGCTTTGTATGTACTATAACAGATATTTTTCCTGAAATCAACCGTTTAATCAAATTTATATGAATTTCCCTCAAAGAAATCCTTGTAGACCTTTACGCACGAAAGGTCTGTCCACTTTGAAACTTTTACGGGTACGGAGTCGATATCATATATTTTTGCCCCCTTCAGTGACAGAAGAAAAGGGGAGTGCGTGGAGATGATAAACTGACATCCGTGGTGTCGGACAGAGTCTTCTAAAAAATATTTGAGTTCAAGTTGATTCGAGGGGGATAGGCTGTTTTCGGGTTCGTCGAGTATATACAATGCATTGTCGTGAATGGCATCCACAAAAAGCGACAGTGCACTTTCCCCGTTGGAGCGTTCTGTGACATTACGCATAAGCCTTGAACGGATAAACTGAGACTGACTGACTTTTCTGTTTCTTGAATCCATGATTCTTTTCCAACGGTCATAATCGTCGATTCCGTGAAGTACAGTGTCTGCATTTTCACTGTTATTTTCAATCCATTCACCCAAAAGTGCTTGACGCTTCGTATCGATTCCGTCATTAATTCTTCTGATATCAAGCACTCTCTCAAAAACATCATCGCTTGTTATTACACCGCTGTCGGGGGAAATATCACCGTCGAGAGAGTAACGGCAAATGGACACGTAATCGTCAAAAAAGTCACTCCTGTTAAAAGGTGAATTTCGCTTGAGCTTCAATTTTTCGGAAATAACATTAAGAATTGTACTTTTGCCGCTGCCGTTGTTGCCGCAGAATACCGTGATATCGCCAAAATCAAATTTTTGAGGCAGTTCTCTGCCGTGAAACATTCCAAACGGATATTTTGTGACATAACAGGTTCTGAGGGTTTTACCCGATGGAATACTGAGAAAATCCGTTTCTTCCTCCGGAGACGGAAAACTGAATGAATATAAGTAAATCATAGATATAGCACCTACCCGAAATTTTATTGAATATATATTAGCAGAAGGAAAGTACCGAATATGGGACATTGCAGTTTTATTTTGAAGCTTTGGCAAAAGATATAAAATTATCAACGAGATGTTTTGTGAATATTGCAATATGCATAAGTGTATGCTATAATAAATTAACAAATTATTTACGAAAGGTTGAGTGAAATGAAAAAGACAAAAAAATTATTTTCCATTATTATGTCAGTATGTATCTTTATTGCTGCTTTGCCTGTATTCGGTTTTGCTTTTCCTGTAAATAAAGAAAAGGGGCCTTTTAACTACTATATCGAAAACGGTTATGCGGTAATAAATGATTATGACGGCTCCGTTACGGGTGAGCTTGTTATTCCCGAAAAACTGGGCGGTTATCCCGTCGGCGGAATAACAAGATGGAAATTTCAGAATGACCCTAAGATAACCTCTGTAGTTTTACCGGACGGTTTTCTTTATCTCGGAGAACTTGTTTTCGCAGGTTGTTTCAATCTTACCAAGGTTACCTTGCCTGACTCTCTGTGTGGAGTCGGACGAGCCGTATTTAACGGTACTCCGTGGTATGAAGCACTTCCTAAAAACGGTGATATTTATATCGGAAATGTTTTGGCTGAGGTTGACAAAAACAGGAAAGATACCGAAATAATAGTAAAAGAAGGTACAACGGGAATTGCAGACTATCTTTTTATTAACAATACCGTGCTCCAAAAGGTTGTTTTACCCGAGTCCTGTAATTATATCGGTGAGAATGCTTTTAACGGTTGTACTTCCCTTAAGGAAATCATTATGCCCGAGAATATTAAGTATATGGGGCAGTATGCTTTCGGAAATTGTTCTTCTCTTGAAAAATTTAACATTCCTACAGGGATTAACAGAATAAGCAATGCCCTGTTATATGGTGCATCTGCTCTTAAGGAAATTATTATTCCCTATGAGGTAAAGGATATAGGAAGCGGTGCATTCAGCAGATGTTTTGCTATTACTTCT
The DNA here is from genome assembly GCA_015065425.1 of Oscillospiraceae bacterium. Classification (GTDB taxonomy): domain Bacteria; phylum Bacillota; class Clostridia; order Oscillospirales; family Acutalibacteraceae; genus RUG806. The sequence continues at coordinate 79,012 of SVQH01000010.1, forward strand.
GTTATTATTCCCGACGGGGTTGAAAGAATAGCAGGAGATGCCTTCAGTGAATGTACGGCCCTTGAAGAGGTTACAATTCCCGTATCAATGAAAATAATAGAAAGCGGTGCTTTCGGAAACTGCAAAAATTTGAAAACACTAATTTATAAGGGTACGGACGAACAGTATTCAGGGATTGTTCTCGGAAACAAAGATAATGACAGCTTTGTTGCACTTAAAGAGCAAAACCGAGAGCTTCAGGAAAATACAGTCTATGTTCCTTGCTCCTTTGAAGTCGGAACTATGACCTTCCCCAGAGGCACATCGGTTGCCGATTATTGTGAAGCCCTGTTTGAGCCTTTTACTTCTGTGGCTAAACCCGATAACGGATTTTATTCATTTGAAGAGATTCTGGCAATTATCGTTTCAGGCAGTATATTAGAGAAGGGACTTGCTGATACTGTTATTGGTGATCTTGACAATAACGGCAAAATAGAGGCTTCCGATGCAAGACTTGCATTGCGTTCTTCTGTGGGACTTGAGACAGTTGATTTTGCAAAAGTATATACGGCTGATATAGATAATGATAAGTATATCACCTCAGCGGATGCAAGAATTATTCTTAGAGCTTCCGTAGGACTTGAGGATGCATCCCTTTGGAAGTAAGTCCTGAGTTTTACCGATAAATTATAACGGCACAGACTTCTGGTAAAGGGTCTGTGCCGTTTTTATGACCAAAGATATGAAAGTGAAGGTTAGATTTCTTTCGGGTCAATGCCAAGCTTAGTGCATATAATCATTACTGTATCAAATGATGCACCGCCGATATCTCTTGAAAGTATTGTCATAAGTGTGCTGTAGGGAATATTGACTTCTGATGCAAACTGCCTTAGACTTTTATATTTATCAAGAATAAGATTACGAAGCTTTTGTTCTCTTATCATTTTGGTTTATTGACAACAACTATTTCAATTTTTTTGCTTTCTATTGCAGTAAGCTGTTCTTCGGTGCAATCCCAGTCGGTTATTACCGAATCAAATTCTTCGGCATCACAAACCTTGATGAAGGAATCAATACCGATTTTAGAGCTTGGCATCAAAAGATATTTCCTGCGGCTGTTTTTTATAACCGTGTACTGAAATGCGGCTGTTTCGCCGGTTCCGTTTGAAAGTCCGAATTCTGCCGTAAAACCTGAACCCGTAATGAAACAAATATCAAAATGAATACGGCTGACAAACTCATTTGCAAGGCTGTCTGTAACTGAACCGCTTTGCCGCATTTTTCCTCCTGTAATAAAAACTTCAATGTTGTCAAAAGCAAGAAGCTCTTTTGCTATATCAACAGAATTGATAACTACAGTAAAGTTGATATCTTTCGGTAAAAAAGAAGTCATTATATAGCCGAATGAGCCGCCGGTGAGATATATTATATCATTTTCTTTGATTTTTGTTGCAGCTGAACGGGATATTTCCCTGTAGTTGTCAAATATAGGCATATCGGAAAAATTTCTGTTTTTGGGTGAACGAACAAATACTCCGCTTAATGCTATTGCCCCGCCGTGAGTTCTTTTACAATGTCCGTTTTGTTCAAGAATACGAAGATCCCGACGGGCGGATTCATCTGATATTCCGTATTTTTGCGTAATTTCGGCAATGGTGATTTTTCCGTTTTCTTTAATAATTTCAGCTATTTCCTGATGTCTCTCTTCTATAAACATATTAACACCTCTTGATATAAAAATGTTTTTGGATCTGATATGCATATAATACAACACAATCGGAAGTAAATCAACATTTTCAGTAATCGAATTTGAGTATATTTTTTATTCACTTTTATGAATAATGAATCTTTACACTACAGTTTTTCGATGTTATATTAAGATAAACAGTTGTGAAGAAATTAGGAGGAAAATATATGATATTTAAGCTTATAGATAAAACATATTATGAAAAAGTAGCTCCTTTGAGTCTTAAATTGGCAGAGCTTCACGCATCACAAAGACCTGATTTGTTTCAGAAGACTGAAATAATGAGCAAAAAAGAATTTAACAAACGTATAAAAGTAAAAGGCTTTCTCGGAATTGCCGCATGCGAAAATGATACCGTTTGTGCTTACTGCTTTTGCAGAGTCAAGCACTTTAAGTCAAAAATGTATCCCGACACAGCTTCACTTTGGATAGATGAAATTTTTGTCAAAGAAGAATACAGAAGAAACGGTGTCGGCACGGCTCTGTTTGAAGAAATCAAGAGAATTGCAAAAGAAAAAAACTGCTCAATTATAGAATTTGATGTCTGGGAACAGAACGATTCGGCTCAAAAGTTTTATGCTGCATTAGGCTGTAAAACACAGAGAATACTCAAGGAATATAAACTGTCGTAAAAGGGTAAAAATTGAAAACATCAAAACTTTCAATAAAGCTTCCAAACTTTGTTTAGTGCTTATATGTTTATTTAATGTATCTGTGTTTATTTAAAATATCTATGTTTGCTTAATTCATCTATGCTTGTATAATGCGTCTATGCTTATTTAATGTATCTGCATTTATTTAATGCTGCTGTGTTTAATTGATGTATCTGTGTTTAATTGATGTATCAGTGTTTAATTGACGTGTCAGTGTTTATTTAACGTATCCGTGTTTATTTAATTCATTCATGTTTGTTTAATGTTATTCATGTTAATTGGTATTTCTATGCTTTGTGTTAATTAACATTTCTATACTTTGTGCAATATCAACAAAGCAAACTGAGAACATTTATATTAAATACGTATTGCAACTCGGACGGTTTTATGTTAGCATAAGCATAGATAAACAAGGTATGTCGATTTTCTATGCTTATTTTTTTTTTTTTTTTTTTTTTTTTGATGACAATACCTCGATAATCAAGGCTTAGGTTTTATTAATGTGTGAGCTTTTTATGTTTATTGATGA
>SVQH01000036.1 GCA_015065425.1 Oscillospiraceae bacterium
CCCTGATTTTTTACCACAGCAAACGAAAGACTGGTAAGCAGGGGTTATTATGACATATCCGAGTTTTTGAACCGTTGACCGATTTTAATTTTTGCGTGTTTTTTGCACTTCGGAAAGCAATGGGCATAAATATGAAAATAAAATATATCATTGCTATAATCTTTATTGCTTTTTTTATATTGAACATTCCGTTAATATATTTGGGTGCATCTGATTTTATATATACTGTACACGAAAAAGAATATTATTCCGATAGCAGTAACTTTATAACAGATAATGCGATTGTGGATAATATCATTTATAATAAACAGGACAATTATATTGTACTTTGGCTTTCCGAAATTGATGAGTCGTATCAGGATAACAATTTTATCGTCAGAGCGGAAAATGCCGGTATATTGTCAGAAAACGGATTTCACAAAAAAGTAAAGACAGGCGACAAAATAACATATATTTCAGAACCCGGTTATTTTGGTGACGGATATATGATGCCGATTGTCTCTATCAGTGTTAATGGTGAAGAATTGCTGAGTTTTTCGGAGGGATACAAAAACTTAATGGATACATATAAGTAAAGAACGGTAACAATACACTTTTAATCTCAGTAATGTAAAAATTACCGGCAAAATTCCCGTAGATGAGTATTATTCTCCGTGTGAAATGGGTGTAATATTTTAATACAGTGTCACGGGAGGCTGTGGGTGACGTTACCTACAGGTTATTGCAAATAAGTGTGATAAATTATGATTTATAGACCTCCAACTTTTTATAAAGAACCGAGTTGTGCTAAGAAAAGTATATTGAGCTTTTTATTGAAAATGAATTACCGTCCGAGCTGATTGAGACTTTGGTTTTATTTGGTTCGGGCGGTAATATATTGTATTTGTATTACAAATTGTAAAAAATATATAAATTATCTCGACAAAGATTAAAATTTATGTTAATATTGTAATATATATTTTACGAGGTGATTTTATGGCAGATTGTCCCAAGTGTAAACAGCATCTGAAGCTTTCTGACTGGAAGCAGCATTGTCCTTACTGCGGGGCTAATATTGTGGTTTACGATTTGCAGGAAAGGCTCATGAAGGATGCTGATGTTGCAGAGGTGCAGTATTATCATTTTCAGAAGAAGGTTGACAGGCTGAAAGCTTCTTTTGTCGGTTCAAAGCTTACTATTATAAGAATTTTTACAAGCCTTTTGCCCATTGCTGCACTGTTTTTACCTATAGTAAAAATAGAACTTGCCGAACCCTTTGCCACTTACAGCGGTAATATGGGGGTGCTTGACATTTACAATATGTTTGAAAAGCTTGACCTCGGTGCATTCGGTTCCGTAATAGGAAATGCCGACACAAAAACAGCAGGAATACTGTTCAGTTTGTCAATTATCTGTCTGCTTTTATCCGTCGTCACCATGCTTCTTCATTTTGTTTTTAATACATTGGCGTGTTCACCTAAGGGCAAAATAAGAAATTATACCACTGACATAATTTATATCGCTCTTGTAATTATTGCCATGCTCAGTTTTTATTTTATTCCTGAAAATGCTGTTGTGTCGGGTACTGTGGGAATAGGTGCTTATTTGTATCTTTTTCTGGTAGGTGTCAATTTCCTTGTGGATGTTCTTTGCTTCAGAGAAAATCTTCAGGTAAAACATGCACAGTGCTATGTGGGAGGAATTCCCATTGAGGAATATTTCACCATGGTTGAACGGGGTGTTCCTCAGGAAGAGATACGTGCAGAAATGTATAAACGGCTTTCTGATATACAGAAAGAACAGGAGAAGAAGCTTCTTGAAAAAGCAGGAAAGAAGGAGGGAAAATAAATGTCGGACAACGAAAGAACTGCCGTAGCTGAGCAGGAGTATATAACGGATCTGAAAAATGATGCGTATATGAACAGAATTTTCTGTTCAACAAAAGAAAGAGTTGCTTATCTTGTAAAATCAAGCGTGGCTTCGCTGTCGCTTGGAAAATATGACACGGCTTCGGATATTTTTCTCTATAAAATATACGGACTTTCCCCTGATGCCAGAGCAAATGCGGCAATAGGGCTCGGCATTTACGATATGATAAATGACCCTCTTTCGGCACTTATTATAGATAAAATGCGTACCCGCTGGGGCAAGTTCAAGCCCTTCCAGTGGTTAGCACTTCTTCCGAGTATACTTGTAGGTATTGCTACTTGCCTTATGCCCATAATCGCCGAAGGCAACGGCTTTGATGCAGCCGAAAAACTCATTTTTTATATGGTGATATCTTATATAAACGAAACCATTGGTGCCTTCTTCGGCGGAGGCGGTTACATAGATAACGTTTTTACACCCAATCCCAATGAGAGAACTTCACTTCTTGTTTCCGCAAAGTTTATATCGGAGCTGTTCTCAAGATTCCCCGAGCAGCTTATGGGTATTATGTTTGACCTTGTAAACAACGGTAAACTGAAACTCAATCTTGTCAATATGTTTGCAGGCTTCAAAACCTTCTGGTGGGTAGTTGCCACCATTCCCTCTGTATGGTGGGTAATTGTAAGTAAAGAAAGAGTTCCCCAGTCCATACAGCCGCCGCCTGCTCTAAAAGGATTTTTCTCGGTATTCAGAAACCGTCCGATGCTCATTTATATGCTCTCGGGCTTCATAGGCGGTATTGATATCGGTACTTCCGAATCCCTGTATTATGACAGCGTTCTGAAATTCAACATGATGTCTACCATAGCAGGTATCCCCGGTATGCCCATATCTTATGCGTCCTACCCGTGGGCTACCAAATTCAGAAAGAAATTCTCAACCAAAGCCTTGTGGGTAATGCAGTCCCTTTCAATTACCGTTTCTGAAACTATTTTCTTCCTGACGGGACTTATCGGCGGTAAAGAAAACGGCTTCTATAAGAAAAAACTCCCCATGACCCTTGCTGCCATGGTCGGAAACTGCCTTGAAATGGTATTTTACGGCACAAAGAAAATTCTTGACCCTGAAATCAACTTTGAAGTTCTTGACTACTGCGAGTGGAAAAACGGCTACAGAGTTGAAGCTACAATTAACCTTGCAAGAAGCTATATAGATAAAGTCAAGGGTATTATTCTTACAAAGATAAACGCCGTGCTTCTCGAAAAATGGGCAGGTTTCCAGGTGGGTGTTGATGCAGTTCAGACAAATGAAACTATGTGGAGAATGTTTATCACTGCCTGCGGTCCTAAGCTCATATTCGACTATCTCTGCGTAGTTCCTATGCTTTTCTATAACATAGACAAGAAGACCCGTGACAGAATGTATCTCGAACTTGAAAAATCCCGTGCCGCCACAGCTGCAAGAGAAAAGAGATTAAGAGATGCTGCAGAAAACGGCGAAAGTATAGCAGAATAAAAATTTCCTCTCCGTTTTTTTGCGGAGAGGAAGTTTTAATTTATTATATAGGAAATTACTCGCATCGTGAGTAATTTGCTTATATCAAGAAACACCGATTCCCCAAGACCCGGGACAGGGGGTTGATAAATTATAAGATTTTTTCTTTTTTCCAATATCAAAATTTTGTTGCACTTCGGAGAAGATAAGGAGCTGCTGATGTGCAGAGCACGGTTTTTAAGGGAATTATTTTCACTGAGCAGCAGATTCCGAAAAACAGCTTCGGATATTCGGTAGTTTCATGAACCCCTTTTTCTGATATACAGAAAAGACGGGCACAACACTACGACAAAAAGCAGTTTGTGCCCGGTTTTGGTTTGTTTATTTTATAAAATCTTCAAAATCAAGAACTTCAATGCCTTCATAAATTTTGTCGGCTTCCTCGAAAGCACATAACAACCGATCTTTATGGTGGCAGTCAGAGGTCATTATGAAATTTCCTCCGTTTTCGACGATAAAATCTGCAATTTCGCGTCTGGGGTAGGGAGTTTGTCTTGCTCCTCTTGGAATAGCACCCGTGTTTATTTCAAAGGGGATTCCCATTTTTATGAGATGAAGTGCGGCATCCTGCCATGCTTTTATGTATCTCGGGTCTTTTTCATCGAAAAGCTCGTAATTTTCGTTGAACTTTGTCACAAGGTCAAAGTGTGCGATAAAACCCACTTCGGGCATATTTGCAATTTTTTTTGTCATTTCATAATATGCTTCAGCATAAGAGAGCATATCACCGCCGAAATATTTGTCGGCATCTTCTTTTTGTTCTTTGCCGCTGCCGTCAACAGTGAGAAGCTTTCCGTCGATGTCTATATAGTGAACGGCACCGAGGAAATAATCAAAACCGCTTCTGTCCATATCCGAAATGACATCAAGTTCACTTCCGCAATATATTCTTATATTATCTTTGTATTTTTCCTTCAGGGCATTTATTTCTTCCTGATATTCTTTTATTCTTTCTTTTCTTATGCAGTAGGTGAGATCTCTTGAAGTGTATGAATGGGTGGAAAAGCCTAAAGCATGCATTCCGTTATCAATAGCTGAAAGCACCATCTCTTCGGGAGAGTGCTTACCGTCACAGTAGGTTGTGTGAGTGTGGAAATTTGATAAAATCATAATTTTACCTCATTTTAACATTAGTTTCGGAATAATTATAATATCTTGCCTGTTAATAGTCAATATCTTGTTTTTGTGCAATGGTTTATGTTATTATTTATAAAGCATGAAAAGGAGAAGAAGTATGAAGCGGGAAAACAGGATATATTCCATGATACTTATATCGTTGTTTGCTACACTCATGTGTGTCGGTGCGTGGGTGCATTTTCCCTTTGCGGTTCCCGTTACCATGCAGACCTTTGTTGCAATGTGTTCTCTCGGTATTCTCGGAAGCCGCAAGACCTTTTATATGCTTTTGATATACATAATGCTGGGAAGTGTGGGGCTTCCCGTGTTTTCAGGTTTTACGGGCGGTATCGGAGCATTGACGGGCCCCACGGCAGGGTTTATATGGGGCTTTCTTGCAGGTGTCCCCGTTTTTTATGCTGTTGAAAAATATACAGTTAAAAAACCTTACCGACTTTATATAGGATATATATTATATATAATTATACATTATATACCGGGGGCTTTGTGGTATACATATTTCACGGCAGAAGATATAAGCATTTCTTCTGTGTTGGCTGCATCCTCAGTTACAGTTTTTCCCTTTGTCATTCCCGATGCCGCAAAAACGTTCCTTGCAGTGTTTACGGTAAGACGAATTAAAAAAGTTTTGGAAACTAAATATGTCAATTAATAAAAATATCTTGACAACGGAAAATAACTCTGTTAAAATATGCCTATGCTTTATTAAGGTAAAGTGCTAAAAAGTTAAAATGAAAGAGGTAAACAAAATGAAAAAGACATTATCAGTAGTTCTTGCTGTTCTTATGGCTCTCGGTTGTATGTTCGCTCTTGCATCATGCGGCGGCAATGAAGAAACAACTGCGGCACCCGGTGGTGATACCACAGCAGCAAATGAAGAAACAACTGTAGCAGCAGTTGCTGACGTGGCAGAAATCCAGAATAAGGGTAAACTCGTTGTAGGTGTTACAGAGTATAAGCCTATGGATTATCTTGATGAAAACGGTGAGTGGACAGGCTTTGATGCAGAATATGCAAGAGCTGTTGCTAAGGAGCTCGGTGTTGAAGTTGAGTTTATTGAAATTGAATGGGACAACAAGGAATTTGAAGTTGAATCCAAGAAGATTGACTGTGTATGGAACGGTATGACTATTACCGATGCTCTCAAAAAGTCAATGGATATCACAGACCCTTACGTAAAGAATGCTCAGGTTGTTGTTATGCCTAAGGATAAAGCAGCTGATTATACAACAGTTGAAAGTCTTAAGGATCTCTCCTTTGCTGTAGAAGTTGAATCTGCAGGTAAGGGAGTGGCTGAAGATAACGGCTTCAAGTATACAGAGCTTACATATCAGTCCGATGCAATCCTCGAAGTACACACAGGTAAGGCTGATGCTTGTATCATTGACCTTACAATGGCTGATGCTCTTACAGCAGAGGGTGCAACTTATGAAAACCTTACAAAGGTTCTTTCTCTCAACGAAGAAGAATACGGTATCGGTTGCCGTAAGGGTTCTGACCTTTGCACAAAGATCAACGAAATTACCGATAAGCTTCTTGCTGACGGTACTCTTGATGCTCTCGCAGAAAAGTATGAGCTTACTCTTGTAAAATAATTATATCAGACGGCAGAAGGCTCTGCGTGAGTCTTCTGTTTTTTTCGTAATATATATTTCATGATTCTGAAGATGTTTTTTGAATTACAATCAGAGGTAACCGTATGTTTTGGACAGTAACCTTAAGCCTGCTTGAAGGCTTTATGACAACACTTGAATTATTTGCACTGACCCTTCTTTTTGCCATACCGCTGGGGCTTATCATCGCTTTCGGCTCCATGAGTAAGTTTTTCCCGCTTAAATGGCTTTCAAAGACAATAGTATGGATAATAAGAGGTACTCCTCTTATGCTTCAGCTTATAGTGGTTTTCTACGGACCTGAGCTTATCGGCAGCTGGATAGGAGAGCTGGGAATAGATCTGCCATTTTTCCAGTGGCTTGCCGGTATGAAAGGACTTGACCGTTTCCCCTCGGTGCTCATTGCATTCGTAATAAACTATGCATGTTATTTCTCTGAAATTTACCGCGGAGGTATTGAAAGCATACCCAAAGGTCAGTATGAAGCCTGTCAGGTGCTTGGAATGACAAAAACACAGACCTTTTTCAAGGTGGTGCTTTTTCAGGTTATAAAGAGAATTGTTCCTCCCATGGGCAACGAAATAATTACTCTTGTAAAGGATACCTCCCTTGCAAGAACTATTGCTGTTTATGAAATTATATGGAATGCACAGAAGTTTATAAAAAACGGAGGACTTCTCTGGCCGCTTATATACGCAGGTGCTTTCTATCTGATTTTCAACGGTCTTCTGACAATCATTTTCAACAAAATAGAAAAGAAAATGGATTATTACAAAAACTGATGAAAGGAGAAAGAGTATTTGAGTGTTATCACTTAATACCCTGTGTGAATGGTTTTGGCAGTACTTGAAGTCAAAGAACTTAAAAAGAGTTTCGGAAAAAACAATGTTCTCAAGGGAATAACTTTTTCTCTTGAAAAAGGTGAGGTTTTGTCGGTCATCGGTTCATCAGGCAGCGGTAAAACAACACTTCTCAGATGTATAAATTCACTTGAAATACCTGATTCAGGACAAATTTTTGCAGACGGTGATACCATTTTTGACAGTGTAAGCGGAAAAAAGCTTACAAAAGCTGAAAAACGCAGAAATCAGTTGAATGTCGGTCTTGTCTTTCAGCAGTTTAATCTTTTTCCGCAATACAATGTTCTGCAGAATGTCACTCTTGCCATGAAGCTTCAGGCAAAAGAGCGACCCGATTACAGAGAAAATAAAAAAGCCATTCTTACTGCCATTGAAGAAAAAGCAGAGGACTATATTGCAAAGGTAAATCTTACGGACAAGCTTCTCAGTTATCCCTGTGAGCTTTCGGGCGGTCAGCAACAGAGAGTTGCCATTGCCCGTGCCCTTGCACTTGAACCTAAAATACTTTTCTTTGATGAGCCCACTTCGGCACTTGACCCTGAACTTACCATTGAAGTTCTTAAGGTTATAAAGAATCTCAAGAACATGGGAAGAACAATGGTGGTCGTTACACACGAAATGGAATTTGCAAAGAATGTTTCCGATAAGGCAATTTTTATGGCAGACGGTGTCATTGAAGAAATGGGAACTCCCGAAGATGTTTTTGAAAATCCTAAATCGGAAAAAACAAGGGCATTCCTCTCAAAGTCATTTGAATAGTATATGTTGAACCGCTTTTCTTCTGAAAGGCGGTTTATTTGTTTCTTGTATTTTGTGTATGCTTGTACTATGGTAAAAATGCTCAAAAAAAAAGACAGTGATTATGCAAAACTTACATCAAAATATTACAATTTGTAACCATTAAAAACAGACTTGTCATTTTTGTGAGTTTTTCACAAAAAAACGAAAAAACTAAAATTCTTTTCCTGAAAAATAAGCTCTAAAGTCTTGTTTTTTTCATATTTAACTTTAATTGATTCTAAAAACATTTGTGCAAAATAAACAAAATCAAAAAACTTTTTGATTTGACATTTGAAAAATCTTTGAATATAATGTGCAAAGCCTCATAACCGAAATGTATCGGAAGTTAAAATCAATAAAAAAACTGCTTACGGTATACTTAAGGACAAGGAGTGAAATCAATGTCGACTCTCAGTAAGAGAAGCGAAAAAAGGCTTCTTGAAGGAAAGAAAAAGTTTTCCTTCAGAAACCACGGTGTCGGCTCACATCATGCGGTACCTGCCGTGTTGATGGCTGTTGCAGGACTTTCGCTTTCAGCTGTTATCAGTGATGTCCCCCCTTCATTCAATCAGGCGTATGCTTCATCAATAGAGGAAAATGCCGTTGAAATAGGCAATTTTACTCAGGGACTCAGTGACAGTTTTGAAGAAATGCTTACAAATGCTGTCATTCAGGATGAACTCAGCAAAAAGGAATATCAACTTGCCAATGCTCCCAAGGAGCCTGCCGAGGGATATATACCTTCTCTTCATTCACAGCTTGCAGAACTAAAAAAGGACGAAGAAAAAGAAGAAGATTTTGACCTTTCTTCTTATGTTACTTCTCTTTCATCTGAACAGATTACAGAAAAGCTCAGAGAGAGCGAATGGGCAGCCCGCCAGAGAGAACTCAGAGAAGCCTCAGGTCAGCCCGTTGTCAGCGGCAACAGAAATCTTTATCTTGATACTTATTGGTATCAGAGAGGGCCTTCAAATATTCCCAGCACGGGACTTTATACCAGCTGTACGAGAACAGGTACTCCCGTTTCTCAGATGCAGATGCCCTCATCACTTACCTTTGACGAAAACGGTGTTCCCGAAAACTATCTTTATTGCTTAGAGGGAAATGCCACTGCATATTACGGCGGTACAATGACCGCCACAGGCTCTGCAACACGCCCCGGTGTTGTTGCCGTTGACCCGAGAATTATCCCCTACGGAACAGAAATGTGGATAGTCTCTGCAGACGGCAGCATAGTATACGGCTTTGCAAGAGCAGAGGATACAGGCGGATTTATATATCTTAACAACGGTCCTATATGTGACCTCTACATGAACACTTACGCAGACTGCTGTGTATGGGGTTGGAGAGGTGTAAAGATATATGTCCTCCCCACATCGTATAAATAATAGTAAAACCACTCCCGCGACGGAGTGGTTTTTTTGTAAATCATTTCCCTTGTGACAGGGCATTACAATCAAAAGGTTGATATATTATGATTCATCTTGTCAGTGTTATTACAACAACTTCAGGACGGTTGTTTACTCTTAATGGTACTATGGAGTTGCCGAGTCCGCGGCTTATTATCATGTTTGTGTCACCTGCTGTAAATTGTCCTTCCGAGTATCTCGGCAGAAGGCCCTGGTCGGGTGCTATCACACCGCCGAAATAGGGGAGTCTTACCTGCCCTCCGTGGGCATGACCGCTTAAAACAAGGTCAATTTCATGGGTAACATAAATGTCAAAATAATCGGGTCTGTGTGACAAAAGGATATTGAAGCCTTCCTCGGGAAGCACTTCTTCAAGTATCTTGTCAAGGGATATCTGCTCCGTTTTATCGATGTAATTTACAAGGAAATACGGGTCGTCAACCCCCGAAATGTTGATATGCTCTCCGCCTTTTTGAATTTGCATGCTGCGGTTGTTGAGGTATATTGCACCCGCTGACATGATACCGTCTATAAGCTCATCAAATCCCTCAATCTGTTCCTCATGATTTCCCGTGACATAATATACGGGAGCTATGGGAGTTATCTGTTCAACAAAAGAAACACTCAGAGGCACATCTGTTCTTCTGTGATCCACAAGGTCCCCTGTAATTACAATTATATCAGGCTCGGTATTCTTAATCATGTTTACGAGTTTTTCATTGCTTTTCCCGAATTCTGAATCATGAAAATCAGAAATATGGCATATTTTATATCCGTCAAAAGCTGCAGGCAGTTTTTCGGAGCTTACCGTGTATTCGGTCAACATAAGTGCAGTATTTCCCCACAGTGTCCATATAATGAAAATTACTGCAAGAATTCCGACTGCTGAGAGTATCAGCTTTTTTAGCTTCTTTTTCATTTTCCCGTCTCCGTATTATTTTTTTGTAAGTAGTATATTATATTTCTGTTTTCATGTCAATGAAGGCTCTTGCATATACAAACTTACCTGCTGTACGCTGACATGTGATTACTTATGCCTGACGGCGGCTATATACCAATCCTTCGGATCGGATAAAAAAATGACAAGTTTCTGTCGGAACTTGTCATTTTTTTGGCGCGCCGGAAGGGACTCGAACCCCTGACCTACTGGTTCGTAGCCAGTCACTCTATCCAGCTGAGCTACCGGCGCAAATATTCATTTTGAATCAGTTTCCCGATTGCCTATATATATTATCACTGTGCAATTAAAAAGTCAACTGTTTTATTTAAAAATAAGCAGAATTTACGGAATTATTTCTTCTTTTTTTTCTTTTGTGTACATATATATTTGCGAAAGGGGAAGTATCATGCAATTTATGAAACTTATATCGGCAGGACGGGATATAATATTTATTGAAAACGAAAAGGAGTTTTTATCGCTGTCTTCTGAGGCGAAAAAGCGGCTTTGTGACAGGATAAAAGGAGTTGGTGCAGCAGAAATTTTCGGAATCAGAGAAATGTGTCCAAAAACAGCCCGAATTGATGTTTTTGATAAAAACGGGCAATATTCCTGTGATGGGTCTACAGCTTCAATTTGTGCCGTTTTAGGTTTGAATTTAATAAAAAGGCGTAATGAGGCTGAAATGCATTGCCGAAACGGCAGTTTTTTCGTGATGCTTAATGATATAAACGGTAAAAAGTACAATGTTTCATGTGCACTCGGGAAACCCGGAAAAATCGACTTGCAGGATATAACAGAACGCAGAACGGAGCTGGGAAACAGAATTCTTACCCTCACTCATGTGCATACTTCTTCTGATTACGCAGTACATTTTTCTTCATGTCCCGATAAGCTTGACATAGAATATCTCAGTGAAAAAACAAGGATAAATTCTCTGTTTCATAAAAAGGCAAGACTTCTTATAGCGGAAGAGGGCGTTGATAATTCTTTTGTCCTTAAAAAACCGTGGGAGGACGGAGAATATGTATATCCTGCCGTCGGAGCTTTTGCTGCTGTGGGGGTTGCTGCCTGTAAAACGGAAAGAAGCAGATTTTCCGAGGAAATTAAAGTGTCCTGCGGCGGACATGATGTGTATGTTTTTGTGAAAAATGATATGTCATGTTCCGTACATACAACGGCAGAATTTGTCTTCTGCGGTGAAATTCAGGTTGAATAATCAGTCTTTCTGTGTTAGAATATGCCCAGTCTGACATAAGAGGTAACGGATATGGTTGAATTTTTCACTGCACATCAGAACATTATTGCACAGATATTCGGTTTTATTGCCATGGCAATAGCCGTGAGCATGTATCAGTTCAAAAAACACCGTACCATACTCATTCTCATGTCTCTTTGTTCTTTTGTATGGTGTCTGCATTTTGCCTGTCTCGGACTTTTCACTCCCGTGGCAATGAATTTTATAAACGTCATAAGAGGGGTTGCTTACAGCTTCCGTGAAAAGAAATGGGCTCAGAATAACATTGTCCCTGCCGTGTTCATTGTTCTTTGTGCGGGAAGTGTTATTGTTACATGGGACAGTATGTGGAGCATACTCCCGTTTGTCGCTTCCATATTCGCAACCATAGCCAACTGGCAGAAGAAAACAAGACTTCTGAAATATCTCTCCGTCCCTGTATGTGTGTGCTGGTTTGTATATAATATCATAAACGGCTCCATAGCAGGAACTCTCAACGAAACCTTTGCTCTTGTATCAATTTTTGTTTATCTTGTAAGAACAAGAAAAAATGATTCTTTGCAGAATGTTGGGGGAGTCTGTAAAAAATAATTTGTTCTTCAACTTTTCGTTAAGAACCGAAAAATACGGCAAATGTGCAATGCTGAAATTTCTTTATACTTCAGAAAAAATAACTGCAATCTTACGAAAAAAGTAAGACTGCAGTTTTTGCTTTCAGGTAAAAATAATTCTGATTACATGTTACCTACAATGAAAATAGCTGAAATGACACCGACTACAATACCGATAAGTATGGAAAGCACGATGCCTACGATGGGCATAAATGAGAGAATTTTTGCAGTTTTGAGCTGTTTTAATGCTTTTTTGTACATTGCATCTTCTTCAGGGGGAAGCTCGGAAAATGATACATTCTTAAGACCTGATGTTTTTACCCATACAATGATTGAGAATATAAAACCGATACCGAACATAAGAACGGTAGCAACGATACCGAGAGCCTGAGCGGAACTGGCCTTTGATGCGAAGTCCTTGACTGCGGCATAAGTGGGAGACATGTTAAAGTTGTAGCCGGGGTTGTACTGTTGCTGTACGGGAGGTGCATAGGATTGGTTGGCAGATGTTGTAACACTGCCACAGTTGGGACAAATGACCTCATTGTTGAGCAGAGGCTGATTACAAGTAGGGCAATTCATAATATTTCCTCCAGAAAATTTATCGGCAAACGATTAGATTTGTCGAATTTATTATATCACGAAGTTTTTTGTTTGTAAACTGTTTGCAGTAAAATTATCTCTCCCCGTCTGCGTGCACCCCGATAAATTATTTTTCAGGGTATCTTAAAAATCAAAAAAGGTGTCGACCCTTTCGGATTGACACCTTAATTTAATATTGCTTAATGCTTATTCAGCATCGGGAGCATAAAGAGCCTTAAGTCTGAGAAGGTGATTATATCTTTCAACTGACTTCTTTTCTGCATCTGCGAAGAGTGCATCTGCTCTTTCGGGGAATGCACGGGTAAGAGAGGAGTAACGTGCTTCGTTGAGAAGGAATGCACGGAAGCCTTCGCTCTTTCCGGGCTTAGAGTCGATTGAGAAGGGATTTTCGCCCTTTTCCTTGAGTGCGGGGTTGTAACGGAACATATTCCAGTAACCGCATTCAACAGCCTTCTGCATTTCAGCCTGGCAGTTAACCATACCGCCCTTGATGGAGTGCATTTCGCAGGGAGCATAAGCGATGATGATTGAAGGTCCGTTATAAGCTTCTGCTTCTGCAATAGCCTTGATTGTCTGGTTCATGTCTGCACCCATAGCAATCTGTGCTACATATACATAGCCGTAGCTCATAGCAATTTCGGAAAGGCTCTTCTTTGCAATGCCCTTACCTGCAGCAGCAAACTGAGCAACCTGACCTATCTGAGAAGCCTTTGATGCCTGTCCGCCTGTGTTGGAGTAAACTTCTGTATCAAATACCATGATGTTTACATCTTCACCTGCTGCGAGAACGTGGTCAACACCGCCGAAGCCGATATCATAAGCCCAACCGTCGCCGCCGAAGATCCATACGGACTTTTTAGCAAGATATTCTTTATTCTTAAGGATGGATGCACAGTGATCACAATCGCATGCTACCTTTTCAAGCTCAGCTACGAGTGCCTCTGTAGCAGCACCGTTCTTTTCGCCGTCTGAAACTGTTGCAAGATATTCAGCAGCAGCAGCCTTGAGCTCAGCACTTGCATTTTCATTTGTTGTGATTTCTTCTACCTTTGCGATAAGAGAATTACGGATAGCGTTCTGTCCGAGGTACATACCGAAGCCGTGTTCTGCGTTATCTTCAAAGAGTGAGTTTGCCCAAGCGGGTCCGTGACCTGCTTTATTTACTGTGTAGGGTGATGTAGCAGCGGGACCGCCCCAGATTGAAGAACAGCCTGTAGCATTGGATATGTACATTCTGTCGCCGAACATCTGAGTGATAAGACGTGCATAAGCTGTTTCTGCACAACCTGCACAAGAGCCTGAGAACTCAAGAAGGGGAGTCTTGAACTGACTTGCCTTAACGGATACGCCTGCTGTCATGTCAGCCTTTTCAGTAACATTAGCAACACAGTAATCGAAGGAAGCCTGCTGTGCATCCTGGCTTTCTCTTGACTTCATTGTAAGAGAATTGGTGGGACAAACACCGATACAAACTCCGCATCCCATACAATCCATGGGAGATACTGCAAGAGTATAAACATATTCTGTCTTCTTGATTTCCTTTGTCTTTGTAACTTCGGGAGCAGCAGCTGCTTCGTCGGTTGTCATAGCAAAGGGACGGATTGTTGCGTGAGGACATACATAAGCACAACGGTTACACTGTACGCACTTTGTGGGATCCCATTCGGGAACCATAACAGCAACGCCTCTCTTTTCGTAAGCGGAAGCACCCTGTTCAAATGTACCGTCAGCATGATCCATAAATGCGGAAACGGGAAGTGAGTCACCGTCCATACGACCTACGGGAAGCATGATGTTGTTTACCATCTTCTCGAGCTTTGACTGTGTGCCGTCTGCTGCCTTATCACAGGCATCAGTTGCATTTGCCCAGTCTGCGGGTACGTCAATCTTAACGTAAGCTGTTGCACCTGCGTCAATAGCTTTTTCGTTCATTTCAACGATTTCTTTACCCTTCTTCATGAACTTCTGAGCTTTTTCCTTCATGTAGCCGATTGCTTCTTCGGGAGGAAGAACCTTAGCAAGTGAGAAGAAAGCAGACTGAAGAACTGTATTTGTACGCTTGCCGAGACCTATCTGTGCAGCAAGGTCAATAGCGTTAACAGTGTAAAGCTGGATGTTGTTTTCTGCTATGTAACGCTTTGTTTCTGCGTTGAGCTTTTCAGCAAGTTCTTCTGCGTTCCACTGGCAGTTGATAAGGAATACACCGCCGGGCTTAACGTCCTGAACCATCTTGAAGCCTTTTTCTACATAAGAGGGATTATGACATGCAACGAAGTCAGCCTTGTTGATGTAGTAGGGGGACTTGATGGGCTTATCACCGAAACGAAGGTGAGAAATGGTGATACCGCCTGTCTTCTTGGAGTCATACTGGAAGTATGCCTGAACGAATTTATCTGTGTGGTCACCGATGATTTTAATTGAGTCCTTGTTTGCACCAACAGTACCGTCGCCGCCGAGACCCCAGAACTTGCACTCGATGGTGCCTTCTGCTGCTGTGTTGGGAGCTTCTTTTTCTTCAAGTGAAAGATTTGTAACGTCATCGGTGATACCGATTGTGAACTGAGCCTTGGGAGCATCCTTCTTAAGCTCGTCAAATACTGCAAATACGCTTGAAGGAGGTGTATCCTTTGAACCGAGACCGTATCTGCCGCCTACAACCGTAGCCTGTACGCCCTTTGTTGCAAGAGCAGTAACAACGTCAAGATAAAGAGGTTCGCCGAGAGAACCGGGTTCCTTTGTTCTGTCAAGAACAGCAATCTTCTTTGCTGTTGCGGGGATAGCTTCAATAAGCTTTTCAGCGGAGAAGGGTCTGTAAAGACGAACCTTGACAAGACCAACCTTTTCGCCCTGAGCTGTAAGATAGTCAATAACTTCTTCAGCAACGTCACAGATTGAGCCCATAGCAACGATTACTCTTTCAGCATCTTCTGCACCGTAGTAGTTGAAAAGCTTGTAGTTTGTGCCAAGCTTTGCGTTTACCTTGTCCATATATTCTTCAACAATGGCGGGAACTGCATCATAATATTCGTTACATGCTTCTCTGTGCTGGAAGAAGATGTCACCGTTTTCGTGTGAGCCTCTCATTACGGGATGCTCGGGATTGAGTGCACGCTTTCTGAATGCATCAACAGCATCCATATCGCACATTTCTTTAAGATCGTCATAATCCCATACTTCAATCTTCTGGATTTCGTGAGATGTACGGAAACCGTCAAAGAAGTTGAGGAAGGGAACTCTTGATTTAATAGTAGCAAGGTGAGCTACAGCACCGAGGTCCATAACTTCCTGAGTGTTTGTTTCAGCAAGCATAGCAAAACCTGTCTGACGGCAAGCATAAACGTCAGAATGGTCACCGAAGATGTTGAGTGCGTGAGAAGCTACGCAACGAGCGGAAACGTGGAAAACAGAGGGAAGAAGTTCACCTGCAATCTTATACATGTTGGGAATCATAAGAAGAAGACCCTGAGAAGCTGTATAAGTTGTTGTAAGAGCACCGGCTGCAAGAGAACCGTGAACGGTACCTGCTGCACCTGCTTCGGACTGCATTTCTGCAACCTTTACAGTTGTGCCGAAGATGTTCTTGAGACCCTGTGCGGACCACTGGTCAACATAGTCTGCCATGGGGCTTGAAGGAGTAATAGGATAAATACCTGCTACTTCTGTAAAAGCGTAGGAAACATAAGCGGCTGCATTGTTTCCGTCCATGGACTTTTTCATTCTTGCCATAATATATCCTCCTAAATAATATTAACAAAATATTTGGTAACACACCAAAAATCATTTTAACACTTTAGTATGAAAATGTAAACAACATTTTTTTATAAAGAGAGTAGAAAATTGTGTCATTTTATCCTGAGTTTTGTATATCTTTTACACTTTTTATCATATTAAGTATGCCCGAAGGTATAAAAATACCGTTTTTGTGGTATAATTATCATCTGAGATGAAGGGAGTTATATATTGTTACTTTTTTAACGAAAAAAAGTTCTTTACTTTTGGAAAAAGGTGTGTTAAAATGCATTTTGTCCGGTTTCTCGGAGACGGGGTTAATAAGCTGTGCCCTTTTACAGCTTTTCACCTTGCCCTCTCTGGGTTATCAGGAAAATATTATTATGAGGTGAAAACAAATGACACAGGCAGAAAAGCAGGCTATAATGGCCGAATACGCTACTCATGAGGGCGACACAGGTTCTCCCGAAGTACAGATTGCTGTTCTTACAAAGAGAATCAACGACCTTAATGAACATCTTAAGGTTCACAAAAAGGATCACCACTCCAGAAGAGGACTTCTCAAGATGGTTGGTCACAGAAGAAACCTTCTTGCTTATCTTCAGAAGAACGACATCGAAAGATACCGTTCCATCGTTGCAAGACTCGGTCTTCGTAAATAAAGTAGTGTCATGGGCGGCGGAGATTCTCTTTGCCGCCTGAAAATCTTTTTTGCGTTCAAAAAACAAACCACCGTGACCGTGTTTCTTTCGGGAAAAATGTTAATGTATAATGTACAATTCAGAGTGAATAATTATTATTTGTTTATTCCGAATTGTACATTGACAGTAACCACGGTCTTACGGAATACAAAAAAAGGAGAGTAAAAAATGTTCAACGAATTCAGAAAATTTGAAACAACACTCGCAGGCAGACCCCTCGTTGTTGAAACAGGCAAAATGGCTCAGCTTGCAGGCGGTTCATGTCTCATCCGCTACGGTGAAACAGAAGTTCTTTGTACGGCTACCATGGCAGATAAGCCCCGTGAGGGCGTAGATTTCTTCCCCATGTCCGTAGACTTTGAGGAAAAACTCTATTCCGTAGGTAAAATCCCCGGTTCTTTCCAGAGAAGAGAAGGAAAGGCTTCCGAAAAGGCAACTCTTTGTTCAAGAGTAATTGACAGACCCGTTCGTCCTCTTTTCCCCAAGGATATGAGAAACGATGTCGGCATTGTTGCAACGGTTATGTCCGTTGACCCCGACTGTCTCCCCGAAATCACCGCTATGATAGGTGTTTCCGTCGCTCTTTCAATTTCTCCCATTCCGTGGGAAGGTCCCATTTCAGGTGTTTCCGTGGGACTTGTTGAAGGTAAGTTCGTTATAAATCCCACTGCTGAAGAGAGGGAAAAGTCCGAAATGGCTGCAACAGTTGCATCCACTGCTGACCTTGTTGCCATGATTGAAGCAGGTGCAAATGAAGTTCCCAATGATGTTATGTATGATGCAATTATGTTTGCTCATGCTGAAAATCAGAAGATTGTTGAATTTATCAAGGGTATTCAGGCTGAAATCGGTAAAGAAAAG
Organism: Oscillospiraceae bacterium; assembly: GCA_015065425.1. Lineage (GTDB taxonomy): Bacteria > Bacillota > Clostridia > Oscillospirales > Acutalibacteraceae > RUG806. The sequence goes on from SVQH01000036.1 coordinate 17,881, forward strand.
GTTTCCTTCCCCTCAAATGACCCCGCACCCGAAATGTATGAAGCAATCAAGGAATTTGCCATTGAAGATGTAAAGGTTGCTCTTGATACGGATGACAAGAGAATCCGTGACGAAAGACTTCTTCCCATTTACGATGCCGTTCATGCAAAATTCGATGAGGTTTATCCCGATGACATCGCAAAGATTGATGACTGTCTCTATAAACTTCAGAAATATATCGTTCGCCGCTGGCTTCTTGATGAAGGTAAGCGTGTTGACGGCAGAGGAATCAACGATATGCGTCCTCTCGATGCTCAGATTGACCTTCTTTCCCGTGTTCACGGCTCAGGTATGTTCACAAGAGGTCAGACTCAGGTTCTCACGGTTACCACTCTCGGTACTGTAGGCGAAGCTCAGGCTCTTGACGGAATTGACGAAGAAGAGTCAAAGAGATATATCCATCACTACAATTTCCCCTCTTACTCCGTAGGCGAAACAAAGCCTTCAAGAGGTCCCGGCAGACGTGAAATCGGTCACGGTGCACTTGCTGAAAGAGCACTTGTCCCCGTTATCCCCTCTGTTGAAGAATTCCCCTATACAATAAGACTTGTTTCTGAGGTTCTTTCCTCCAACGGTTCAACTTCACAGGCTTCAATCTGCGGTTCAACTCTTTCACTTATGGCTGCAGGTGTTCCCATTAAGGCTCCCGTTGCAGGTATTTCCTGCGGACTTGTAACAGAAGGCGACCGCTTCATGACAATGGTTGACATTCAGGGTCTTGAAGACTTCTTCGGTGACATGGACTTCAAGGTTGCAGGTACAAAGGAAGGTATCACTGCAATTCAGATGGACCTTAAGGTTCACGGTCTTACTCCCGCCATTATCCGTGAAGCACTTGACAAGACTTACGAAGCAAGATGCAAGATTCTTGACGAGGTTATGCTTCCCTGTATTCCTGAACCCAGAGCAGAGCTTTCCAAGTATGCCCCCAAGATGCTTTCCACAAAGATTGATCCCGAAAAAATCGGTGATGTTATCGGTAAGCAGGGTAAGGTTATTCAGAAGATTTGTGCAGAATGTAACTGTAAGATTGACATTGAAGATGACGGTTCTGTATTTATTTCTTCAACCGATATCGACGATGCAAACAGAGCACTCAATATGATTGAAACTATTGTAAACGACCCCGAGGAAGGCTCAATCTACAAGGGTGTTGTTACAAGACTTATGAGCTTCGGTGCCTTCGTTGAAATCGCACCCGGCAGAGAAGGCATGGTTCACATCAGCCACCTTGATGTAAAGAGAACCGAAAAGGTTGAGGATGTTGTAAATGTAGGCGATGAAATTATAGTTATGGTTCTTCCCACAGACGACCAGGGCAGACTCAATCTCTCCAGAAGAAACGCTCTCATTGCAGTAGAAGGACTTACCCCCGAAAATGAACTCGACGACACCCCCAGAAAGCCCAGAAGAGACTTCAACAAGGGCGGTAGAAGAGACAAAAGAAACTGATATCAGATAACAACGGACTCCGGAAATTCCCCGGAGCCCGTTTTTTTAACGTAAATATATCTAAATGCACAGCAATTTTCTTGTATAATGTAACAAATATAAAAAAATTGCAAAATAATTTGAATTTTTATGTGTTACTTTTTTCATTTTTTTTGCACGTATATAACAGTAGGAGAAAATCTTGCTTAAAAATGAAAGGAGTGAATTACATGAAAACATTAATGAAAACACTTTCAATCTTTTTAAGCTTACTGCTGGTTTTGCAGGCCATCCCACTGAGTGCTTCGGCTATGGAAATTTTTTCCGATGCTGAATACAATCAGAACAAAGTAACTAATGAAATCAACGAAAAAAATCAAAAACCGTATGTCTTGTGTGAAGATACTTCAAAAAGACAAGAGAATGTAAAACATTTTAAAATGAGTGACGGCACATATCAAGCCGCCGTTTATGGTTATCCCGTTCACTTTTCAGAGAATGGAGCATGGAAAGATATTGACAATACCATAAAAATAAACAATTCAGCAAAAAAAGAGAATCAAAAATATGTAGCCGATATTTCGGGTGTTGAATTCTCTTTTCCCGATAAAATTAATTCAGGTGACAAAATCAGAGTAAAAAAGAACGGTCACGAGATTTTATTCGGATATATAAAAGACGGTATTCAGTTTTTTCGTCCTCCGAAATAGTAGATACAGCTAAAACACGCAGAGAAGCTTTTGACAGTAAGAAGCTTGAGGCAGAGAGCAAATATGCGATAAATAACGGTGTGTTAAAATACAGTAATGTTTCTGCCGCCATTGACATAGAATATGAATTGAATTCGACTATGCTTAAAGAAAGTATAATCGTATCATCAAAACAGTCCGAATATGTTTACAAATTCAGTATGAATATCGGTGGGCTCACCCCTGTTGCAAATAAAGACGGTTCAATATCGCTTATAGATAAAGATAATGAAGACAGTCTTGAATTTGTGATAGCTGCACCGTATATGACAGATGCAAAAGGAAGTTTTTCCGACAGTGTAACAATGTCTCTGACAGCATCGGGAAGTGAGTATATTCTGACGGTTACGGCAGACAAAGAATGGCTGAATTCCGATGACAGAGAATTTCCGGTAATTATAGACCCTACTTTGGAGTATGAGCCTGACAGAGAAAAAGGTATTTTTGATACTTATGTTGACAGCGGTGCTCCGACGGGAAATTTTTATACTCAAATATATGCTATTATCGGACACAACAGTCTGGGAACTGGACGGGCTTATGTGAAATTCAATCTGCCTGATTTACCCCATTGCGGAGTTATAACAAATGCACAATTATCACTTATTCAGTTAGGTTACGACCCCGGAAACGGTGTTGCAAATCATATAGTTGTATATGAAAGTCCTTCCGCGCAAAATTATCAGACTCTTACCTGGAATAATCAGCCGTCATTGACAAATCAACCCATAATAGATTATACCGAATTTAAGGCAGGAACAGACGGAAGTACATTTTATACACTTGATATAACAAGAATTGCTAAAAAATGGTTTGAAGAGGGCATAAACAACGGTCTGTTTTTAGCCTCTGCAAATGAAAACAGTTCATGCCGTTCCACAATTTATACGTCAAATTATATGGGTTATAAATCTTATCCCATGATTTTAATTTCATATCTTGACAATAAAGGACTTGAAGACTACTGGTCTTATGAAACTGTTGACCTTGGTAAATCGGGTGCCGTTTATGTAAATGAGTATAACGGTCTTCTTACTTATGTTCATTCAGATATCAATCTCGGTGGTAATATTACATCGCTTTCAGCTTCGCATGTATATTCTGCGGTCTCTGAAAACGGCACTGCTCCTTACGGCAGAGGATTTACGGTAACCCCACAGGAAAACATAAAGCTTCTCAGTGCACAATCCGATCTGTATGAGGAAGGATATCGTGCCGTGCTTACAGATGGCGATACTACGGCACACTACTACAAGGTCAAGGAGAATTCATCAGACTGGCAGTATGAATTTGATGAAAATATAATACTGAAAAAGGTTTCTCTGTCAACTCATGCTTATGAATTGCAGTTTGAAGACGGCAGCAAACGTTGTTATTCTTCTGACGGCAAGCTTGTTTCAGTTGTTGACCGTAATTCCAATAAGGTTACATATACCCATGATTCTTCAGGACGGATATCTGAAATTACGGATGCCTCGGGGCGAAAATTAACTTACGTTTATGATTCGTCAGGTTATCTTACAAGCATGAAAGATGCAAGTAACCGAACTACTCAGTTTGCCTATACCTCAGGCAGACTTTCAAGGATTACTTATCCGGACAGTAAAACTACACAGTTTTACTATTATTCGGATAACACTCTTAGCTCAATTAAGGCTTATGACGGCACAAGTTTATATATTTATTACGAAAACGGAAGAGTTTCATCTTTAGAAAAAAAAGGAATAGCAGATAACAACGGAAATGCTGATACTGTAAATTCTCTTGACTTTTTGTATGAAGGTACTCATACCCAAGTTACTGACCTTCACGGAAATAAGATTTCTGTCGGCTTTGATAATCTCGGCAGAGCAGTGAGTTTTGCAGACAATGAAGGAAATATATCCACAGTAAGATATAACTCTGTCGGGAATAAGACCAATACTCTTGCCGCAAAGTCAGATAAATTCTCATTCAATCATAATTTGCTGTTAAATCATAGTCTTGAAGGAAGTGTTTCCGGCTGGCGTTTAGGTACATCCAACAGTGCCAACACATATTCGGTTTCTTCTTCACAGCATTATGTAGGTGCTAATTCCGCTAAACTTAATCTTAACGGAGCAGGACGTATTTATCTCTATCAGACGGTGTATGACGTTGAGGTTTTGGAGGATTACACATTTTCTGTGTATATAAAAACTGTACAAATGACAAACAGTAAGGTATATCTTAAGCTTGAAGCTAAAGATATGAGCGGAACCATTGATACTGAATACAGTCAGGAAATAGAAAATACAACTGACGGCTGGCAGCGACTTCAGGTTACAATGACAGTACCTGAAGATACCACTGATTTGTTATCCTATGTTTATATAGAAGGTCAGACGGGTAATGTCTATATTGATGCTGCTCAGCTTGAAAAGGCATCAAGTGCCGGACATTATAATCTTGTAAACAATCCGGGCTTAGAAGATTTTTCTTCAGGTGCGTTCTCTTACTGGACATCACAAGGCGGTGTATCTCAGGTCACAGGTTCATTGAATAATACGGCTTCCGTAAAATTTACAGGTTCGCCTTTTGCACAGAGCAGACTTGTGCAGACAATCCCCCTCGGAACATCCTCAGAAAAAAGAACCTTGGTTTTTGGCGGTACCGCTAAGGGCAATGCAGCTGCATCAAGTAATTCGGATGCAATAAATGCAAAATTTGCTTTTATGGCTGAGTTGTATTCCGGTGATTCTCTTGTAGAGTCAAAAACATTATGTTATAATGAAAATGCAAATAATGTTGTACAATGCCTTTCAGACAGTATAACAGCCGAAACCAATGTAAATGCAATGAAATTATATCTGCTTTATGATTATGAAGTTAATACAGCAGTATTTGATGATATCTTTGTTTATATTGACAATTACGGCACTGAGTATTCTTATGACAATGACGGTAAGCTTATAAAACAGGAAAACAATGCCGGGGATGCCATAACTTATGAATATACAGGTCCCGATATTGAAAAAATAAGTATAACCAAGCATGGCGAAGAAAAAGAGTCCTATACGTATGAATATGACAGTAATCATAATATTACCAAAGAAACAACAAAAGACGGAATAGTTACAAAATATACTTATCCGTCTTCCGGAAACAGAGGTATGCCAACGGCAGTTACTGTAGAAAATTCGTCAGGAACATTAATAAGCGGAGAAACTTATACTTATTCTTCCGACTATAACTATCTTCTTCGTGTGACAGATGCAAGGGGAAATACAGTACGTTATAATTACAGTGCAAAAAAAGATATCCTTTTATCTCATACAGATGCAAACGGAAACCAAATACAGTATACGTATAATGCCCTCAATGATAATATTCTCGAAATGTACTACGATTACGGTGATGAATATAATCTTGTGCGGTATTCCTATGACAGCTACGGAAACTTATCCGGTATTACACAGGACGGTATGAATTACAGTTTTACCTATGACGATTTCAACAGGAAAACATCAACATCGGTTGCATCTCAGACTCTTGCCTCTTATTCATACAACAGTAAAAATCTTTTGGATACAACCGCTTACGCAAACGGAACTTCGCTTTCGTATACGTATGACTCATTGAACAGAATCGTTTCGGAAAAATATAACGGAACAGATACTTATCTTTATTCATATAATACCGAAGGATATCTCGGGAAGGTTACGGACAAGGAGCTGGGAGTTACTACATATTACGGCTATGACCTTATCGGAAGAATTACGGATATTGAAGATACAAACGGTATCAGTATGAAAGCAGCATATAACTCTTTCAACAGTACGGAAAGCTATTCTGTTACAAAAAACGGAGTTCTTGTATCGGGTGCCGATTATACTTATGCTGATGACGGGCTTATCAGTGAGATTGTACTTGACGGAGTAAATGAGGATGAATTTACTTATACTTATGACTCTCTGAACCGAAGAACTTCAAGGTCGCATAATTTAAGCGGTTTCCCCATTCAGGTTCTTTACAGCTATCTTCCCGGAACAGACTCAAGAACCACGGGGCTTATAAGCAACATTCGTTATTCCGACAACGGATATAAGTATATGCCGGAGCTTTCCTATACTTATGATGCAAACGGTAACATACTCACCATATCAGAAAACGGTGTGCTGTCGGTAAAGTATGCTTATGACGAGCTGAACAGACTTGTCAGAGAGGATAATACGCTTCTTGATGAAACTATAATATATACCTATGACAAGAGAGGTAATATTCTCACAAGAAAGCATTATGATTATTCTACCTCTGACCCCTTACTCTTACTTGATACCG
>SVQH01000037.1 GCA_015065425.1 Oscillospiraceae bacterium
AACAAGAAAGGATGAACATTATGGCAAACATTACATACAGACAGGTCAATGATTATATGATACCCAATCTCAAACTCCCACCCGAAGAATCAACCATCTGCCTCGGCAAATGGGGTATGATGCACAAGAACTACTTACAAAAACACAACCCCGTCCTTTTCGCAACCCTCTTGACCCAAGGCACCCTATACCAACACTGTGCAGAGATTGACACACAGGCTCAGCAGATGTTCGACACTCTCGTAACCCAAATGATAAAAAACGAAAACATCACCGAACACCTCAAATCCCAAAACCAACTCGAATGGGTACGACGAATGAACAGCATTCACCACTGTGCCGCGGAAATCGTAAACGCAGAGCTTATATATGTATAAACCAATCCCCACAGAAACAAAATCTGTGGGGATGTTTGTCATTGACAGTATTCGATTATAGCCTTATTCACAAACTCGGCAGTACCGATGCCGTGCTTATCAATGTTTTGAGTAAATCGTTCATCGCAGACATACATCTGACCGAGACCCAATAAAATTTCGTTGGTGCAGGTATAGAAATTATCTGTGATGTGCTTCTGCAATTTCTCTGCAAGTGCCTTTGCTGCCTTGGAATCAGGAGTGTTACCGCTTTTCATACACTCTGCAAATTCACCGAAAATGCTGTCTAAACCATCCGTAACAGACTGCCATTTGTCCTTTGAATAATCCTTGGTTTTCTCGGTGTGTTCCTTATATGCCTCAGTTTTGCCCCATCTTTCTTTGGCTTCTGATTCATATTGCTTGCGTGCAACCTCATAATCATTATTATTTAATGCTTTCATAACAGCCTCGCTTTCTTCTGCATTGTCAAAAGCCGAGATAATTCTCTCAAGACGCTCCTTTTTGAGAATAAGAAGCTTCTTCTGCTGTGTCAATGCCTTTTGTTTGTCATAATCGGGTGAAGATAAAATCTCACAAATGCTTTTCAGAGGAAAATCCAACTCACGGTAAAACAAAATCTCCTGCATACGCCCAAGAGCCGCTTTGTCGTAAAATCGGTAACCGTTGTTTTCGTCAATCTCTGACGGCTTCAAAAGTTTGATTTCATCATAATAGTGAAGTGTGCGCACACTCACACCGGTAAGCTCTGCAAATTCCTTGACAGACATTTTCATTATCATCACCTCTGATAATGATTATAAACTATGACGTAACGTTAATGTCAATACTTTTGTAAAAAAATTAGGGGCTGTAAAAAAACAGCCCTAAAAGAAAAAGGACTACAAACTTACCCTAAAGGGTAGGAATGTAGTCTTTTTTGTGATATAATTTACTTGTAAATGAAAAACCATATCAACAAAATATATAATACACCATATCAATTAAAATTACCACTGGAAATTGAAAAAATTATAGAAATTTCTGATCCGGTATTCACATTCGGCACAATCAAATGGAACAGAGAATACAAAAGAGCGAGAAGAAGAGGCATAAAAGGAGTAATTCTTGAAATCTCGATGATTTCTTGTGGTTTTAATCTTCATAAATACCATTTAAAGCAATTAATGCAACAATGTGCAGCTTAATATTCGTGAGTATTATTCACGCAAACTGACAGCTTTTACTGTCGGTCTATTTAGCGTATTCAAATCCTGAGAAAAAATTAGTTTTAAACATTTTATCAACAAAAAAACGTCCGAGACTCACAATATCGTGAATCTCGGATTTCTTTTGGCTGTTTTTTTACAGCCCCTATTTCTTTATCATCTGAAAATCATAATTCAACAAATTTTCTTGCCTGTGATTGGATGTTAAACATGCTCTGCACCCACTCCGGTTGATTATCCTCTTTCAACTGTTCAGCGATCTCTTCTGCTTCTTTCATTTGCTCCACGAGTGAGTCAAACATCTGCTGTGCCCGGGAGTCAATATCAGCGAGATACTGCCACAATTTGCCTTCTGCGAACAAAGTTGCAAATACCACTTTTTTGTGCTTCAGAAGATAATCCTTATGCAACATTCCCCATTTGCCGATTATAATTTTTTCTTCGGCGTGTTTAATGTCCGGCAAATAAAAATCTCCGTGAAGAGTCACAACGGATTTTTCTTATTTTTCAGTTTGCTTTTTTCAGGTTATATTTTTCCTTATACTGGGCATATTCGGAGTCGAATTCATCGTTGCCTTCTTTTACGGAGCTGAGATAATTATGAGCATCAAATCCGTCTGTTGCACCTTCAATTACGGCAACGGCTATATTTGAGCAGTGGTCTGAAATTCTCTCAAAATTATTGAGTATATCAGAAAGAATAAAGCCCAGTTCGATGGTGCATTCCCCTGCTTTGAGACGTTCAATATGTCTCTTTCTGACCTTCTCCGTAAGTCTGTCTATTACCTGTTCAAGAGGTTCAACTCTGCCTGCAAGGATGGTGTCATTTTTAGTATAAGAATCCACGGTTATTGTAATTATTTCAATAAGTGCATCCGTAAGAACTGTCAGTTCCTTGTATGCCTCATCGGAGAAGACAGTCTTCTTTTCCTTAATCTCCTTTGAAGATTCAAGAAGATTGAGAGCATGGTCGCCAAGTCTTTCAAAGTTTCCTATGGAATGAAGCATTCTTCCCGTTCTTCTTGAATCCTCGTCAGACAATGCAAGTGCGGAAATTTTCACAAGATATGTGCCGATATCGTCTTCATAAGCATCAAGAATTTCTTCCTGTAATGTTATCCACTCTGCAGTTTTCTTGTCATAGTCGCAGAGTATGGAAAAGGATGTGAGAAGCATCTGCTTCGCATTTTCAGCCATTGTTGAAGTGTAATTGTCACATTCACTGACAGCAACTGAAGGGATACTCAGAATTCTGTCATCCATAACAAAAATATGTTTGCTCTTTGCTGCGGCATCCTTGTCCTTTACACATATTTCCGTAAGCTTTATAATCTGCTTTGCAAAGGGTGAGAGCACTATGGTAATTGCAAAATTGAATATAGAGTGAACAAGAGCTATACTCCATGCAGATGCAGGCTCATCAAAAACGGCAGGACTGACAGCCGTATCGACTATCCAGAATGCGGTAAGGAAAATAGCCGTACCTATTACATTGAGTGCCGTGTGAAGGAAGGCAACACGCTTTGCCTTTGAATTTGTTCCGAGAGATGACAAAACTGCCGTGATGCATGTACCTATATTCTGACCCATGACAATGGGGATTATCATACCGATATCAATAAGTCCCGTAAGAGCCAAAGCCTGAAGCATACCGACAGATGCGGCAGAGGACTGAATAACAGCAGTAATAACTGCACCGATAAGAACACCGAAAAGAGGATTGTTGAATCTGATAAACACATTTTCAATGCCCTCAATATCTTTTATGGGATCCATAGCCGAACTCATAAATTCCATGCCGTACATAAGAACGGCAAATCCGACAAATACGGAGCCGAGGCTCTTTCTTTTGGAATTTTTGGAGAACATAACAAATATGATTCCGATGAATGCCAGTATGGGAGAAAAATTCTCAGGCTTCAGCATCATCAGGGCAATATTCGTACTTTCAATTCCTGAAAGGGAGAGTATCCATGCAGTAAGAGTAGTACCGATATTTGCACCGAAAATTATAAATATGGTCTGTGAAAACTGCATTATTCCGGAGTTTACAAGACCGACAAGCATTACCGTAACAGCCGAGGACGACTGCACCGCAATGGTAATAAGAGCACCGAAAAGAATTCCGAGAAGAGGCTTTGAAGTAAACTTTTTCAGAAGTCCTTCAAGCTTACCGCCCGCAAGTTTTTCAAGGTCACCCGACATTACATTCATACCGAAAAGAAAAAATGTAAGTCCGCATAGCATTCCGATAACCGATGATATTATCTGAGTTGTGTCCATTTTTTACCCCCCCGGGAATTTATTTGAAATACATATACACCTGACATTTTATCATGCCGTTGTAAAGTTTTCTCCTCTTATCTGCTTTTCTTCCGAAAGCCTTTTCAAATTCTTCGTCAGCAGTAATGACGGTATAGCTTCTGCCCTTTTGCTGAGTAAATCTTCGTCCCATGGTCTTATAAAGCCTTCTTGCATCCTCAATATCAAGAAGTCTTTCACCGTAAGGAGGATTTACTATAACCGTAGCCTTTTCTGTCTCGGGTTCAAAATCCTTTATATCACGCTTTTCAAAAGTGATATAGTTTTCAACCCTTGCCTTTCTTGCGTTTTCTTTGGCAATTTCGAGTGCTTCAGGGTCAATATCATAACCGTAAGCATGGAAATCCACATCATGTCTCTGAAGACTTACTGCCCTTCTTCTCTCCTCCTGCCATATTTCAGGAGGCATCCATGACCATGTTTCTGCAGTAAATCTTCTGTAAAGCCCCGGGGCAATATTAAGAGCCATAAGAGCACCTTCTATAAGTATGGTACCCGAGCCGCACATGGGGTCATACAGCGTGTGGTAGTGTCTGAGCTTTGATATCTGACACAGCGAAGCCGCAAGAGTCTCCTTAAGAGGAGCAGCATTTGCATCGGGACGGTAACCTCTTTTGTGAAGACCTCTGCCCGAAGTGTCAATAAATAAAGACACCCGGTTTTTCATGATGGAAAACTGTATCTGATATAAAGCTCCCGTCTCTTCAAACCACGGAATTGTATATTTTGTCTTAAGTCTTTCAACAACTGCCTTTTTTATAATGGACTGACAGTCGCTGACACTGAAAAGGTCTGAATTCAGAGAATACCCTTTAACGGGAAACCTGTCCTTTTTTCCGATAAAGCTTTCCCACGGAAGCTTTTTTGTCCCCTGAAAAAGCTCTTCAAACGAATGAGCCTCAAAGGTACCCACCATTATAAGAATCCTTTCGGAAAAACGGGAGCATATATTGGCTCTTGCAAGTATATGCTCATCCCCCGAAAACAACACCCTGCCGTTTTCGGCATTTACATCCTCTGCCCCCATCTCACGCAGCTCGTCAGCAATCAAGCCTTCAAGCCCGAGTAAACAAGGAACACAAAAATTTAATTTCATATCTGTTTCCTTTCATTAAATCATAATTTATCGCCGCAAGTGGCAGCAAAAAAGTAATTCGGGGCTGTATACTCTTAATTTTTTTGTGCGGCAAATAGGGTGATTTATGAGCTTCTTTCCCCGATAAATTATGATTTATACAACGAATCCTTTAAGAATTTTAATAGTATTCAAAACTCCGTCAACATGGCTTCTTTCGTAGCCGTGGGAGGAATATACTCCGGGGCCTATGAGACCGTGACGAAAATCGTGACCGGCTCTGAGAGTTGCTTCTGCATCGCTTCCGTAATGAGGATAAATATCTACGGCATAGTCCGCACCTGTTTTTTCAGCGGCTTCAATCAGTTTTGTTGTCATTTCATAATTATACGGCCCTCCCGAATCCTTGGCACATATTGACACCTGCTTTTCGGTACAGGTAAGTCCGTCTCCCACACAGCCCATGTCAACAGACAATACTTCGGTTATACCGTCAAAGGGCACAGCCGCCGCACCGTGGCCCACCTCTTCATATACCGTGATGTGCAGGTATATCTTTCTTTCGGGAGTTATGTTTTCATCCTTGAGAAGCTTTGCAAAACCGAGAATTGATGCAACGCTTAATTTGTCATCAAGAAAACGGCTTTTTATATATCCTGACTTTGTAACAACGGTTCTTGTATCAAAAGCGACTATATCACCGTTTGCGATGCCGAGTTTTTTTACATCATCGGCGGATTTTACCTCCTCGTCAAGGACAACCTCCATATTGTCAAAGCTGCGGTCTGTCTTATTGAACTCACCGTTTACATGAACAGACGGATTTTTGAGAAGGAAGGTTCCTTCATAAATGCCGTTTTTTCTTGTTATCACACGGCAGTTTTCACCTTCCGTATTGAAACCGTTAAGCCCTCCGAGAGGTGTTATGCGAAGTCTGCCGTTACTTTTTACTTCGGCAACCATACCGCCGAGAGTATCAAGGTGGGCTTCAAGAAGAAGTGCATTTTTCTCATCGAGTCCGCCCAAATCAACGGCAACACCGCCTTTTTCCGTGATAAAAGCGGGACATCCCAGTTTTTCAAATTCTTTTTTTACAAATTCGGCTGCCGTTTTTGTATATCCCGTAGGGGAATCTATTTTAAGTATTTCTACAGCCTTTCCGGTTGCAAATTCTGCATATTTTTCGTACATCACAAATCACCATGGTAATAATATCACAAAATAAAAGCAAATAAAAGAGTAAAAAAAATATTTATCGTACAATTATGCCGAAAAATGACCTCAGAGAATTTTCAAAAATAATTGAATTACTTCTTTTAATATGTTATTATATATTGAAGTATTATTTAAAAGGAGTTTTTTGTTATGCAGCTCATAAACAAAGCAAAAGGCATAATATCCGATGTTTTTACCTACTGGAACCATCCCCCCGCAGGAAAATATGTTCCCTATAAAGGAATCTTCGGTTATTCCTTCGGTGGTATCGGTGCTTATATGATAATCACCCTCGGTACCGCCTGCCTTCTTTCTGCGAATAACACTCTTCTCACAATGACACTGGGCGTAAAGCCTACTCACATGTACATAATGTATGTTATCTGCGTTATTGCAAACATACCCCTCACCGGAATCAGGGCAAGTATAATAGATAACACACGAAACAAAGCGGGTAAATACCGACCGTATATACTTACCATGGCAGTGCCCTCTGCTCTTATATGTCTTGCTATGGTATGGATTCCCTACGGCTCATTCTCTGAAATTTCTTTCCTTCAGGGCGAAATTTTCGGAGAAAGCAAAGCCTACGTTGCTAAATGTGCAATTATATTTGTGCTTAATCTCCTGCTCCATTTCTTCTATTATTTCTTCTATGATGCTTATGAAAATCTCATCCATGTTCTCTCTCCCGATTCACAGGAAAGAGCAAACGTACAGTCCGTAAAGAGTGTTGTTTACTCCTTCGCTCCTACGGTTGTAAATTTCATTTCCCCTCTTATTGCAGAACACATTTTCCATTCAAACACCACGGATATCCGTGTTTACAGACTTCTTTACCCCATTCTTACGGTTCTCGGACTTCTTCTTTGCATCGTTGTTTACAAGAACACCGAAGAAAAGATAGTTCAGGCAAGAACCCACGTTGTTCAGATAAAATTCATTGATGCTCTGAGAGCCGTTGCAAAGAACAAATATTTCTGGATAATCTCCCTTGCAGGCTGGATAGGCTTCCTTGAGTCTTCATATTCAAATATTCTCGCCTGGCTTTATAACTACGGCGGTGCGTGTAATGCAAATGAATACAGTATTATTGTAACCGTATACGGAAACGCTTCTCTCTGGGGAATGCTGCTTGCACCTTTCGCAATTAAGAGATGGGGCAAAAAGGCTGTTCTCATAGTGACAAATCTTTTCAATATCCTTTTCATTCTTATGATGCTCCCCTGCTGTCAGGATATTACAAAAGCGACAATATGGCTTGTAATGGGCTGTCTGTGGCTCAATGCACTTATGGGCTCATTTGCACATATCCTCAATCCCGCCATTCAGGCAGACATCCGTGACTATCAGCAGTATAAGACAGGCGAACGTATCGACGGTATGTTCTCCGCAGTCGCAACCATCGGTACCGTTATCACCCTTGCAACCTCAAGCGTACTTCCCTTTATTTACGAAAGAAGCGGCATTACCGAAGAAAATGCGTTAAAGGTAACGTCTGACCCCAATATCGTAAACCGCGTTCTTGTTGACGGAAGAACCATAGCCGAGGTTCTTGCAGAACAGTTTGCTAAAGGTCAGGATAACTATTCAAATGCCACATCCGCTCTTTATGACACAAACATTCTTTTGAACCTTCTGCAGATTCTCATTGTTCTTGCCGCTTTCGGTGCTCTTATGAATGTTATCCCTTACATCTGGTATGACTTCAATGAAAGAAAGCAGAAATCCGTTGTCCGTGTTCTTAAAGTAAGAGCCATGTTTGAAGACTACGGTAACAATGTCACCAATGACAGCGGACTTGTTGAAGGAATCGACATCATCACAAAGTCTAAAGAGATGTGCAATGCCGAGCCTAAGCTTCTCAGCAAGAAATCTTACAAAGGAATAACCGATAAGGAAGAAAAGAAGGCAGCAAAGAAACAGTATTTCAGCGATAAGGATTATAACAACGAAATCGAAATTGCAAAATTCGTCTGCAATGAGCTTGACAGATTCTCTACACCCGTGGGAAAATTCCAGCTTTCACAAGCCGGTATAATCCGTTCACAAGGCATCAACAGCATTCTTCACACTACAAAAAATGAAGTAAAAACAGAACTTACTCACGCAAAAGCAATGACTAAAAACTCAGCCGAAGAAAAAGAAATGAGAAAGATAGCCATTGAAAATGCAAAGAAAAAGAAAACTGCCGTAAGTGCCGTAAAGAAATATTTCAAGGATGTAAACGAGCTTGTACAGCCCGACTTCAGCGATCTTGACAGAATGTATGACCGTGAAGACGAGATAAACAAAGAGATGAAAGCTCTTTATCTTGAGCTTGACGATATAAAGAAGGCAAAGGACCGCACAAGAAAAGCGGAAACCGAACAGAAAATTGCTTCTCTCAAGAGTGAAAAGAAGAAGCTGCAGGCTGACATCAAGGAAGAAATGAACCGTCATGCATATTTCAACCGTGCCGCAAAGCCGTATCTTGATGCTGAAAAACTCGTAAAGCAGGCTGAAAATTATACTCATCTTGATGATATCGCCGAAAAGTACGAAGAAGCAAAAGCAAGATATGAAGAAGAACTCAGACAGCAGGCACTCGAGGAAGAAAAAAAGAGAGCTGAAAAAGCTGCCGCAAAGCGTAAATAATATCAAAGAGGGAGAGGAAAATCCTCTCCCTTCATGAAAGAAAGATATACATGAAACTTAAAAAAATATACGAAAATATATACAATAAGATATTTTCCGTCCCTCTTTTCAAAAAGCTTCTGAAAATTCCCGGAGTCGAAAAGCTTTTACAGTATGAGATTGTATCATATCTTGTTTTCGGAGTTCTCACCACTGTTGTAAACTTTGTAACCTACTGGACACTTACAAAAATAATCGGCGAGGGCTATGACGAAAAGACAGTTTTTTCAATAGGTACCTACGGTGTAAAATGGGTGCTTGTAATGAATGCCGTTGCGTGGATAATCTCGGTGCTGTTTTCTTTTGTCACAAACAAGCTTTTCGTGTTTGAAAGCAGCTCATGGAAAGCAAAGGTTTTCTTCAAAGAGATTAGCTCTTTCATAGGTGCAAGAATTCTTTCCTTCATTATTTTTGAAGAACTTATTTTTGCCGTTCTTATAGGCTTCGGACTTAATGACTTCATTGCAAAAATAGGAATTTCCGTTTTTGTTGTCGTATTCAATTATGTGGCAAGTAAACTTGTTATTTTCCGTAAAAAAGGTGAAAAATAATGCTCAATATCGCAATTTGCGATGACGAAAAGTACATCTGCGATTTTCTAAAAAAATCAGTTATGGACTGCCTTGCAAAGGCAGATATCAACGGCGAGGTCACTGTCTTTGATGACGGTGAGCCTTTAGTCGAGCTTTATAAGCAGGAAAAGGCAGGTTTTGACCTTATCCTGCTTGACATCACCATGAAAAAATGCGACGGTATGACAGCGGCAAAAAAAATAAGAGCCGTGGATGATAAGGTTATGATAGTCTTTGTCACAGCCTCAGCAGAATATGTTTTTTCGGGCTATGAAGTAAAGGCCTTCCGCTATATTCTGAAGCCCGAGCTTCTTCACGGCTTCCCCGGTGTTTTCAGGGAATGTCTTGAGGAACTTACAAAATCAAATGAAATAAGATTTACCTTCCAGAAGGCTTCGGAAACAGTAAGTATACCCCTGCGTGACATCCTGTATTTTGAAAGCGACAAAAGAATAATCACCGTAAAATGTCACAATGAAGAATATTCTTTTTACGAAAAGCTCGATACCATTGAAGAACAACTGAAAAAGCAGGACTTCGTCCGCTGCCATCAGTCATTTCTTGTAAATGCAAAAAAGATAACATCCGTAAGAGTGAATGACCTTACCCTTTCAAACGGTGCGGTAATTCCCGTCAGCAAACGCCGTGCAAAGGACACAAATGAAGCTTTTTTATGGGCAATGAGATAAATTATGTTTGAATTAATAGCAGAAAATTATCAGGATATAATTCTCAACACTGCGAGAATATTCTCGTCGGTGTTTGAAATTGTTCTTGCTTTTCTTTTGATAAATAATTTCTTCAAGCCCCGTTCAAAAGTAAAACACCTGGACTATATCCCCTTTTTTCTTCTTGCGGCAGCAATGATACTGCTTCAGGAATATGCGGATATAGGTTATTTCCGCTATATTGTTGAATGTGCAGTACTGATAATACTGCTGTTTACCATGTATACGGGAAAAATCAAGGATAAACTCATAGGTACCTTCATTTTTATACTGATAGTTGCAGTATCGGTGATACTTTCGGATGTCATATTCGGTTTCATAGGAGACAAAATGAGTCTCATTCCCGATTCCACTACACCCTTTGCACAGCTTCTGAAAATCACGCTGACGAATATCATAATGATACCCCTTGCAGTGCTTACGAGCGTACTTCTCAGAAACAGTGCAGGCGGCGGCTTCAATTTCAGGATGTGGATAGCTCTGCTTCTTGTTCCCGCCGTTACCCTTCTCACTTTTTCAGTATTTCAGTACATCATTGAAACTTATGAACCCAATCAGCAGATAACTGCATACATTTATATATCCTGCATCGGAATAATTCTGATAAATGCCGTGGTTTTCGTACTGTTCTGGTTTTATCAGAGACAGGCGAATATTAAAAGAGAAAATGACATTCTCACCTCACAGCTGAGCCTTCAGGAGGCTTCCATAAAAAATCTTGAAAATGCCTATAACAGAACACGGCATTTCAGACATGACATCAAAAATCATCTGCTTACAATGAATATTCTGGCAGAAAACGGTGACCTTCCCGAAATAAAAAAATATCTGAAGGAAATGTCGGGCATAATTGATGAATCCTCTTATGTAAAAATAACGGGTATATCTGCCGTGGATGCCATACTCAACGAAAAACTCTATGAGGCACAAAATGACTGCATAACCACAAATTATGATGTTTCAAAAATGACAGGCAACAGCATAAAGCCTCTTGATTTGTGCATTATTCTCAGCAATGCACTGGATAATGCCATTGAGGCAAACAGAAAAATTGAAAATAAAGAACAAAGGTATATAAAGCTTAAAATACACGGCGATAATACTTTTACGGCAATCTCTGTCACCAACCCGACAGATACCCTGCCCGTAAAATTATCGGATAATTCATACATGACCTCAAAAAAAGATTCGGACAGCCACGGCTTCGGACTTAAAAGCATTGAGAGCACCGCAAAAAAATACGGGGGTGAAATGCTTATAAAATGCGAGGACGGTGTTTTCACACTTGTAATAAGACTGTCCTCTCCGACAGCGTGACGAAAGGAGCAATATTATGAACAAGGAAGTAATCTCTGAGATAAAAAGACTTAAGGAAGAGACAGGGACTCTCATTCTTGCACATACTTATCAGGCACCTGAAATAATTGAACTTGCAGATATTACGGGAGATTCCTTTGCACTTGCAAAAAAAAGTCTCTCTGCAGGGGCAAAAAGGGTTATTATGTGCGGAGTAAGATTTATGGCAGAGAGTGTAAAAATACTCTCACCCGACACCGAGGTAATACTTCCCGAGCCTGATGCCACCTGTCCCATGGCTGAAATGATAAGTCCCGAAAGAGTAAGAAGGTATAAAGAAGAAAATCCCGAAGCAGTTGTTGTGGCATATATCAACACCACGGCGGCTCTGAAAGCCGAATGTGATGTATGTGTTACATCTTCAAGTGCCCTTAAAATAGTAGAACAGCTTGATGCTCCCGAGATACTATTCATTCCCGACAAAAATCTCGGCTCATTCGTGAAAGAGCATTTCCCCGATAAGAACATTGTGTTATGGGACGGCTATTGCCCCGTACACGCACAGATTACGGAAGAGGATATATTAAAAGCAAAAAAAGAGCATCCCGAAGCACTTCTTGCCGTTCATCCCGAGTGCAGCAAAGATGTTGTGAAGCATTCGGATATGGCAGGTTCAACTGCCGAAATAATCGATTTTGCACTGAAGAGTGACAAGCCTGTTATAATAGGCACAGAAAGAGGTGTTGCGGATTATCTCATTCCGAAACATCCTGAAAAGAAATTTTATCATCTGTGTCCTGACAAACTTGTTTGCAGGGACATGAAATATACCACTCCCGAAAGCATACTGAAAGCCCTCAGAAATGAAGGCGGAGAAAAAATCCGGCTTCCGGAAGAACTTATCAGAAAGGCAAAGCACAGCATTGACGAAATGCTGAGACTCGGCTGAGGAGTTGATAAAAATGTCAGAAAATGTTGTTGATGTACTTGTAGTCGGCTCAGGTGTCGCAGGAATGTACGGTGCCCTTCAGTTTGACGACAACACAAAGGTCATGATACTTTCAAAATATTCAAAGACCACTTCAAATTCAAATCTTGCCCAGGGCGGTGTTGCAGCCGTACTTAATCTTGACGACGACAGCTATGACCTTCATATAAAAGATACATTTATTGCGGGAAGACATGAAAACGACCCCGAAAGTGTGGATGTACTTGTCCGTGAAGGGCCCGATGATGTAAGAAAAGTCATGGAGATGGGTGTGCGTTTTGACCGCGACAAAGAGGGCAGTCTTGACATGACTCTCGAAGGCGGTCACTGCAGAAGAAGAATTGTACACTATAAAGACTGTACGGGGGCAGAGCTTGTAAGAGGACTTCTCGAACAGGTTGAAAAGAAAAGCAACATTATATATAAGGAAAACACCGTACTCGTAAGACTTGTAAGAGTCAGAAGCGGTTTCAGGGCTGATTTACTCCATGACGGAGAATATTCCTGTGTTTTCTGCAGCTACTGTATGCTTTGTACGGGCGGTGTGGGCAGAGTTTACAAATATACAACAAACCCGAAATCTGCCACGGGAGACGGTATAAGAATTGCTTATGAACTGGGTGCAAAAATTAAAAATCTAAGTTATATACAGTTTCATCCCACGGCTTTCAATTCCGAAAACGGCGAACAGTTCCTTATAAGCGAATCTGTCAGAGGAGAAGGGGCATATCTTCTCAACTGCGACAAAGAAAGATTCATGGACCGTTATGACGAAAGACTTGAACTGGCTCCGAGAGATGTTGTATCAAAATCAATAATTCTTGAAAGCAGAAGAACGGGCAGCAATAATTTTTATCTTGATATCACTCATGAGGATGCCGATTTCCTGCGTGAACGCTTTCCTGCCATTTCTGAAGGCTGTGCTCAGTACGGAGTTGATATCACAAAAGACCTGATTCCCGTTTTCCCCTGTCAGCATTATCTCATGGGCGGAATTGAGGTAGACATTGATTCAAAGACCACCGTACCGAGACTTTATGCCTGCGGAGAATGTGCAAACACGGGCGTTCACGGTAAAAACAGACTTGCAAGTAATTCCCTTCTTGAAGCACTTGTATTTTCAAGAAGAGCCGCAGAAGATATAAAAAGATGTATGCACAACGGCTTTGCAAATGTAAGTGAACTTCCCGTAAATCTCGATTTCTCAGGTGCTCCCCTTCCCGAAGGACTGCGAACCGAAATCAGAAACATTATGCAAAGAGCATATTTCGTGCTCCCCGATGCAGGTGCAATAAGATTCGGCCTCAAACAGATAGATAACATCCTAAAGAGACTCAAAGGAGCAAAATATGCCCAGACAACAAAATACCTCGAAGCATTGTCCCTTGCAACCTGTGCATATATTATCTTAAAAGAAGCAGAAGAAAACACATAAATCATAATTTATGTATTGGAGGATTTTATGCTGTTACCACAGTTTTATATTGACGACATTATAAAAAAGGCTCTGGAGGAGGATATCAATTATCTTGATACTGCCACGGCTTATGTTATTCCCGAAACTACCATTACCACGGCAAAATTTGTTTCAAAGGCACAAGGAGTACTGTGCGGTATAGATGTTGCCATGCGTGTATTCAGACTTCTTGACCCTGATTGTCATTATACCGTTTATAAAAAAGACGGTGATAAGATTAATAAGGGAGATGTCATTGCCACCATGGACGGCAGAGCATCAATGCTTTTACAGGGAGAGAGAACTGCTCTCAATCTTTTACAGCACATGTCGGGAATTGCTACGGCAACAAACGAATGTGTCAGCCTTGTGGAAGGTACTAATGTCAGCATTGCTGATACAAGAAAGACTATTCCCGGTCTTCGTGCCCTGCAGAAATATGCAGTAACCTGCGGCGGCGGAAAAAATCACCGTTACAACCTTTCCGATTGTGCCATGCTTAAGGACAATCACATCGATGCAGGCGGCGGTATCACAGCCACAGTACAGAAGCTTCGCGAAAAAATCGGTCATACAGTAAAAATAGAAGTTGAAACAAGAAATATGGCTGAAGTAAAAGAGGCCGTAGAAGCGGGAGCAGACATCATAATGCTCGACAACATGAGTGCTGCTGAGATGAAAGAAGCCGTAGCTTACATTGACGGCAGAGCTCTCACGGAAGCCTCGGGCAATATTACCGCCGAAAACATAAAGGAAAAAGCCCTCTCGGGAGTAGATATAATCTCCATGGGTGCCCTCACCCACTCCGTCAAGGCCTTTGATATTTCAATGAGAATAGATTAAAACGATAAAATAACTCAGGACTTAAGTTTGCAGTAAAAAAACCGTAAACTTAAGTCCTTTTGCTTATGATAAATTATATTTTATTTCATTGCGAGGGAATTGTTGAGGAGTACTGTACTGTAGAGGAAAAGAACTTTATCGGCATTCTTAAAATCCACAACATTCCCGATATATGAGGAAGCTATATATCTTATATCAACAAGTGTGATTTTTGAAAAACTTCCTGCCATAAGGGGAGCTATTGAGCTTCCGAAGGAATCACGGAAAAGTATAAGCTCATTTTTCT
This sequence comes from Oscillospiraceae bacterium, assembly GCA_015065425.1. Lineage (GTDB taxonomy): Bacteria > Bacillota > Clostridia > Oscillospirales > Acutalibacteraceae > RUG806. Next base: position 15,043 of record SVQH01000037.1, read on the forward strand.
CCTTTGCGGCGGGGTTTTCTATCACGGATATTGCCACAGTACCTGAAAGGAACATTTCATAAGCATCTGCACTCTGTGCCTTTTTCATGTCATACATGGGATAATCTGCCGGAGCACCGCTGTCATAGTTTGTGATTTTACATCCGTCAATGACATCATTTGTGAGATATATTATTTCGTCGTAAGGAACATTAAGTCCCGACTGATTGTAATATACTCCGTAAAAAGGAATGTCGAGCTTATTTTCCCTGAAATTGCCGTCAAATCCGACACCCATGCCGCTGCACAGAGTCTCTGCAACATCTGCAATTTTTTCCTGTCTCCAGTGAGTATCCGTGGTATAATAGTCATCCTTATCGAGTAAAGGCTTTACGTCTATATATTCTGCCACGGAGAACTGCTCAGACACCCGAACGGCAAATTTATCATAATCAAGAGCAAGATAGCCGTTTTCTTCCGCTATAAAACAGTTTTTATCAGGAACCACAGAAAGATATATATCTGCATCGGTATTTTCAAGATATTCATTGTAAATATAATTGAATTTTTCTCCCGCATACTGTATCATATCAGGATTTTCAGGATATTCGAGTTTTGACAGATGCGAATCTGCAAGGAAAATTTTGTTGTTATCTTTTTTATTGAAAATATATTCGGAAGCATAAGCTTTTATGCTTCTGAAAATATCTCTTAAGGGAAACTGATCAGGGGAAGCCTCTTCAAATTCTCTCATAAAGTCGCCTGAGAGCACATCACTCAAAGAAAATTCAGGAAGAAGAGACAGTGTACGTCTTTCCGATTCTGAATACTTCGTAGGCTCTTTAAGAAGAAACCATGCACCGAAACCGAAAACAAGTGCAGAAGTAAGCACTATTGTAATTACATATTTCAATTTATCCTTCAATGCTCTCACCACCTTAAAATCTGAAGTAAAGGAACGGATTGAATGAACCGTCAACAAGATATGCCGTACAAAGTACAATAATTATTACAGCAAATACGGGAGAAAGTACCGTCATGGCAACATTTCCCGTCTTTGTATCCTGAAGCTTTCCGACAATAATTTTCGGTACGGGAGTGGCACCTATTGCGGCGACTGCAAGAATAAAAGCATAGCTTGTAAGATAGTAAAGCCATTCGTTTCCTGCAAAGCCCACAGCACCAATACCGAACATACCGCCGATGTACTGCAATGCTTCACCCATGCCTGCGGCATTGAATATTACAAAGCTTATAATTATAAGGAAAAGTACATATACCCTTGAAAGCACCTTTGATTTTGCAAGATACTTTCCGAGCCATAGTTTTTCTATGGTAAGAAGCACTGCAAAGTATAGTCCCCATACAATGAAATTCCAGTCTGCACCGTGCCAAAAACCTGTCAGAAACCACACGACAAAAATATTTCTGAGATGCTTGACAGTTGAAACTCTGTTTCCGCCGAGAGGAATATATACATAATCTCTGAACCACTGTCCGAGGGAAATATGCCATCTTCTCCAGAACTCCGTTACGCTTTTTGAAATGTAAGGATAGTTGAAGTTCTCCATAAAGGTAAAACCGAAAATTTTACCGAGTCCTATTGCCATATCACTGTAGCCCGAGAAGTCAAAATAAATATGAAGCGAGAAGGCAACAGCATAAAGCCAGTAAAACAGAACCGTTTTTTCGTCCGTCGCCTTGAAAGTCTCACACAGCTCTCCGAGAGCATTGGCAATGAGTATCTTTTTTCCCAGTCCCACACAAAAACGCAGGATGCCCTCATAGGTTTTCTTAAGAGTGTGCTCTCTGTGTCTCAGTTCCTTTTCAACATCGCTGTAACGGACAATGGGTCCTGCGATAAGCTGAGGGAACATGGTAATGTATGCTCCGAGGGTAACGGGATTTTTCTGAGCGGGAACAGTCCCTCTGTAAACATCCACCGTATAGCTGAGTATCTGGAAGGTATAAAAACTGATACCTATAGGAAGGGCAATTTTCAGAAGCGGAACACTCAGCCCCGTAATATTATTGAAATTATCGATAAAGAAATCGACATATTTGAAATATACGAGAAGTCCGAGGTCAATACCCACAGACAGCAGCATGAATATTTTTGAAAGCTTTTTTCCCCTGAATTTTTCAATGAGAAGTCCGAACACATAGCCTACTATTATGGATATTGCCATAACAACTACATATCGCGGCTCTCCCCACGCATAGAAAACAAGGCCTGATATGAGAAGCACCGAGTTTTTAAGAGCTCTCGGAGCTATCACATATAAAAGCAGAACTGCGGGCAGGAAAAAATATAAAAAAGGAATACTTGAAAACAGCATTATAAAGACCTCTTAAAAAGAAAAAGGTGCCTGATATCATTTTTTCTGATATAAAGCACCTTTCTGTTATATTATGTATTCTGCAAATTAAGCAACAGTTGTTTCTTCTGCTGTTTCGCCTTCTGCAGTTTCTGCTTCGGGATCAAAAGCAGCGGGGCCGTCAAGTTCGCCTTCCATACCGCCGATTTCGCCGCCGTCTTCAACGCCTTCTTCTGCGGGAGCTTCTTCAAAGGAAAGAGGAGCCATTACAAAGAATACATAGTTGTCTACAGTTTCAACAAGCATTTCTTCAGCAGCAGTGCAAATATTCCAACGAAGGTTTGCATTGTCCTTAAGAGTTGTAACAAAAGCATCAGCATCAGCATCTTCACTGAGTTCAAAAACATAGCTTACGAAGGGAATTGTGCCAATCATGGGAGCAAAAGCTGTACAAGCGGTGAAGCCTGTGATATCAGCATTAAAACCTGCAAGGAAGCCTTCGGTCATATCCTGAACCATGGGCATGAAAGCTACAACAGAGTTTGTGGAAAGAGCAGTTGCGATTGTGTTTGTTGTTGCATCTTCTTTTGCAGCTTCTGCTTTAAAGGCTTCAACAAGTGTAGCAGCAACGGTTGCTGCAGCAGCTTCTGTGGTTGTTTCTTCTGTGTTTGTTGTTGTTTCTTCGTTGTTTCCTCCGCAAGCGGCGAAAGAGAGAACCATAAGTCCTGCGATTACGAGTGCGATGATCTTTTTCATTTTTTTGTCTCCTTAAATATGTTTTTTTATTCCGTCAGTCCCACGGTCCATTTGCCGAGGAAACTGTCAAAGGACAGTGTAATAATATAAGTGCCGTTTTTATCCCGAAGGGTCATTTCATACTGCTTTTCGCTGTCTGCATTCGGAACATTCCAACTGCAGAAAAGCTCTTCCGAAAAATTTTTACCTTCTTCAGCATCAAGCAGCAGATTTCCGTCAACATCAAACAGAAAACCTTCCGATATACTTATAAAAGTATCTTTTTCTATTGAAAGAGTGAGTTCACATTTTACTTCATTGCCTGCTCTTGCAAGCATGAGTGCAGGGGACTCTTCTTCCGATAAAGTAACTTCTCCGGTAAGCTTTTCTTCTCCGATATAAATATCGGGAACAACGGGTCTGCCGATAAAGAAAACCGATGCAGTAAGCACAACTGCCGCTGCGGCGGCTGTGGCGGCGATTTTTCTGAACAGCACTGTATTGTTCTTTTTCACTTCGGGAGCTTCGGCGTCCATTATTCTTGAATAAAGTTCATCCGGTGCTTTGATGTTTTCATACTGTGCTCTGAACTTTTCGTCAAACATTGAACTCCTCCTTTTCCAAAAGTGTCTTCAGTGCCTCTCTGCCTCTTGAAAGCCTCATTTTTACAGCCGACTTCCCTGTTTTCAGAATACCCGATATCTCCTCAACAGAGAGTCCTTCAAGATAATGAAGAACTATCACGGCTCTGATTTTTTCGGGAAGCTCTTCAATGGCTTCGGCAAGAGAGAGCTTGTCTTCGGAAAAATATTCACTGTAAGAAACATTTTCAGCCGCAGCCAGTTCATCGTGATTTCTTATACTGTTTTTTCTGTATATATCGTGACAACGGTTGACGGTGGCTCTGATGAGCCATGCTTTTTCATGCTCTTCCGAAGAAAAAAGGAGCACGGCGGTCATATATTTCATAAAAATATCCTGAACACAATCCATAGCATCTTCCCTGTTACCCAGCTGCATAAAAGCAACTCTGTAAAGCATATCGGAATATTTTCCGTAAGCCTGTGCTATGTCCTTTTCAGGAACGGGATGTCTGCCCACCTGAATGTCCTCCTGTCTGTAAAACGTTTCAAAAAGTGAAAAGGTCACATTGAAAAAAAATTTTTTTTGAAAAAATTTTTACCTGATAATTTATGATAATGTTCGCCGCAGACGAACACAGTGTAAAATTGCATATAACTATAATTTACATTTCTATAATTTTTCCGATAGAGCCGTTTGCTTTAATGATTTCCGAGAAAAACTCATGTGCCCATACATTATGCCTTTCCCCGCAGCGTTTGTCAAATGCAAAATATATTCTTCCGTTTACGGCAAGCTTTGCTGCAGCCCAGAAGGAGGTTTCAAATTCTTCTGATATAACAAAGGGAATTCTTATTTCCTTTTCCTCATAAGGCTGAAGCTCAATAAAATGTGTATCTGGAGAAATGTCCCCAAGACGGTTTTCATCGGGAATGATATTTCCCCATGTTTCAAAAGGAGAAGCTACAAAAAGTGCACCTGTAAGAATTTCTTTTGCGGGATTGCTGATTTTGCATACTATCTCTTTTTCTTCAATCTTAAGTGACATTTCAGGTTCAAAATATCCGAGCTCATACACATCGAAAAATTCAATTCCGTCATAACTGTAAAAAATCTTTATCTGACCTTCGCTTTTTTCCTCGGGCAGGGTGATTTCAAGGGGAATTTTTCTGTAACCGCCTTTTTCTGTGTCTGCGGTAATACTGTATTTATCTGCCGTGATGCCTTCGGAGCAGACAACCCTGATTTCGGTGCTTATATCTTCACACAGAGAGTTGTTCACAGCATTTATATATAATGTTTCATGATTTTTGCCTGTTCTCGGAAGCTTTTCTATTGTTGCACAGAAAGTAAGATTTCCCATGGGGGCACTTCCCATATCATGCTCCCAGCTTCTTACATATACGCTTTCAAGCCCTTCATCTGTTCTTCCGATAACGGCATTTCCGATTTTCTCCGTAGCCGGAACTTTTATTACTGCCGTTTCTATGCTGTGGGGAGAAGCCGTAAAGCTTACGTCATTTCCGCCTGCCTTCAGTGCAGTGGGATGCTCTTCAAGAAGGTCTGTGCTGACAGCACCGAAAACACTGAAACCTGTTTTCAGCGTAACTTTTTTTGTAATTCCGCAGTTTTCAAATCCTCTTACGGTAAATCCTCTTTCAAGAGGAGACACAGGGGCTTTTCTGAGATTTGCATAGGGATAGCCTGCCGCCTTGAAGGCTGTAAGAGTGAAACCGTCAGGGGTCTTAAGAAAAGCTTTTTCCTCGGGAAGAGGCATATTATCGGAAGCACTCACATCCGCAACGCTTATAAGCGGGTCATTGAATTCGTTCGCCTTCTTATACACATTTCCCTCTCTGAAAGAACCCTTGTGGGGATAGAGTGAATAAGTGAAAATATGGCTCTTCTGTTCGGGAACCATTTCCTTTCCTCCCGTGACCTTCCCCATGTTGCCGTAAAATGAAGCCGTGTGGAAAAGCATCATATTAAGAGTTGACCTTCCCTCAACACTTGAAGCGGGAGTACCATTATTTATAAGCACACATCCCATTTCATCGGCAGCTTCGGGGGCATCTGCACATATTACATCGGAAAGTGAAAAAATATAACCGTCAGCAAGAGTTTTTTCAAGATTCAGAGTAAATTCTTCAAGCTCGCCTTCACTTTTTGCCACAACAAGAAGTGTATCCACTCCTTTTTTGTAAGCATTGTCACTGTCCTTGAAATACATAATTACAATGCCGTTTTTTTCAAGAAGCTTTTCTGCTTTCCGTTCATCTTTGGCACTCAGAGTTGACATAAGCTTCTTTTTATATTCATTGCCGTCATCTGAAAGTGCTATGACAATACGGCTGTCCGTAGAGTATATATCCTCATTAAAATGAATAATCTTCATGCCGCCGTGCTGCTCTTTGTCACTGTAAAGAGTGACGGGAACGGCTTTTTTGGTAAGAGCAAAAAGAATTCTGTCGGATATCCTTCTTACTTCGTCTTTTTCTTCACGTATGACAGCCGTCATACCGAAATTGAATGAGGCTGTACCGTTAATTTTTGCCGTAACTGTGGGACCTACTCCGAACCACTGACATGAAGGCAGCACTCTGCAGCCTGAAAAAGATGCATACTGATGGGTCTGAAAGGACATGTATTTCTTTGAACGGGTGGATACATGGGGAGAAAATCTGTCGTCGTAAATCACACCGCCGCCTTTTATATCCAAGGGGAAGGTAGCGGTAAACAGGTCATCCTCTGCCTGATAATCCTCGACCACTGTCCTGAAATCCACCGTATCACCGTTTTTATATAATGTAATCTCCTGTATGAGCATTGCAACTGTGTCAAGCTTTACTTTTACCGTAAGCTTCTGATAAAGTGAACATTTTTCACTTATGACACAAGCTTCATATTCACTTGAAAGAAGCTTATGCCCCGTAGTATAAAGCTCATGCTGAGTTTCCATTCTGTCGTGAATTTCCTTCATGACATACACGGTATTTCCGGGAGCGGGAGCATTTTTGTCAATAAGCTCCCTTTTTTCTTTTTTATCGTAAAGCGAAACTATGGCACCGCCTTTAAGGGGATCTACCTCAAGACGGAATTTTGCGTTTTCAATTACCGTATCGTTTGCCTTCACAATTTCATAAATTTCTTCGGTCTTACTTACCCTGAAAACCGAATATCCCATAGCGGGAAGCTTTGCTGCAACAAAATATCCTCTGTCACCGCTTATTACGGCATCATAGTCTTTACCTCGTGTATCCGTAAGCTTCAGCTTGTCACAGCCTCTGAATTTTTCGGGAACATTGAAATAACATTTGCCGCCTCTCTCCCATGTAAGAGGATTGAAAACAAATATACATTCTTCTCTTTTTTCGGTCTTAACACCGCTTGCTATGAATGTGCAGGCTTTTTGTATTATATCGCAGAGAAGTGCCGTACATTCACGGTACTCAATCATCAAATCAACAAAGGATATCTCGTTATTGGTTCCCGTAATCGAATCGTGATGCTGGGCACACAAAAGCTGTCTTGTTGCCTTGTCGAGTGCCTTATCGGGATAAGATGCACCGTACATAAAAGCTATTGCGGAAAATTTTTCTGCAGTTACAAGAAGATTTTCACAAAGGCGGTTTGCCTGCTTGAAATCCGTTCTTGTGAGAAGAACACCCGAATGGTGCTGTGTAATATCTCTGGAAGAATACTGTATCTCTGTATTCTCACCGCTTTTTCTTCCCCTTTCGGCACTTTCGTTTACATTTTTTGCAAGGTCGGAGAAAACCGAGAACTGAGCCTTTGACACGGTATTTTTCATCCATGTCGTATCACCTTCTCTGGGATACGCATCTATATAAGAGAGAATTCCCGATGAAGAGTCGCAGCCTGTGACACCGAGGCGTTTTGCAGACACTCTGTTCATTCCCTTATCATGCAGAAGACTTGTTCCGTCGGGAGAAACATGACGGAATAAATTATCAACACCGAGCATCATCTTGCCCCATTTGATATAATCACAGCCGCCTTTTTTGCACACCTGGGTGAGCTGCGAGAAATGACCGAAAACATCGCCCGGCTGATATGCAGTGGTAATTCTGCCGAGAACATCCCTGTGATAAAGCTGACCGTAAATAAGGTTACGCACAAATGCCTCTCCCGAAGAAGTCAGGTCATTGGGCTGATTATAGAAGCAGTCTGCCTCTGCTCTTCCTTCGGAAAAGCACTTTTTCAGCACATCTCTGTGCTCGGGATAAAGGGAAAAATAAGGATGAAGATAATCTATTTCAGAAAGAGTGGCTTTGAAATCGGGATTTGCAACAAGTCTTTCCACCATAGATTTCGTAATATGAAAAGCTCCCAGTGCATAGGTTCGCTGTTCCTGATGATATGTTGTGTCAAAGTGGAAATCCGAGTAAACATGCTCAACTCCCTCAAAGCCGTCATAGGGGGTCACGGGGAAGAAATATTCCGCCCTTTTATCGCCGACAAAAACATCCGCTCTTACAGTCTTTTTTTCGGGAGCGGGTATTTCAAAACGCAGGGGAATAATTTCGCCTTTTTTCATGGAGGGCACTTCAAGACTTCCGAAATCATATCCGATTTTCCCTCCTGCGATATCTCTTTCAGCCGAAACGAAAACGGGGAAAAGCTGCTTTTCATCACCCTTTTCGCCACAGTAAGCAGCCGTTATTGAAGGAGTAGTAACAGCAATTCCGTCATTTTGAAGTACAACGGGAAAAACGGAACAGTTGGACATGGCAATGTCCATACTGTCGGCAATATATCCGGGTCTTATTTTGAACATTACAAGATTAAGACCTTTTCTGAAAAGAACACGGCACTGCTGACCGAAGCCCCACAGCCCCTTTACTCGTCCGAAGGGACAAAAATGCATCTGTTCACCGTTTATAAAAAGTGCAGAGCCTGAGTTTTCATAACAGATAACAGCGGGACTGTCGTTTTTGCATCTTACATAAAAAGCGGCATAATACACGGCATTTCTCTGCTGTGTAACATATAAAGCCTTGTCGCAGGCATCCTCTTCATTGTCAAAACGCAGACAGTTCCACTTTATAAAGCCCTTCTGCCATGTAAGATATTCGTCACCGTAATATTTATTTATAACTTTAGCTCCGAGAACGGGTACAGCGTTTTTTTCGCCGCCGTCCTGTGTCATATAGTCATGCTCAAGTATCTTATGTCTCTCGTATATATGTTCCGATTCAAAAGAACCGTCAGTATGAAGGACAAAGGGACCTACGGTAAGGAAATCCAGTATTCTGTTATCGGGAAAAACATTATTTTCTCCCGGAATAAAATCTTCAAAATCAAAAACAGGGTATTCACCCTT
>SVQH01000038.1 GCA_015065425.1 Oscillospiraceae bacterium
AAGAGTGAACGGAATTTTTTTAATCAACCGTAACAGTCACGGGGATTTCGGTAATTTTCTGTTGAGAAGTATCTTGGGTTATCCCCGTCGTATGCATAAGTTTTATTTTTCCTTCATAACTTCCCTTGCCTACAAAAGAACAGGTTACGTCTATCTGCCATTTCATCTCTTTTGCCTGTCCGTTTTCTGCGGGAAGAATAAGTCCGTCAAGAGTTTTTCCTTCGCTCTCTTCATTGAGAGCAGTGAAAACGATACTGTCATAGGATATACCGTAAAAATCAAAGCTGTCAACAAGTGCATAAAAATCAGCCTGAGTTTTTTTCAGTGACAAAAAAAAGGTCAGAGTAAATTTTTCAGCATCGGCAGAAGATTTTTTCAGCACAAAATCCGTATTTTCAAGTTTTATTTCAATTCTGTCTGCAATAAGGTTTTCATATCCCCCTGTTTGTACGGATGGTTTCTTGCCGCCTGCGACAGCCAGTGCCGTAACAGATAATCCTATAAGAACAAGAACACTGACAGCAGTAAGTATCAGTTTATGCTTTTTTGATATCATAGAAAAACCTCCTTACCCTATCATATTGTATTAAACATCTGAATTTTTGTCAATCGGAAAAAGTTCCCGTGTTTTTTTTATAAATTCATCACGGGTCATAAAAGTATTGAGAACACTGAGAAGATTCTTTCCCGTAAGCCTTGCGGGAAGCCCCATTGAAAGAAGAAGCTTTCTTCTTCTCCCTGCACTATATTCTCCGCCCGTAAGCCCCGCTTCAAAAAGGTCGGCAGTTGTAACGGGAAATATTTCATCATGCTTTATCTTTTCGGAGAACAGTCCCGAACGGACCAGAGCATCTTCAAGTATACTGTTGTCAATTCCTTCGACACCCAGTTTACCTTCCTTTGAAGGTGCTTCTTTTCTTTTTTCCTTACCGTATATGTCAGGGATATACGCATGGGTAATCCTGTCCTCGGGAACGATATTTTTCAGAAAATTTCTTATCTTAAAGCCTGCGGCATCAGAATCGGTAAGAATAAGTATTCCTTTTTCCTCAGCTATTTTTTTTATAAAAGTCTGTTTTTCTTTTGAATTGAAAATGCCGAATCCGTCCGTTGTGATGATAAGTGCATCAATGACCCCTGAAAGCCTTGCTTTATCATATCTGCCCTCGACGATTATCGCTTTTTCGGTATGAAGCATAATTTTCTCCTCCGTTACACAGCGGAAGCAAGTTTTGAGATAAGCTCAGTAAGAAGTATCTCATCCGATATTCTGCTGCTTTTGCTTTTCACGTCTGCTCCCGAAAGAATATCAAGAGCCTGTCTCAGGGAAGACAGCTTTGTTTTTTTAACAAAGGGAGCGATTTTATTGAACGTGTATTTAGTCTCTTTATACTGAAAAGCCGAAGCAAAATCCTCAACCCTCATATCGGCATTATATGCCACTTTGAGCCTGTAAGCATTGACATAAGCACTTGCAAGTGCACCTATGATGGAGCTTGCAGGTGTTTTTTGTCTGAGAAGCTCAGAAAGTATCTTATATGCTTTATCCGTGTCACCTGAAAAAATACTTGCACTGATATCAAAAACCGATGCTTCAACACTTTTTACGGCTGTCATATCAATCATTTCTCCGGTAACAGGCTCAGAGCAGGAAAACGCACAGACTTTATTAAATTCGTTAAGGACGGTCTGAAGGTCATCTCCCACACAGTCAATAAGATACATTGCTGTTTCATAATCAATGGAAGTTCCCTTTTCTTTTGCCCTCGAAACCAGCAGTTTTGCTGTTTTATGAGGAGTTCTGTGCTCAATTCTGACAACAGTTCCGAGTTCTGAAAAAAGCTTAATAATATTATCCCACTTTGTATTTTTACCTGTCGGTATATGAGAAGCACTGTTATAAAAAATCATTACCGTGCTTTCCGGAATATTTTTCAGTGAATGTTCAAATTCTTTTGTTTCCTCGCTTTTAAGTGAGTCAAGAGGATAATTCTTTACAAGCAGGCAGGTCTTTTCAGCCATAACAGGCAAATTATCCGCATCGGCAAAAATCACATCGAGAGCGGTATCGCCGTCTTCATAAACATGGAAATTAAAAAATTTCAGACTTTCATCGACAGTTTTTGATGTAAGCTTTGTACAGTAAAATTCCTTAAGATAATCATCATCACCGCAAAAAAAGAAAATATTCTGTTTTATCTCACCTTTGAGCATTGAATTGAATTTATCTTCATCAATAAATGGCATAATTATCTCCTTTTACGGTAATTTTTAATTCATTTGAAGCCGGTATCGTGATATCGGAAGCGAAATCCATTGTTTCATTTTTGCCGACAAATATGACTTTATCATACTTGTGCATATCAACCCCTGCGACAGAATCACTAAAGCATATCATAATATCTCCGTCGGAAAATATCTCTTTCAGCGGTTCTTCGCTTACTTTTTTACGGCAGATAACCGTTTTTATTCCGTCAGTAAACAGTGCGGCACAGTTTATGTCATCAGAAACAACAGAATAAATTCTCGTATTGTTCCAGAGAATCTCATCACAATAAACAGTCTCTCCCCGTTTATAAAGCTGTACGGTATTTTCGGGAGCTAACGAAGAACCGATATACCCGTCACCGGAAACGGAATCATTGAAAAGATAGTCCGCTCTGAGAATTCCGTTCTTATTAAGTGCAGAAACAGTCCGGGCACAGTCGTTATATTTATCACTGCCGCCGTAAATCATACTGTGACCGTCATTTGTATATACGCATACGAAGCTTCCGTCTGAATCTGACGGAATATATATGTTTGTTTCATCTGATTTCATAATTTCCCTGACAACAGAGATTGACAGAACAGCAACAAAAAGCAGTAAAATCGCATAAACGGCTGTTTTATCCTTTTTAAGTATAAAACGGATAAAAAGAAAAAGCAAAACGCTGAAAATAAAAAACGGCAATACAAAATGAAGTTCGGCAGGAACCACGGCAAAAGTCATTTTTCCTGCAAAAGAAAGCACATTTACCATAAGTCTACTTAAAAACTCTGTTACATAAAAAAGTACCGATGCAATAAAACTTTCCGCAGGAAAAATCACACCTGCAGCCCCCGTCATCATCAGAATCTGTGCAATGGGAGTTACAACAAGAGAAACAAAGGGCGAAATAAACGATACATATCCGAAAAACAGACTTGTAAGAGGCAGCGTCATAAAAATGACACTGAAGGATACAAGCACTGAATTAACGGCATTTACAAATTTTCTTCGCACAAATGCCTTTTCATCTTTTTTATTTGCGGGACTTATTGAAACCTTATCCGATATCGTTATAAGTGTAAATGTTGCAGTAAATGACAAAAGAAATGAGATATTACCTGCAAGACACGGATTAAGAAAAACAAGTACTGCAGCAGAAAGACCGAGTGCATTAAGAGCATCCGAGTGTCTTCTTATAACAGCACCGATAAAAACACACAGAAGCATTATTCCCGAACGCAGTACGGAGGGTGAAAAACCGGTAAAAACAATATAAAAAAGAACAAATAATATTGCAAGGATATTCGGTAATTTTTTGACTTTTGCCCGTCTTTTGAAAATTATAAAAAATATACCCGTCCACAAAGACAGATGCATTCCCGACACGGCAAAAATATGCGACACACCCGAGACTTTCAGAGCATTCATCATTTCAGCACTGAGATATTCCTTGTCACCGGTGATAAGTGCATTGGTTATTGCACCCGAATCACTGTCCAACACAGAAAATATCCTGTCTTCAAAATATTTCCGTATTTTCATTATTGCCGTATACGGGTTTTTATCATTATGCATTTTCAGAATCTCAGCATCCGAATAAGAAAAAGCAGTCAGATATATCCCGGTCGAAAGAGAATGATAACGGAATATTCCCTCTGAGTTATTTTCAATGACAGATTCAACTGAAACACATATCTCATCGCCCGGTGTCAATTCAGGCATTTTATCTGAATAAATCATGATTTTACAGGGAACTGCACGGTTATTTATCTTACATTCATCAAGAGTAAAGCCCGACATCCTGCCCGTATTATCAGACGGGAAAGTTAATACTTTTCCGCTTATAACAGCATCTTCCGTCTGAAAAAGACAGGCATAACGGTAGTTGCCGTCATGTATCACAAGGGAAATTGAAACAAGGCAGATTACAAGAGAAATCACAAGAAGGTGCATTCCGTAAGCCGAACGGAAAAGGCAGAAAAAAATACAACATAATATACTTATGATAAATAATACATTAAGTATCCATGCTCCCGTAATCAGAGCCGCTGCCGCAACAACAAGCATTGAAAAGCCGATCAACACAAAAGGGCGTTTTATCCGTGACATTTTTCAGTTCTCCGATTTTTCGCATTATTATAACAATTTATCCGATCGATATTATTCGGAAAGCTCAAGCCATTCGTTTTCCATTTCTTCCATTGAAGCATTAAGCTCATTGAGTTTTGCAGTAAGCTCCATGACCTTTTCAAAATCTCCTGCATTTTCCGGCAAAGAGAGCTGTTCATTTATCATATCAATTTCGCTCTGCACCTCTTCTATGGCTGTTTCAAGCTTTGAAAGCCTTGTTTTTCTTTTTCTTTCCTGACTTTCAAGTTCTTTTCTGAGCTTATAGTCATTTATCTTTTTAGGTGCTTTTTCGCATTCCGTTTCAGTCTTTTGTGAAATAATGTTAATATAATCATCATAGTTGCCTTCATAAGCCGTGACCTTTTCACCGTCAAAATACATTATCTTGGTGGCTATTCTGTTTACGAAATAACGGTCATGGGAAACACATAATACAGTCCCGTCGTATTCACTCAGTGCTTCTTCAAGTACTTCACGGGAGGCAAAATCAAGATGATTTGTAGGCTCGTCCAAAATGAGGAAATTCGGTTTTTTAAGTATAAGAATAAGAAGAGCAACTCTGGCTCTCTCACCGCCCGAAAGGTCCTTCATCAATTTTTCAATGTCATCATTTCTGAAATTAAATGCACCGAGATATCCTCTGAGTTCGGGAACGGTTTTTGTAGGAAATCTGTCATAAAGCTCCTGAAGCACCGTTTTTTCGGACATAAGAGCTTTTTGTGTCTGTTCAAAATATCCCACATTTACATTATGACCGAATCTTGAAAGTCCGTCATCCTTGGGAATTTTATTCATAATAAGACCGAGAAGTGTTGTTTTTCCGCAGCCGTTGGGACCTAAGATAAACACCTTTTCTCCTCTGAAAATCTTCATTCCGACACCAGAGAAAAGTGTTTTTCCGTCATAAGACTTAGTAAGATTATCAGCGATAAGTACCTCATCGCCTGCTCTGACGCATTCAGAAAAACGCAATTTTACCGTTTTTTCACAGGGAGGAAGTTCAGGCATGGAAGCCTTTATTCGCTCTATCTGCTTTTCCTTACTTGCTATGGTTATATAATTTCTTTCCTGATTGAACTGTTTTTGCTGTTCAATCATTTTTTCTATTCTTTTAATCTCTATCTGAGCTTTTTCATATTCTCTTTTTTCTGTTTCAAGGCGAAGCTCTTTAGTTTTCATATACACGGAATATCCGCCCTTGCCCTGACAGAGCTTTCTGCCTGTAATTTCAAGAGTTCTTGAAGTGGTCTTATCAAGAAAATATCTGTCGTGCGATACAATAATGAGAGTCCCCGTAAATTTCCCGATAAAATCCTCAAGCCATTCAACACTTTTTATGTCAAGGTGATTTGTAGGCTCGTCAAGAAGCATCAAATCAGGTTCACTGAGAAGAAGCTTTCCGAGGCTGAGCTTTGTCCTCTGACCGCCTGAGAGTGAAGCAACAGGAAGCTTTTCTTCCTCTGCAGTGAAACCCAATCCCATAAGGCATGAATGTGCCCTGTTTTTATATGTAAGTCCACCCTTGTTCTGATATTCTTCCGTAAGTGCCGCCTGCAGTTCAATATACTGAGAAACTTTTCCGTCGGTCATATCAATTTTACGGTTTACTTCTTCGAGCTCTTTTTCAATCTCGCATAAGCGGGAAAACACCGTAAGCAGCTCATCATATACACTAAGCTCACTCCCCTGACAGGCATGCTGTTCAACAAAGCCTATACTTGTGGCAGAAGCTTTTATTACTTTTCCGTCAGAAGGTTCAAGAACACCGCTTATAGCTTTGAGCAGTGTTGTTTTTCCGCAACCGTTTGACCCGATAAGACCTATCTTATCACCCTTTGCAATATCAAAGGTTGCATTTATTAAGATGTCTCTTTGTGCAAATGATATACACAGATTCTGACAACTGAGTAATGACATTATATTCTTCCTTATGTTCTTGTTTCAAGAATAGTGAGATTTCCCGAAACCCTATATTTTCCGTAAGAAGCGGGAATGAAGATGCTGGAACCCTTTTTAAGCACTGTTTCCGATGTTTCGGACGTTATTTTTCCTTCGCCGTCGAGAACAAGAAGGGATACAAAGGATTTTTCGTCTGCACAGTCTTCATATTCACCACTGAGTTTAACTGAAGTCATTGAGAAATATTCACAGCCCGTAAGATATGTTTTTTCGGCATCACCCGATTTAACAGCTTCACCTTCGGGGGAGAAATCCACCTTGCATTCATGAAGGTCAACAACATCAACAGCCTTTTTTACATGAAGTTCCCTGAGATTTCCGTTTCTGTCTCTTCTGTTGTAATCAAACACTCTGTAAGTGGAGTTTGAGCTCTGCTGCACCTCTGCAAGAAGAATACCCTCACCAATAGCATGAAGCATACCCGAGGGAATGAATACAACATCGCCTTTTCTGACTTCAACCGTATTCACATCTTCAAGAAGAGTTCCGTTTTCTATGGCAGAGGCAAATTCTTCTCTTTTCATATCATGATTGACACCGTAAATGAGAGATGCACCTTCATCACATTCAAGAACATACCATGCCTCTGTTTTTCCGTTTTCATTTTCATATTTCCATGCATATTCATCATCGGGATGAACCTGAACGGAAAGCTTATCACGGGCATCGATTATTTTTATAAGCACGGGAAAATCACGGATATCACAGTTATTTGTACCAAGAACCTGTTTCCCCTCAGCTTCAATAACCTGTGCAAGTGTCTTTCCGTCATATTCTCCTCCAATCACATAAGAAGGACCGTCCTTATGACAGGACAGAAGCCATGCTTCCGCCGCATTGTCTCCGTCTGTTTTGAATCCGTATTCATCAATAAGCGTTCTTCCGCCCCATATTGTCTCTTTAAGGGTAGGATAAAGTGATAATATCTCCATTTTATTCACACAAACGGCACTTTTGCCGTCCTTTCACAAAAAAATTACAGTCTGAATTTTTCAAACTGTAATTAAGTATACCAAATTATTTACTGTTAGTCAATTATTCAGGTCCTGCGTTTTCGCACTTTTAGTGCCACATTTTACTTCATTTATCCATAACTTGCACAAGGAAGAATTCTTACAGCCACCGCACAAATCACATTCACCGAGGTTTGTGCAAACCACCTTTCTTTTTCCGTTGTGATAAACAGTTTCTTCCATAACAATATTCTTCTGTTTGACCCAGCAAAACTGTTCATAAGTTTTAGAATGTCTGTCCATATACTCACCTCATTAAAATCAGCGTAAATTTACACCGGATTGACTTTCTTCAACCGATATTAAGTATAGACAAAAAACCATAAAAAAATAAACGAATTCCGTCAAAAGAAAAAATATAATATTTACGGTATTTTTATCATAGTATATTACAGGTGATAATAATGGGTATATTTTTACTGAGCCTGATAATATCAGGTACAGCAATATTAATTTTTATGATAAAAAAACTATCATTCCCGAAAATACTTCTCAGCGTACTTTCGGGAATGGCTGCACTTTTTATGTGTGATCTGTTGTTCTCATTTTACGGCTCATTCATGCCGATAAATATTTGTACCGTATCTGTCAGTGCCATAGGCGGCATACCCGGAGTAATACTTCTGACACTTCTGAAAACCTTTCTCCTTATGTGACATCAAAAGCTTTTCTGCGTTTATTTCTGAGTTTACCGTAAAGTGCAAGAGAAAGAGAGAAAACAACAAGAATTGAACCTGATATGTATACCGCTAAGGCTCCCGAAGAACCCGTTTCGGGAAGGATATATGAAGCCTTCCTGTTATTGACGGAAAGAGAAATTCCGAAATGCTCACTGTTCTCAGGCTTTTCATAAATATAAAATGATGTTGCAGAGCTTTCGTTGGAAATGACTGAAACATTGCCGTTTGAATAAGTCACATAATATGAATTTCTGATAATGAGTTTCCCGCCGAAAAATTTAACTGCACCGTATGTTGCATTCCCACTAGTTGAAGTTTGAAGACGACTGCTTCTGTACTGAAGATACCTGCCGTTTCCGACATTTCTCAGTAATATTGATGTACCGCTTTGCACCGCAACCCATTGCTGATACTCATCACCGGGAGCGTCATCTGCAAAAAGAAGATTTCCCGAACTGTCAGAAGCAAAGACTTTTCCCCCGTTTTCAAAGCGATATGTGCTTCCCGCAGTAAGAGTAATAACACTGTCGTATTCAGGAATAAACCCGGGAACATTTTTTTCCTCCACGGTATATTGTATGAACACACCGTCCTCATCGTAATAATCAAGTCCTTCAAAAACAGCACTCCAACCGTTTGATTGGTCAAGAACTGCTTCATAACCTGTAGGCTCTCCGTCGGAATAAAGAACAACAGTAATACTGCTGTTTATGTGTTCTTCATAACCGTCAGACCATGTTTTATGCACACGTACATCGATCTGTTCATCCTCAGGAATAAATACGTTGGAAACCATAACTTCGGTACCGCTGAATTCCACATCCGATTTTTTATACAAAGCAAGTGTAAATTTTGAATCTGTACTTGCAGATGTGCTTTCATTCATGTAATACGCCTGATTACCGTTTTGTGCAAAGAGTCTTGAATTGTAAAAATACATTACACGGTTACCGGAGGCGGCGGGAATAAATTTTGTCGTTGAGTCAAGAACTATATACTTTCCGTCACCGTTTATAAGATAAAATCCCATTCCGGCTGCTACGGATGTCCACTGTGCGGAAGAAGTGTTTTTTGCATTTTCAAAATCAATCCATACAAGTCCGTTTCCGCTTCCGTTTACGCTAAGTGCCTTACCGGAAGACGCATCAAAAATAATAAATGTGTCACCATCACGGAAGGCATCAGCTGTCATCCACGAATCACTGAAATCTGAAACAGAATATTTCGTATTAAATCCGGGAACATGACTTTCTTCAACGGAATAATCAATATCGTCTCCGTTTTCGTCCTTAATCGGAAGCTCAGTCCATGTATATGTCCATTCATTTTCTTTTGAGAGAACTGCTTTTTTTCCCGTCCGAACTCCGTTTGACTGAAGATATACGGTAACGGATCCGGGAATTGAAGATGCATCAGCCCCTGACCAGCTTTTCATAACTCTGACATTGGTAAATTCTTCTTTCTCAACGGGCTTCTGATTTGTAAGCTTAACAGACAGAAGATGTATTCCTTCATCCGTCACTGAGTCAATTACGTCGAAACCGTCCGTATGCTCTTCATTTTCACCTCTGAGCGAGTCAGTTGTACATACAACGCCGCCGAGATTATTCATTGCAACACGCACGATATCATCCGTAACGGGATAACCGTCGGGAGCTTTTGTTTCTTTTATATAATATACTTTACCGGGAGAAATTCCCCAAAAACTTACAACACCGTTTTCTGATTCAAAAACATTTTTCGGTGCCGCATTATTGTTATATGCATATTCGGAATCCCAGAGATTCGCCTTTTCGACACAATCTTCATCGGTAAACACGGAAAACTGTGCACCGTTTATTTTTTCACCCGAAACAGCATCAACTTTTTCTATTTTCATATCATATCTCGGGGCAATGTTGAAATAAATTGCACAGTTGGACTGAGAACCGCCTCGTTCCATATAATATATGGTAAGAGTATGATCGCCTTCGGAAAGATTCAATGTTTTTGTCACAGGAGTCGATACAGCGTCATTGTTTACGGCATTTCCCGTTGTAACGGTACCGGTCGAAAAGTCAATAGTACCCTCCATTATGCCGTGAAGTCCGCCGACATCCATCACAAGCTCACCGTCAATGAACACCCACAAATCGTCATCCCCGTGGAATTCAAACTTCATGTGATCACCGTGTGTGGATATATTCCCGTAGTTATTGAACTCATCCTTTTCCCCGGTGTTATTGGGAAGATAAAAGCTGATTTCAGATTTCATACCAAACCAATAGTTTGTTCCTGCATTATCGGGAGAGCTCTGCTGATTTGTTGCCTTTGCATCATACTGATAGTTGCCGCTGCTGCCGTCAGCGGAGCTGTATGTCACTATTTTCTTGTTGTTGCTGTTGTTGACATAGGGAGAATTGAAAGGCAGGAAATCCGAGTACGCTCCCGCTGCCGTGGGATTGCCGTTTGCATCAAAGCTGTCCTTCAATGAGTCAGATGTACGCTCAAGATAGTCGTATATATAAAATCTTCCCGCACTCTGATTATATGAAGCGGCATTGTATGTGGCATCATAGTAATAATAGCCGTTATGCTTGCCGTCATAGTTGTCAAGTCCCTCTTCCATAAACTGGTAAAGGTAATTTGCTTTTCCTACATAAGTCTTTCCTATTACTTCATCACTCGTACTGAACAGGACATCAATTATGTTTTTTCCCGACATGTCATATACATAGTCAATTATTTCAGATGTTATCACATCAGCCTGATTATCATTCAGCCTTGCCCTGTTTGATGCATAGGAAATGTGCTTATTACCCGTATCCCAGTCACGGAAAATAAAGCCCAGAGAAGGAGCATTTCCGTAAGGCACATTGGCGTTACGTACAACAGACCATGTTTCATCATGCCCCGAAGCACTTACAGAGCCGGTGTGACTGGCAGCCTGCACATTGAATACTGCACTGTAATCAAACAAATCCGTTCTTATGAAGGAATCTGTATCAAGACTTTTCACGACATGCTCATTATACTGACCGATATCATAGGTTGCCGCTATCCAGTCAGCATAAAACACCGTATCGTCTGTTACAGTCACTCTTTCACCCGGCTTATAATATTTATTATTTTTTATGTCGTACCAGCCCTTAAGTACATAATCGTATTTTGAAGGTGAGGTAAATGTTGAAGGAAGGACGACAACAGGTGAATCCGCTGAAACACTCTGATATACATTACCTGCCTGGTAAAGGCTCATAAGTCCGCCGCAGGTGCCGTCAAACCATACATGATATGCACTTACGGGCTTTGTTACCTTGGCAATGTAAAACTGTGCCGCACTTGAAGAGGAAGCTGTACGTCTGAAAATTACCCTTCCGCCGGAGGTCGCAATTTCTGCATAATCCTTGGAATTGCAGTACACGGCAAAAGTCTTTGAAGAGCCGCTTCCGGTGGAGATGAGCGTGGCGTCGTATGCTCCCCCCGTGGTAACACCGGTATTTGAACTGCTGTTATAATA
Organism: Oscillospiraceae bacterium; assembly: GCA_015065425.1. Classification (GTDB taxonomy): domain Bacteria; phylum Bacillota; class Clostridia; order Oscillospirales; family Acutalibacteraceae; genus RUG806. The sequence goes on from SVQH01000038.1 coordinate 11,533, forward strand.
AACATGAAAACAGCGTGTCGTTCCCACATTAATTATCTTATATACATTATTTGAATTCTGACGGGTAAAATTCCAATAATAGTTATCTGTAAAGGAAGCACTGTTAAGTGTATTTCCGTTCAGTGTAATCTGTACAGCATTTCCGTTTCCGTCTATAGCATAATAACGGCTGTTATAATATGTATAAATTACATAAGCGGTATCACCTGTAGGGTCAAGGTCATCAAAATTTACCCTCTGAACTGTTTCCCCTGCGGCATAAGGCTCAATATCTTCTGCTATCTGTAAAACATCATCGGAGGAAGAAAAACAGATATCTGTATGTACATGCTCTTCTTTTTCACATATAAAAGTACGTACCATAACATAGCCATCAGGGATATCTTCATCACCGTTGAGTGCTGCTGATGTATTTTCTTCATAAGCCTGCGTGCTTTCACTCAGTTCATCAGAGGTCTCATCAGTCAGAAGAGACGTATCCTCTTCAGTAGTTTCAGTAGTATACTCCTGACCTTGCTGTTGTGTTACAGCTGTTTCAGCTTCGGTACTTTCCTCTATATCACTCAGAGGGACAAGTTCTTCAGTATAACAAGAATCGTTGTGTATGTGCTCCTCGTATCCGCATACAGTATTTTCAAATGTGATTGCAGGCAGCATTAAAAAGAACACAACTGTGATAAAAACAATTATGCTCAGAGCTGCAACAGATAATTTAATAAGAACATCTGTCATCAGGGATGAGCGGCCATAAGAAACCGCATGACGTTCATGCATAAAAAAACTTCCTTATCAAAAGTAAAATCATTTCATTATAATAATAACATACATATATGCAAAAAAACAATAAACTTTTAATAAAAATCAAAATTATTTTACTTTATATCTTCCTTAATCTAAAAAAACTTTAATTTTGTTAATTTTTTATTTCTTTCAAGTATTGTTGAATTTTTATCATTACTGCAAAGCCAAGCCGCCGAGGATTTTTGCATCCCCGGCGGTAAGTTAATTTATTGGGTTTTAACCTTAATAATGAGCAGCTCCGCACTCACATACGGGATTTATCTTAAAGAGCTTACAGAAGAAATTTACTATCTTCCAGAGAAAACCTAAGAAACCTGATTTATGACAAAGATGATCACAGTTTTCGGAAGGGTCTTCGGGCTCATCGGGAGTGTCAGGTTGATCGGGATCTGCGGGTTTCGCAAACTCATGTCCGCAACCGTAGTCACAGATGTAGTCACTGTCAGCATCAACGTGGTCAGCTACAGTAATTTCTTTCTGTTCTGTGAGGGTTTCACCGCATACTGAGCATTTAACACCGTCTGTAAGACCTGTTTCTGTGCAGGTTGCAGCGTATCCCTTGACAGTTTCTTCTGTGTGAGTTGCAAGAGGAAGTGAAATTGTATCTCTTGAAAGTTCATCACCGCATATCGAACAGTAAATCACTGAATCATAGTTGCCTGCTACCTTACAGGTTGATTCCGTTCTGTTTTCTTCTACAGTCTCAGACTCTGTGTGGTCAGCAAGAGGAAGGGTAATAGTTTCTCTTGAAAGTTCCTCATCACAAACTGAACAGTAAACTACTAAATCATAGCTACCTGCTATTTTACAGGTTGATTCTGTTTTGTTTTCTTCTACAGGAGTCCCACTTGTTCCGATATGCTTACAAATCAATTCATCACACACATCACAGTAACCGTTATCATCAGCTGTATCAATATGACTTCCGAAATCACCGTATTCTTTACCACATACTGAGCACTCTGCTTTTTCTTTACAAGTTGCATTACCGCCTGAACAATCAGTTGTATTGCCATAAGCTGTACAGCCTACTGTCGTACACTTAAATGAATGTGTTCCATTATTGTTAGCTTTACTCTCTGTACCGTATGTATGATTACCGGTTGCAGGGTCTACTTCCTGAGCAACAACTGTCTCACCACAAGCATCACAATGTGAACCTTCAGTAAGACCATCCTTATAACAACTTGATGTTACAGCTTCATCAGTTACAACAGTTTTGTGTTTAGTTGAATCTACATTACCGTAAGCTGTATCACAAACTGTACATATTGCTTTGTCAACACAGTTAGCTACACCACCTGAGCAGCTTTCTGTGATCTTGCCTTCTTCACCACATACTGCACAAAGCTTATAATGCTTTCCGGCTTCTTCATCAGCTGTCCATATTTCAGAGTATGTATGTTCAAGCATTTCGCCATACTCAAATGTTTCTTCTCCTGCAAGTCCGCAGTTGCAAGACTTATAGTATATAGCTTTAGCAGTACAAGAAGCACCTTCAACGAGATACTTTTCGTCAACAATTTCATTGTCAAAAACATGTTCGTCCAGATTTCCATATTCAGAACCACAAGTTGAACAAACAGCCTCTTCTGTACAAGAAGAATTGCCACCTGAACAATTTGTTGTGTTGCCATAAACAGTACAACCCGTTGTTGTACACTTAAATGAGTGAGTGCCGTTACCGTTAGCCTTCCACTCAGTACCGTATGTGTGATTACCGGTTGCGGGAACTGTTACCTGAGCAACAATTATATCTCCGCAGGCATCACAATGTGAACCTTCTGTAAGACCATCTTCACAACAAGAAGATTCAACAGCATCATCTATAACAACTGTTTTATGGTTAGCTTTATCTATATCACCATAGCATTCACCGCACAAATCACAAACAGCCTGTTCCTGACAATTTGCTGTTCCGCCATCATGAGAACACTCTTCGTCATCTTCTTCAAGAGCAATAAAAGTTATTTCATCTTCTGTATTAGCATAATCTTCAGCAGTTGATCCTTCATAGCCATAGATTGTGAAGCCTTCAACTATGTGCTCTCTTCTGCTTGCATAGTAATAACCCAATGCGACAGCATCAATAACGGTATCTCTGCTAAGAATTGTCACATCTGTAAGAGATGTGCAATCATAAAATGCCGCTTCTCCTATCTTTTCTACGGTTTCAGGAATTGTAACGCTTGTAATATCCACCTGACCGAGAAAAGCTTCTATTGCGATTTCAACCACATTATATGTTATTCCGTCAATTTCATAGCTTTCGCCGATAACAACTGTAGTTTTATTTCCGATATATGATGTAATAACTATACCGTTTGCATTGAGTTCATATTCAAAATCACCCAATTGAGCAGTTGAATCAGCAACGGTTATTCCGCCGCCAGTGATTGAAATATCAATTTCAGTTTCAACTTTATCAATCATTTTTGTGCCAATTACATCACAACTGATAGTCAAACTTCCAAGAGCAGCATCCTCAGAAACTTTAAAAACAAGTTTTAAAATATCGCCGTCGAAAACTATGTTGTCTTCAAAAGTTATGATACTTGCATTATTATCAAAGTCGATATCCTTAATCTTACCGTCAGCAAGCCATGTGCACTCAGATTCAACAATGGTCAAAATGGTATCATCGAAAGTAAAATCAAGAAAAGACAAGGTCTTGATTCCACCTGCACAAACAAAATTAATGTATACTTCTACCTTATCCCCCGGCAAAGCAGAGACTTGTGAAATCTCTGCCGTTGCATCAGGCTCAACTGCTTGTACTGAACTTATTCCAATATTAAATAACATAAGAACAGTCAGTGCAACGCTTATTATTTTTTTCATAAAGTTCCTCCTTAATCTATATGGCATTTGTGCTTATTTGCTGTAAGCAAGTTCAATACCGTTACATTCAACCGTAACCTGCTCATTCCTTAAAACAGACTCAACAATTATCATATCATCAATAATTGTAAGATCCTTTTTAGCTTTAACACTAAATCTGAAAATTTCGCCACAGTAATCCGTATCTTTTTCAAATGCAATAGCAGCATCTTTGGCTTTTTTATTGAAGTCTGCAATAACAGCATTATGGTTAAGCCATTCACCTTCGAGCAATTCAAATGCATTATTGTCAAAATAAACAGATAATGCCATTGATTTAATTTCTCCGCTTTCTTTCATAGATACAGTAACAAAAAATGTTTCATCTGCTTCGACCGTGAATTTTTTATCAGACGGCTTTGATTTGCCGCAACCCAAAAATACTAATAATACTGAAAGCAAAACTAATAAAATTGATATTTTCTTCATCTTTTAGTCTTCCTTTTTAAGCTAAAGGATAACGTTCCGGTAACAATGTAAAGTAAAGCAGATGTATAGCATCATTACTGTTCACATAACCGTCACCGTCAAAATCGCCGTTCTGATTAATTTCATAGCGTTCGGGAAGAAGAGTGTGATAAAGAAGGTGAATTGCATCGTTGCTGTCCACGAAACCGTCACCGTTAACATCACCACGAAGTATGTTAAGAATATTTATAGTGCCGGAAACTACTTCAACTGAAAGCTCTTTTTCAATTTTATTTGCATCCTGTGAAGTAACTTTGAAACTGCAACCGATATCTACAACAGAATCTTCAAGTCCTTCTTTAATTGTAAAGGCAAGCAAGAATACTCTGCCGTTTATCTTTGTGTTTTCTTTATAAGTTATTACACCAGCCTCATCAGCCTGATTCCAGTCACTCAAAATCGAATCCTCAACTACCCATTCAGCCTTGGTAAGACTTACTTTATCAGAATTATATGTTACATCATAGATTGACATTGACTTAACATCAGTTTCCTTATCAAGAGAAACATAAACATTTACCGTTTCGCCGGGACGACCTGTAACTTTTCCGAGTGAAACCCTTGTATCATAAACTGCCTCTGACTGTACAGTTACTTTACCTGAAACAAGGTCAAAATATAAATCCTCCTCATCATAGTTGGATATGTCACCTGTATTGTATGTAGCCGAAACTGTTACATCTCCGTCAACCGCACTATCAAGGATATTAAATGTTAAAGTGAGAATATCACCGGTATAAGTTATGTCCTTACTATTGAGCCAAACAGCCTTCTTGCCAAAGGTAAACTGTCCGCCAAGAGCTTCTGAAACAGTTACATCAGTAAGTTCAAGTTTAGTTGTGTCATAATCAAAACCAAGAGAAAATGTGTTGATGCCGGGATTCTTTGTAATTGATACAGGAATAGTTACCGTTGTACCGGGTGTGCCGACTACTGAACCCACAGTAATTTCACCACCGTAAACATTTTCAGCTTTAACAGTTACCTTCCCAGCAACAATCTGGAAGTTTACATCTTCCTCGTCATAATTTGCAATGTCACCTGCGTTATAAGTAACACTTACTCTTGCATCTCCTGCAGTTGCAGAATCAAGAACATCAAATGTCAATGCAAGGAAATTGCCGTTCGTGGTAATATCATTACTATTAAGCCAAACAGCCTTTTTTGAATATGTAAACTGTCCGGGAATCCCCGAAATAAGCTCAACATCAGTTAAATTAAGCTTTGTTGTATCATAATTAAAACCGAATGAAAATGTATTGATACCGGGATTGTTCGAAAGTGCAACATTAAGTGTTACCGTTTCACCCGGTGCTGCTGTTGCAGAAGTGACTGTCACAGTCGGTGTTCCTGCAGCAAAAGCAGTTGAAGTTATTGACAGAAGCATTACCACTGCCAACAAAACTGAAAGTAGCTTTTTATGCATAATAGTCCTCCTTTTGTATTTTCTTATCAGGGACGACTATAGATCGTCCCTGATAAATTCTTAATTAATATGCCGGAATGCTAAATGTTGCAGACCATGAACCCGATTTGCCGTTCTGATCCCACCAATTTGCACTCATAGAAACGCTTGTTTGAGTAGGTGACACAGGAATAGTTAACCAATCTGAATATCCTCTTGATTTATCTGTTCCTGTAGATGTTGTATTCCATGTGCTACTACTTGCAATTTGGCGATCTCCTGTTGAAACACCTCCAATAGAAGCATTGAAATATTGAGCATAACCATATTTTCCATCAGTTCTAGTAAATGTATTTGTCCATCTGATTCTAACCTGAATACTGTTTGATGTTCTATTTTGTAATTCAACATATGTATTATAATCGATATATGTATAATTGCTTTTTTTCCACCACGATCCACTTTTTACAGTATGCTCCGATGCAACGGCATTAGGAGTATAGTAGAAGGTTATTGTCTTAGAAGTTGAATCCCATTTCACAGATTGTGCGCCCGGTGTAGCATAACCTGATTTTTCCGGTGCAGAAATTGTATATGTACCACTATTAAAAGCATAAGTCGCACTTGAAGAACCAAGATCTGTACCGTTAGTAGATCTGTAAAGAATCGTATATGTATAATTGTTTGGAGACACCTTAGCCCAGATATTACTAGATGTAATATTGCCTGAAACAGTTATAGAAGTTGAACCCTTACTTGTAATTGAATATCCTGTTGCAGCAGTATATATTACACTAAGAACATCTCCATAATATATGGTTGCACCACTATTAAGAGTGCCCGTTGCTGCACCTTTATTGGTTGAACTAGTACGTTTAACTGTTATGCTACAATTTGATACATTAGACCAAGATACAGTGTAAGCATTAACCTCCCATCTTGCATAAAGTGTCTGTTCACTTGTAATAGAAACCGTTGAATCGGCTGTAATTTGTGTACCACCACTTGTAGCAGTATACCAACCTTTAAATGTCCATCCGGTTCTTGCGGGTGTGGGCAATGTGCCATACTTAGCACCCGATTCAACATTTTTACTTGCTGTACTTACACTTCCACCATTAGCATTGAAGTTAACTTTATATGTATTTCTTGACCAATGTGCATAAAGAGTTTGATTAGCCAGTGCTGTTACAGCTGTTTCAGCAGTTACTTCTGTACCACCTTCTGCTTCAGTAAACCAACCAAGGAATGAATAATGCTGACGAGTAGGTGTGGGAAGTTCACCATACAGTTGTCCGTAATAAACAGTTTTTATTGCTTCGTTTACCGATCCACCATTTGCATTAAAGGAAACATTTATTGTGCCTTGCTTGTATTTGTCAAACATTTCTTCATCAATGAAAATAATCTCACCACTCTCAACATTGAGATAGTTTTCATTCTCAATTTCACCACAAACAAGGATATTACCTGAAACATGCATCTGACTAAAGTAATCATCTTTGATTTTTCCTAATGTGATATTTTTAGAAAGAACAGCATTCTCATTGTTAGAGTTAAAATATGATTCACCATATAACTTTATATCCGTTGTAGGTGCAGAACATATTAATCCAATTGCCGGAGCATTTACTGAAACTTCTTGGAATTCAATATCGGAGGATGAAATTTGTAGTGGTGTTCTTCCTGTAGAATCAAACGTAGCTCTGTTGATAACTGTTGTTTCAGCATCCGAAATTATGCGTAAATCAGTATAAATCTTACCAAGACCATTAAATGTAAACTCATCTGTAGTTTCAACTATCTCAAGTGTAGTATTGTCAATAGATTCACACGCATCAGTAATATAAACTGTTATTTTCTTGGCACCGGAATTAACGGTTGCATTTGCAACACTCTTATTAATTGCATATACTGTTAAATCTTCAACGCTATCAAATGCTCTGTCGCCAATAGAGGTTACACCATATCCGAGTTTAAGTGCCTTCATAGATGTACATCCAGAGAACGCCTCATCACCAATAGTTGACACACAAGCCTGAACTTCTACAAGAGATGAACATCCTTTGAAAGCACCATTAGGAATATCATCGATAAAGGAAGACATAAGTACACCTGTAATATTCTTATTACCTTTGAAAGCGTTCTCGCTTATACCCGTAACATGAATAACCGTATTTGTTCCATCCTGATTATCAATAACTTTATACTCAGGGATTACCACATATTTATCAATGCCAGTATACGCAGTTATAACTCCTGCCGCATTTACTTCAAGACCTTGACTTTCACCTACACGATTGCCTACATATCCGGTGATGATATCATAAGGAACTTCAAAATCAATGAATGAATTCTGATTATCATCATAATTTGCACTTGAACACGAATAATCTTCATAAGGTTTAAGATTATCTTCCATAACTGTGTAAGTATTTACAAAATACGAAGCAGTTGCAATATCGTAACCAACAACAGCAAATACATGTGCTGTATCAGCCATAACCCATCTGTGGTATCCGGAAATAGTGCCTGATGTAGTATAAGAAAGTGTCTGTTCTTCGGATGTTACAGTTGAATATGTTACAGATGAACTATATGAATCTGAACTGGCTTCAGTTGATGTAACTCCCTGAGTTGACGATTCACTGCTATTAGAAACATATGTTTTACCATATCCGTACTTATTGGAAATACTTTCTGATATTGCTTTTGATAAAGTTGAGTTTGAGCTAACTGTTGAACTACCATTATAACCTGATTCACTGTTCCAACTTGAGTTACTAGTTGTGTTTGTGCCCGTATGTGAAATAGTACCACCTTGATTACTTTCACCTCCTGAAATGCTATAGTTGCGATTTCTTGAATTTGTTTCTGAATCAGAAGATGAACCCGTAAAAGTATCGGAAACACCTATAGATCCTTTTATACTTTGCTCCAAACTTCCACCAACGCCCAAATCATCACTTAAACCTATGTTCGCATTAACATTAGCTTTCGTTTCCATTTCTAACCCAACATCAACTGTTAAGGAATTAGAAAGAGAAGAAGCGTGCGTTTTAGAATTGGAAGAACTTCCGCCATGTGTAGAATTTGCTGTGTTAGTCTTTAAATCATACTTATCTTGAGTGTTAAGAGTTTCCGTAGTTGTGGAACCACTTGAACCACTACTAACATACCAACCACTAGTATCACTCTTGCAATATGATTCTGCCTCTTCTTTTGTCATTCCTTGAGTCTCGCACCATTCCTCATCAATTGAAGTACTGTCAGACCAAGAGTTTGATAAAGTCCAACCATATGAGTTAACAGTAGAGTTTTCAACTGTATTAGTATACTGTTCCATCAAAGTTTCAGAAACTGTTGTCGAGAACGTTTTTGTTACAGTCTTTGAAATACCATTGGCATTTACGTAACCAAAGTTTTCAATCTCGTATACAGGAACATTTCTAATCTCACCGATTTCATATGTAAAAAGAATTACATTTGAATCCATGTCTTCAATAATAATAGGATCATCAAGATTCTGTTTTGTCCAAGCTTGATTTCTCTTACTCAACCAGTTGGCCATATATTGTTTTGCACCTGTTGTTCCGGCAGGTATTTTCTTGATAATATTTCCTTCATCATCAGACCAACCTGCAAAAATATAACCCTCAAGCTGAGGTGTAGGAAGTACTACACCCTTATCAACGGTATATGTTACCTGCTCCACTGAAACTAAATCAGCATCAAACTGTGTAGGAAACTCAAATTCAACTTCATAAACTTCTTTTTCCCAATGAGCATACAACTCAATTTCGCCCGTTGTTCCGGCAGGAATTGATTTTACTACTTCGGCATTTGAGCCTGCAGGCAAGTCATACCAACCCAAAAATTTATAGCCTGTTGCTTTTATGTTTTTTAACTGAAGACCGTCCTCAGAAGCATAAACACTTGGATTACTATTTGCAACACCCACCGATTGAAGATAAGTGTCACCATTATAAAGATCATAAGTAATAGCATATTCTGTTTTCTGAAGCATAGGAACTTCTTCCTGAGCCTGAAGAACTGTATTACAAGTAGAACAGTGTGAACCGGCAGTCAATCCGGTACTTTCATATGTAGGTGCGACAGCAGAGTCTACTACAGGCGTATGCCCTAAAGCTTCTATAACAACATCTTCGGGTGAAATCTCAATTATACCCGCAGCATCACTATAGTAACAATAGCAAACCGTACAGTACCAATAATCAATGTTACCATTTCCCGTACAAGTCGCTGCTTTGGCTTCAGTGGCAAGCATTGAATGTTCACATCCGATTGGTGCAAGTTCAATATCCTCACCTGAAATATACTTCATAAGACGGGTAAGGTCTTTGTTGTTTACATTACCGTCGCCGTTTGCATCAACAGTAACAGCAACCACATCAACTTCTTCACCTGAAATATACTTCATAAGGCGTGTAAGATCTTTGTTGTTTACTGTACCGTCACCATTAATGTCGCCGGCAATCGGTCCTGCTGAAGCTGTTTCAGCGGCCTGTGCGATAATAGAACCAATCTCCATATACACAGATGCGTGTACACAAGAAAGCACCATTAAAATGCACATAAACAATGAAATGATTTTTCTGAATGATTTTTGCATTTGAGTGTTCCTCCCTTAATTTGTTTTTATAAATAAACTTTTTAAAAGTTCAATTATCTTTTTGATTGTTTGAATAATTTTTTGGATAAGCGAAGTGTTATTTGTTTCACCTTTAATTACAATCTTTCCTGCTTCAATCTTGAAGTTAACATCTTGTTCGTTGTAATTAGAAATATCACCCAGTGAATAAGTGAGGTTAATTGTTGCATCCCCGGCTTGGGCTATATCTGAAACCTTAAACTTAAGTTTCAAAATATTCCCGTTATATTTGATATCTTTTCCGTTAATCCAAACCGCTTTCTTCGCATAAGCAAACTGTCCTCCCAAATTCTTATCGACAGTCACATTTATCAATTGCAGTTTTGAAGCATCATAATCAAAGCCAAACGAAAAAGTATTTATTCCCGGATTATTATTCATAACAACATCTATTTCTACCGTATCTCCCGGATTGGATTCCGCTGTTGAAACGGTAACTGTAGGACTCCCTGCCGCACACACCATGATTGACAGTGTAAAAACAACAAGCACTCCTAACAATAGACAAATCAATTTTTTGTGCATTGCATCATCTCCTTATTTTAACTGCAACATAATCTGTATTATGTTGTAAATGTAACTATAAAAAACAACTTATACACAAAAAAACAAGCACAACAAACTATCCTCATCCCGAAAAAATTAAAATTCAAGAGGATGGGGTTTATTGTTGTGCCAATTTGTTTTTTTTACTCAATTTTTAAACAAAAAGTATTGAAAATATGTATCCGGAGGTATATAATGATAATGCTTATTAGTGTAAGTGTTTGCAAATTACAACATAATACAGATTATGTTGTAAACAGGTTTAAATTATCAATCGCATTGATTCCATTCTTCTGCAATGCTCTACGCCTGTTGATACTATATATATCCTGGTCGTGTTTATATTGCTGTGTCCTAAAACATCTGCCAGTTTTGCAACATCTTTCTCAAGTGCATAAAAAGCTCTGGCAAAAAGATGTCGAAGATTATGCGGGAATACCTTTGACGGATTGACCTCTGCCTCTTGGCAGAGTTTTTTCATTTCACGCCAAACAGTGACTCTGTCAATAGCTTTACCCGTTCGTGTAATGAAAATTTTCCCTGTAGTTATACCCTTACTTTTGGCATACTTCAACAACTTTTTCCTTAGTTCTTTTACAATAAATATGCTGCGATTCTTCGCTTTACAGCTGACCTTAGTGCTACCTTTTTGAACAGCTTCAACTGTAATAAATTGCAATTCACTTACTCTTATTCCTGTACCGCAGATTGTTTGCAGAATTAAAAAAAGACGCTCATTATTCTTTTTCTTCGCAGCTTTTACAAGCTTTATATATTCGGATTTTGAAAGTTCCTTTTCTTCCGGTCGAAATATTTCTTGCTGTATTTTCAGCGATTTTACACGACACTCAAACCAACCGAGAAAACTAAAAAGACTGTTTATTGAAGCTAACATAGAATTAATACTTCTTACACTATATCCTTTATTGATAAGCTTCTTTTTATAATCAATAACTACCTCTTTGGTAACTGAACTATCTTCTGTAAAGTTATAAAACAGTTTTATATCTCTGATATATTTTTCGATAGTTGCATTGCTCTTCTCTTCGGCAATCATATTTTGTTTAAACAATAAAATATCGCTATCTGTTAAAATTCTGTCTAACATCTTAAAGTACTCCCCGTCTTAAATATATATTAGCTCAGTAAGAATAGTTTCCCACGTCCTCGCCTGAATATTACTCATTCTCTGTACCCACTCCAACTGATTCTATTCTTTAAGTTTTTCTGTAACACCTTCCGCTGTTTTAACTGCTCAATAAGAGTATCAAGCATATCCCTTGCCTACCCATCTATGTCAGCAAGATACGAACAAAGCTTACCACTTATTAGAATTGGCTCAAAAACATACCGCTTGTTTTTCTTCAGATACTCTTCATGCAATCTTCCCCATCTGCCTATAGGACGGTTATCTTCAGTTTCGTCATCATCTCCTGCAATGAAGTAATAATCACCTATCAATTCATATTTTTATCCTGCTCTTCCATCTGTAATGTTTTTTGTAACATAAAAAATCTCCTTAATTTTTGTACATTCATTGTACAAAGTTAAGGAGGTTTTATCAAATGCATAAAAAATTGTCTACGACAAATCACAACCCCCTGCCCCC
>SVQH01000039.1 GCA_015065425.1 Oscillospiraceae bacterium
CAGGTCAGCTCTTTTTCCTCAAATTACAAAGAATACTCATATAACTATGATAACCGCGGAAATATCTTGAGTGTAAGCGACGGAACAAACACAACGACATACACTTATGATAATCTCAATCAGCTGACAAGAGAAAACAATCAGAAGCTCGGAAAGACTTATGTGTATACCTATTCCAACGGTAACATAACGAGCCGAAAGGAATATGCCTATACAACAGGCACTCTTGGTACTGCATCAAAAACCGATACTTTCACCTACACGGCATACTCGTGGGGAGATATACTTGTAGCCTATAACGGTGAGTATTTTGGTTACACAGATGCCAAGATGAACAGTTTTCAAGGCAAAGCATTAACCTGGCACTATTTAGGTCTTCTCGGCTCTGCAGGCAGTACAAGCTTTACCTACGATACATCAGGCAGACGACTTTCCAAAACAACAGGCGGAGTAAACATTGGTGTAGTAAATCCCATTCGTTACAAAGATTACTATTATGATACCAAAATTAGATGTATGGCAATTAATCCTTTTATGAATCTTATATGAGCAAAATCTTATATTTATATTATGACTGTTAAAGTTGCTCATGGAAAACAGGTTCAAAAATAAAGTAAAAGGAATTTGCAAGATAAAATTGATTTCATATTGAATTCTTTATTAGAGGATTTGATATAATTTGATGTTTACAATTTTACTGAAGATATGTTAAAATATATTACATGCAAGGGAATTATGTATTTTTATTGTGGATTTATTAAGTGTTACGGTGCAGTAAAACTTATATTACAGAAGTGATTATTCTGTGGATATAATGAATGTGTAAACAAATTGAAGGAGAAGAAAATATATGGAGAACAATCAGCAGTACAATAACAATTATTACGGCAATAGCAACGAGCAGGGAAATTATTACAATTCAGATAACTATAATAACGAACAGGGTAATTACTATAATTCTCAGAATAACAACGGTTACGGATATAATTATAACAACAATCAGCAAGTTTACGGTTATAATAATCAGCAGCCCTATAACAATTATTATCCTGTTCAGGAAGTGCCTCAGAAGGCAAGCGGTGTTTCAGTTGCCTCTCTTGTGTGTGCTCTCGTAGCTTTTGTATTCAATCCGCTTTCACTTTTACATATTGTAGCTATTATTCTCGGAATTGTCGGATGTGCAACAGCTAACGGCAGACCCAAGGGTATAGCTATAGCCGGTATTATCCTTGGTTGTGTTTGTATAGTATGGCAGGGAATACTTGATATCTTCCTTGCTATGTTCACATTTGGTTTATCTTTCTTATTCTGATGCTTAATATAATTATCCTGCATAACCTTTTGCAAATAAGCAGACGGGTTATGCAGGATTATTTTTTTGCTTTTGTGAAAAACGGTTATATTTGTGTTATTTAATGTTGTAAGTTATAAAAACTTCCTTCGTATCTTCCGTTGGTAAGCATTTTGCTGTTTTCGGACACTATATAGACCTTGTTGCAACTTTCAAGAAGCACTATTTTTATATTTTCATCTAATGCTTCCGTGTAATATTTCTTATTTTTTTTATAAAGAGGGGAATATCGGGAGAGAACATCGGGAAGTTTTATGTTTGCCTTTGTAGAAACAATGTCACAGAGAAGCTTTTCTTTAAGAATTGTTTTGTCTGCAAAAGCAGAGCAGAAATAATAAATATCCTCAATGAGTTTGTTTAAAGGTAATTCATGTCTCGGAAGTTTTTTTCCGAGTTGCGTGAAGAAATCAAAGGGTGAAAAGGATGAAATGCTCAGTATATATTCCACCGTAAATAAAAAACGTCTGCTGTTATAAAGTTTGTCAAGTGCATTTTCACAGTTTTTTATTGTTTTTAAATCATTTTCAGATAAAAGAGGATTTGATATTATTTCGTAAGGCGGAGAATCTGAAAAAACGCACGGAAAAATTTCATGTTTTTCTCTCATATCAGCACCGTGAAGCAATTTCAGAAAACCGAGCTGTAACATATCGGGTCGCAAAGAAAAGGCTCTGTTAAAACTATTTTTGAAGCTTTCGAGGTCTTCACCTTTCAGTCCTGCAATAAGGTCGGTATGTATATGCATATTGCCGAAGGATAACAGCCGTTTTATGTTTTTATCGAGCCTTTCAGTGTTGCATATTCTGTTTATATAAGACAGTGTAGATTCATTGTAGGATTGAATACCGATTTCAAGCTGACAAAGCCCATCAGACATTTCAGAGAAAAGCTCAAAAGTATCCTCACTGAGAATATCTGCCGCAATTTCAAAATGAAAGCATACGCCGTAAGGATTTGAGTCGTTGAAATTATCACGGATAAAACGAAGAATATCATTTGCTTTTTCCCTGTCCGCATTAAATGTACGGTCAATAAACTTGATGGTTTTTGTGCCTGAAGCGGCAAGTTTCAATATATGTGCTTTTGTCTGAGAAATATCAAAGTATCTGAGAGGTGATACTCTGCCTGAGAGACAATAAGCACATCTGAAAGGACAGCCTCGGCTGCTTTCAATATATGCAATTCTGCCGTTAAGAGATGAGAAATATTCATCGCAATACGGTGAAGGAGGTGTTTCGGTATGTTCTTTTTCGGGAACAGAAATAAACTTGTCATCCTGATAAAAGGAAATACCTTCACAGGTATAAATGTCATTATTACAGTCCATGGCTTCTATAAATGCGGAAAAAGTCCATTCCCCCTCGCCTGAAAGTACATAATCTACACAAGAATTTCCCTTAAGGATAGAGTCAGCATTATAAGCTGCCTCGGGACCGCCGACTGCAATGATAACATTATATTTTTCTTTTATGAGTTTTACTGCTTCCATTGTTTTGGTTATGTTCCAGATATAACAAGAAAAGGCTATTATATCAGGTTTTTCGCTTATTATATTTTGCACAAAAGAAGAAATATTGCCGTTCACCGTTCCTTCAATAACAACTGTATCATGCTCACTTGAACAAAAAGCAGAAACACCGGCTTTAAGGCACCAAGGGGCAAGGGAAGAGTGAATATATTTTGAATTAAGACAAGCACAGACAATTTTCATAAAAACTCCGAAAAAGGCTGCTACAGATTCTTTGAAGAAAATGTAACAGCCGAAATTATAACAATATATTAAAGAGCAGAAACGATTTCAAATGTATCCTGTGCAATCATGAGCTCTTCATTTGTGGGGATAACATAGAGCTTCACTTTTGAACCGGGAACTGAAATTTCAAGTTCTTCGCCACGCTTACCGTTTGCTTCTTCATTGATTTCTGTGCCGAGGAAGCCGAGCTTTTCAGCAACTCTTGTACGGTAGTGAGGATTATTTTCACCGATACCGCCGGTGAATACAACAGCATCAACACCGCCCATTGCAGCAGCAAAGCCGCCGATATACTTTATAAGCTGATGGCAAAGCATTGATTCAACGAGCTTAGCTCTTTCACAGCCGTTTTTAGCATCATTTTCAATGGTTCTGTTATCGCTGGTCTTCTGGGTTACACCGAGCATACCTGATTTTTTATTCATAACTGAATCCATCTCGTCAGGGGTAAGTCCTTCTTTTTTCATGATAATGGGGATTATTGCAGGGTCAATGGAACCGCATCTTGTTCCCATCATGATACCTTCAAGAGGTGTAACACCCATTGTAGTGTCAAGACATTTTCCGTCTTTAACTGCAGAAATTGATGAACCGTTTCCGAGGTGGCAGGTTACAATCTTTGTACCTTCTGCATTGCCTCCGAGAAGTTCAATGCATCTCTTGCTTACAAATCTGTGAGATGTTCCGTGGAAGCCGTAACGGCGGATGCCGTATTTTTCATAATATTCATAAGGAAGAGCATACATATATGCATAATCAGGCATTGTTGCATGGAAGCCTGTGTCAAATACTGCTACCTGAGGAACACCGGGCATAACCTTTTCGCAGGATTCGATACCCATAAGGTTTGCAGGATTGTGAAGAGGGCCAAGGTCGAAGCATTCTCTGATGGCATCTTTAACCTTGTCATTTACAAGAACGGAACCGCTGAATTTTTCACCGCCGTGGAGAACTCTGTGTCCGACAGCAGTAATTTCAGACATGGAGGAAAGAACACCTCTGTCTTCGCTTGTAAGAGTATCAATTACTATTTTGATTGCATCTGCATGGTCGTTCATTGTCATGGGAACTGCCTTGCAGTTTTTGTTTTCATCGGAAGGCACTTTATGGGTGAATGTGCTTTCGCTTCCTATCTGCTCGCAGATACCTTTTGCAAGCATTTCGTTATTTGACATATCAAAAAGCTGATATTTAAGTGAAGAACTTCCGCAGTTGATAACAAGAATTTTCATTGTTTAACCTCCGTTTTACTTGAAAAAAAATTTAACCTTTAGTATTATATACTCATATAAAAAATTTTTCAAGAGTGTTTATATGGTTGGTGAGAAAAAATTGAAGGTTTCTTTCATTTGCAGTGAATATAACCCATTCCATAACGGTCATAAATATCATATCAATGAGACAAAGAAGAGCGGTTGTGATGCGGTTATCTGTATTATGAGCGGCAATTTTGTTCAACGGGGAGATATTGCAGTTTGTGAAAAGCATATAAGAGCGAAAACGGCGGTGCTGTCCGGGGCAGATCTTGTTATTGAACTTCCGCTGAAATATGCTGTTTCCACTGCTTCTTATTTTGCTGACGGTTTTATAAAAACTGCTGCGGCAACAGGTCTTTCGGGGGAAATATCCTTCGGTGCAGGATATGATGCCGCTATTCTTGAAAAAGTGAGCAGTATAATTTATTCTGCTGAAGCTGAAGAATTTGCACTCAGCAAGCAAACTGAAGGTCTTTCACATCCGAAAGTAATAGCCGAATTTCTGAGAATGAAATCAGACGGCAAAGAAGAAAATGTCCTCAGTGACCCTAACAGTGTCCTTGCTATGGAATATATAAGGGCACGCAATCAGTATTTTCCCTCGGCTTCTGTCAATTCTGTGATAAGAACAGGGGTTTCTCACGATTCTTTTGATTGTTCAGACACATTTACAAGTGCAGGAAATATCAGAAGAATAATATATGAGGGAGTCGAAAACGGTGAATTTATGCCATCTTTTTATTCCTGCAGAAAATTCTTGCCCGAAAATGCTTATAACACTTATCTTGAAGCATATTCACAAGGTGCTTTCCCGTCACAAAAGGATAAATTTGATACAGCTGCCTTTTCACGGCTTATTAATATGAGTGAAGAAGATTTTCTTAAAATAAACAATGTAAATCAGGGGCTTGAAAACAGGCTCACGGATGCTGTTAAAAATTCCGGCACATTGGAAAATCTTTATGAAGCGGTAAAAACAAAAAGATATACACATTCCCGTATAAGACAGATCATTATGTCGGCTGTTCTCGGAGTTACAAAAAAAGATCTTCTGAACGGTGTTTCATATATAAGAGTTCTTGCTTTTAATGACAAAGGCAGGGAAGTGCTGCATGAAATGAAGAAAACTGCTTTACTGCCCGTTATAGTGAATCTGTCACAAGCTGATTTATCAGATAAGAATATTGCAAGAGATGCAAAGCTTGATTATCTTTCAGGTAAACTTTTTTCTCTGTGTCTTTTCTCTTCCGATAAAAATAATCCCGAATATGAAATTCCGCCTGTTTATATAAAGTGAAAAAGCCCTGCAGAGTTGCTGTCTGCAGGACTTTTTAATTAATAGTATAAATTGTCAAGTTCCGTAAGCGGAAGTTTCAGGTAATCAGGCACGAAAAGTTTGCAATCACTGTCAAGAAGTTTTGTGTAAAGAGTTGCCTTTTTATTGTTGTCTCCTCTGAGCTTTGAAAAAAGTTCGATTTTCAGTTCTTTTTTCGGAAGACATGTTCTTGCTACAGAATCAGCAACAGTGATAACCACCTTATCGTTACAGGAAATGTTCTTAACTGAAGCCTGAAGTTTTCCTTTGAATTTTTTCAGTTCAATATCTGCTTTTTTTCCGTTGATTTTGCAGGTTATTCCACGGCAGTCTTTTACATCGATAAATGTAATGAGATAGTTGCGGTTTTCGGGGATGACAGATGTATCACCTTTGGGTTTGTTAATCGTAAAAATGATATTGCGTCCGTCTTTTCTGACATTGAACTCTGTTTCGCAGAATGCTCCGTTTCTGTACTCAAGTGTTTCGCCGTCGTCCTCGTAAAGAGTGAATGTGTTATTGCCTCTTGAAACAAGGATTTCAAAAGAAGCCGGATTTTTAACACTGTTACATTCACCGTCTGCACTGAGAGGAATTATTGCACCCTCTTTTGCGAGAACAGGGATTGTTGACTCATCACGGAAAAGAGTAAGTTCAGTGTTACCAATATATATTCTGTCGGAAAGAATATCCGTAAATCTTCCTTTAGGGAGATATGCTTTTGTTCCTGCAAGTCCTGTACGCTTGTCGCAAGGAGAGGTTATTGGACATACGATAAGTTCACTTCCGAAACGGTATTCATTTGGACAGCGATATGCTCTCGGGTCTCTCGGATTTGTGTAATACATGGGCTCAATGAGGCATCTGCATTCATCGGCAGTTCTTTTATTCATAGTGTAAATATAAGGTATCATTCTGTGTCTGAGTCTCATGAATTCTGCAGAACAAATTTTGGTAAATTTATTATATTTCCACGGTTCTTTGCCCATAAATTCATTTGAAGTTGAATGAAGTCTCATAATCGGGCTGAAAACACCGTACTGCAGCCATCTGAGATATAATTCATCATCTCTGTAACCTCTGCAATGACCGCCTATATCATGGCTCCACCAGCTGTATGCAATATTTGAAGCAGTTGAAGTGAAATAAGGTTGAAAATCAAGAGATTCCCATGTCTGGACAGTATCTCCGGAAAAGCCGAGAGGGTATCTCTGTGAGCCTGCCCCTGCAAATCTTGAAAGAATGAGAGGTCTTTTACCGTCCCGTGAAATATCAAGAGAATGATAATGATTCAATGCCCATAAGGGGTCAAGTCCCTTTATAGCAGTGTTCTTTCCCTGTTGCCAGTCTATCCACCAGAAATCAACACCGTCTTTTTCATGAGGATGATGCAAAAATCTGAAATATCCTTCTATAAATTTTTCATCGGTGATATCAAATCTTATCTGCTTTTTTGTATTCTTGTCAATTTCCATGAATTCACAGAAATCTTCATAAGCATCCTCATAGAACTTACAGCCCGAAGAAGGGTGAAGATTCATTGTGATATGAAGATCCTGGTCCTTCAACCACTTAAGAAAGCCTTTGGGGTCAGGAAAAAGCTCTGTGTTCCATGAATATCCTGTCCATCCCGGTAGTACGGTATTATAAAATAATTCCAGTACACTGCTTTTGTTTCTGTCGTCAAGTGCTTCAAGTCCGAAGCGTTTTACAACATCGACCCAATGCCAATCCATATCAATGGTTGCAACCGTGAGAGGTATCTTTTCTTCGGAAAAACGCTTAATAAGTGTCGTATACTCATCCTGAGTATACGCTTTGTATCTGCTCCACCAGTTGCCGAGAGTGAATCTTGGTATTAGAGGTGCATGACCTGTAAGGTCAAACAGAGCCTTTACCGCATTTATATAATCATAGCCGTAAGCGAAGAAGTAAAAATCCTGTCCCTGAATTTTTCTTGGCAAAACCTTTCCGTTATCAGTAAGTATAAGAGATGCACTGTCGTCAAGAACGGCAACACCGCCGGTAGAAATTATGCCTTCTGAAAGAAAGGTTTTTCCGTTAACACCGTCAAGAGTTCTGCAGGTACCCTTGAGATTGCCTTTATGAAAGTCTGTAATTTTTCGACCGTCAGATAAAGTAACGGATTCCATTTTCAGGGAAAATGTATCAAATATAAATTTTGTGGTTTCTGTAATGATTATAACACTGTTTCCGATGGTTTCACCGGTGAAGCTTGCGGAACAGAAATTTCTGTTGATGACGGATTGTGTCGGTTCATCGCAGAATACACCGTCTGAATTGCATTCAACTCTCAGAAGTTCGGGAGTGATAACCGTAAAACGTACATTGTTATATGTGAAAAGCTGTGTATTGACTGCTTTTGCATTTGTTTCAATTACAAATTTTTTCAGATATTCACCCATTTTTTTACATCCTCCTTTATTCTTGTTTATGATAACATTTCATCCGAATGTATGTCAATAACTGTGTTTTGTATCTGCTTCATGTTCAAATCTTTTTTTCAGTTTCTTAAGTATTTTTGTTTCAAGTCTGCTGACATAAGACCTTGAAATACCATACATTTTTGCAATTTCATTCTGTGTTTTCGGTTCATTTCCGTTAAGTCCGTATCTCAAGATAATCAGTTCTCTTTCTCTGTCATTTTTTATCTCATTTACAAATCTTAACATCATGTCTATGTTCGTCTCCTGTTGAATATCATCAACTATGGTATCATCTTTTGCAATAATATCAATGAGAGTCAGAGGATTCCCTTCGGAATCAGTTTCAATAGGTTCATCGAATGATACATCAAGTGCAGTTTTTTTCTGATTTCTGAAATACATAAGTATTTCATTTGCTATGCAGTTCAGGAAGACTTAAAATTTTTTGATTCGGATTGTTTTTGTCAGAGCCTGCAAGGTTTATGTAAATATTTTCTCCGTCAACTTCTACCGTATCAATTATAAGTCTTATTAAACTTCTTTTTGTTACCAAATCGAGTTTGTCAAAACTTTGAAAGTATGTATCAAAAATATCCAAAACAAGTTTTGCATATTCAATTTGTTGCTGATTATTGTTTTTCGTATCTGTTAATTTGGAAAGTGATTTTTCTATTTCGAGATTTGCAGATTTAAGTCTTTTAATTTCTTCTGTCAGTTCTTCAACAATGTCACCGTCTACAAGGGCGATTTTTTGTATAAGCTTTGCAATGGTTTTTTCGTTTTGCTTTTTTGTATTTTGAAGTGTCTGCATTTCATCTTCATTTATATTTGCACTTTGGAATTCACCGTTTGCCATTGTTTTGATTTTTTTATAAGTTTCACCGTTTGCAGATGTTATTGTTTTTACAATTTCAAGCATCTGTTTATCAAATTCAATTCCCATTATGTTTTTGCTGTTGCATTTTTTGCAACGGCTTTTTTCTTTGAGTTCGCACATATAACTGAATGAGCGTGTTCCGTCTTCGTGAATTTTGCTGTTTAATTTCGGTCGCATAAAACTACCGCAATTGTTACAGTAAATGACACCCGACAGCAGGGAAGTGTTGATACCCGGTTTTCTGTATCTTCTTTCTGCGTTCATATCAAGTAAATTTTGCGTTTGTACCCAAGTGTTACCCGATATAAAGCCTTTGTGCTTTCCGACCGCTACAATCCAGTCTGTAACACTTCTTTGTTTTGTTGACTTGCCTGTTTTTTGAATGGTTTTATTATAGACCATAAGTCCGTGTTTTCCGTTAAAGTTTTCTTCCTGAAAAATTTCCGCTTCTTTGTCTGTAAAATAATTTAATGTGTCTTTATCTGCCATAGCATATACGGGATTTGTCAATATACTTTTTAGTGTACTTCTTGAAAAGTATATCTCATTTCTTGTTTTTATATCGTGCTGAATAAAATATGTTTCAAGTTGTGTTAAGGATTTTAATTCAAGGAATTTTTCAAAAATCAACTTAACTGTATTTTCTTCATTTATAACAGGGGATAATTTGAAAAGCTTTCTTTTCTTTCCGTCTAATGTCAGTTTTTCAACTTCTTCCGATTTGAAGCCTAACGGAGTATTACCGCCGAGCCACCTGCCCGTTTTTGCAAGTTCAAGCATATTATCCCTTATACGCTCGGCAATGGTATCTCTTTCAAGCTGTGCAAAGACAGATGTAATTAACAGCATAGCAGAACCCATAGGAGTTGATGTGTCAAAATCTTCTCTAATGGATATAAAGGCTACATTATAATCGGACAATTCGTCTTTTAAGTTACAAAAGTCCAATACATTACGGCTTATTCTGTCTAATCTGTAGCAGATAACGGTTTTGATTTTCTTGTTACGTATATCCTTAATCATCTTTTGAAATTCGGGACGTTTTGTATTTGCTCCCGTGTAACCCTCATCTTCATAAACAATTATATCATCTGCATTTGCATTGTATCTTGTAATCAGATAATTCTTGCAAAGCTCAATCTGATTTCCAATACTTTCACCTTTACCCGTGTACTTTGATTTTCTCGAATACACTGCATATTTTCTGTTATCATTTTCCATTTAATTCAACTCCTGTCTTTTTTGATTCAATTTAATTATATGCTGAATTAGTTAATTATAACGATTTTGTTAAATACACCCCATTCAAACAAGTGCTTGAATGGGGTAATATAAATTAGTCCGTTTAGCTGTTGTAGTGGATTGTTGCATTAGTTAGACATTTGTTATTATCGCCAATTGTAATGTTTCTCCATTCTTGTTTTGTTCCGGTATAATATACATTTGTAAGTTTGTTGCATACAAAGAAAGCATAATCACCTATGTTTGTCACACTATTAGGAATTGTAATGCTTGTTAAGTTGGTGCAATCGGAAAATGCAAAATTACCAATTTTTGTTACTCTCTTAGGAATTTTTATACTTGTTAAACTGTCACAACCTAAAAATGCAGTAGAACCAATGCTTGTTACACTATCAGGAATTTCAATACTTGTTAAACTGTCGCAATCATAAAATGCTTTTGAACCAATGATAGTTACACTGTCAGGAATTTCAATACTTTCTAAACTGTCGCAATTGTAAAATACAGCTTTGTCAATGCTTGTTAAACTCTTAGGCATTTTAATGCTTGTTAAACTGTCGCAATAGCAAAATGCAAAATGACCGATGCTTGTTACACTATCAGGAATTGTAATGCTTGTTAAGTTGACGCAATTGAAAAATGCATAATGACCGATGCTTGTTATTACACTATTAGGAATACTTATATTTATCAAATTTGGACAATCCACAAATGCAGAATCGCCAATGCTTGTTACACTATCTGGGATAATATATTTTGTTCTGCGGTTTCCACTAGGATATTGAATTAGAATCGTTTTATCTTTATTAAATAATACCCCGTTTGAATCGTTTGAATAATATTTATTATTTTCCTCAATTGTTATGCTAGTTAAACTGTTGCAACCGATAAACGCGCCAATACCAATGCTTGTTACACTTTCAGGTATTATAATGCTTGTTAAGTTGACACATACCTCAAATACAGCATCCCCTATACTTGTAACAGTAGTAGGAATACTTATATTTATCAAATTTGGACAATCGCAAAATGCAAAATTACCAATACTTATTACGCCAGATTTAATTATTACACTTTTAACTGATTTTCGATAAGAATTCCAGGGAGTTTTTTCAGGTGAAGAATAATCTTCCATTTCTCCAATATCACTTATTACAAGCTCACCGTCTTCGTAGAGCGTCCATGTGACATTATCACCGTCAGCACCGCAGTTGCCTGAATCGATAACAGTTCTTTCTTCTGTATTTCCGCTGTTGGATTTTGGAGAGAGCGTTGCATTTTCTTCATAAGCTTCATAATTTACTGACAATGATGTACCGTAGTATTCGTAATTTTCGTGATTGAAAGAAATTGAATAACTGCCGCAAGGTAATGTAAGTGAATATTTTCCGTTAGCGTCAGTTGTTGTTGTTGCAACAGGTTCAAGACTGCCACTTTCATTGTCAATTACTTCAATAGTTACATTAGAAATAGGAATTCCTGTTTTTCTTTCAGTTACTGTGCCTGTTATACTACTTAATACAATATCAAATCTTTTATCTTTATCACCATATATTATCGGGTATGCAGATGAATCATTAATAAATTTTTCGTCTACTATCTCTTTTCCAGTTTTCCCTTCTCTTTTTTCATCTGGAGTACTCCACCATATAGAATTTGATTTATATATATACATATATTTTATATCATCTTTGCAATAAGTATCTGTAGCATTTTCAAGAGCCTCATCAGCAGTACAGCCATACATCATATCATTTGTAAAACTATTAAATATCTCTATAGCATAATCCACGAACACTGCATTGTGGAAACCAATTACAGTGCTAGCCCCACAACTGTTATGAAATGCTTTTGCAAAACTGTAATTAATTTCTCCCCCCTGGCCAAATCCTCTGCAACTAAACAAAAAAACAATAGAGTTATATAGTTTATCATGTTCATAATAATCCTCAAAAAACTTCGGTGTTATAAAATATTTACTAGCACCATCTGCTATACATTTTCCTATCCGATTATAGTATAAATCCCAAGCATAGTCTTGTTCCGTTTGTGCAGTTGCATATTCACCTTGAACAATAAATCCGTAGGTGCCATTAGGAATTCCGTAGCTTGGATCAAAATATTCGCCATGTTCAAGTATACAAATATAATCAGTTTCTAAAAAAGCAGTTTTATAATCAACTATTCTAGGCGAATCATATATCGTTGTTGTAAAGCCTAACTTACTGATCTCTTTAAGTAAATTATCCCATTCTCCATACATACTATCACTACCCAAGGAATTATCAAAACCATACATAAAGACCATCTCAATATTGTTTCTTTCACTTGTTGTGAAAGATGTTTTTGTGTTAGCATTTATTGATTGTAATAAATCATTTGAAAATCCATTACTACAAGTTAAATTGCTAAATGAATTTAGCAATACCCAGCCTGAAATACCACTACTATATTGGAAAGTAAATTGTTCAGTCTCTTCATTATACTTAATACTATTTTTTAGGATCATGCCTTGGTTTTCCAATTCTTCCAGAATATCATTAACAAGTTGCTCTTTTTTATCCTTGTCTGCATTTTCATAATTGTCAGAATTCATAATGTCACATATTGCATTATCTACTTCTGACATTTCTTTTATTGTTTCATCATTGAGATTGCTATCGCTATCTACAAACTTCTCCAACCCCACCGAAACACGCAATATTGTTCTTGCATCAGCGGCAGTTACTTTACTGTCATTATTTACATCTGCAGACTTAAATTGTGTGTCAGTCAATTTTTCGAGGCCGACAGAAGCACGTAGAGCAAGACGTGCATCAGCAGCAGACACAGTTCCGTCTGCATTTATATCTCCGATTGAATTTGTTGTTTTTGCACCAACAATAGCAATTATTGATATAAGAACAATTATTGCTACCAATAATGATAATATAGATTTTTTTAATCTGTTCATTTCTTATTCTCCTGTAATTATAAATTTATACATTTAAGAAAGCAAATGCATATATAGAATATAACATCATAGGTTTATTTTGTCAACATATTGCCTTGTTTTTACCTGTCATAAGTCATGCTAAAATTAACATATTAGGTTGGGTGATTTATATGTATGACTATAAAAAAGAAATGGGAATAAGAATTAAAACCAGAAGAAATAAATTATTATTAACGCAAGAAAGTATTGCTGAACAGCTTAATATATCCGTTAAGCATTTTAGTGAAGTTGAAAGAGGTATTGCCGGTCTTTCAATAGAAAATCTTATCAATTTAAGCAATATTTTAGGTTTAAGTTTAGATTATATTCTTAAAGGTGAAACTGATAAATGCGAATGGGATTCTATTCTTAGTACTCTAAAAAATGTGCCTAAAGAAAAAGAACAATATATGAAACAATTAATAAAATTAGGAATTGAATTAACAAAGTAAATTTTCAAAACACAGACAGGCTTTCAAAGTTTGTCTTTTTTTGTATGTAAGTGTACTTTTTTTATGTTACAAAAGTGTTCGTGCTACAAAAGAACACCTTTGAGAACATTTTAATAGTATATAAAAGTCCGCAACTGCCTTAAATACAATACATTCGATGTCCCAACGAGAGGGTGAGGTCTCGGCAATGTTCCCGAGACCTCACCCTCTCATCGTGTTGTTACATCTCATATTTATTGTATTTGCAGTTGCTGTTTTGTTGTTTTTTTATGTGTTTTGTGTGTTTTATGTTTTTTTACTTATTTGTTTTTGTTTATTTATTAGTTTAGTTAGTAAGCAAGTTGTTAGTTTGTGTAGTTGTGTTAGTAGTTATAGAGATAGATAGTAGATTGAGATTTGAATTAATATATAATATGTGCCTGTGATTTTTTTACAGCTTTTTATTGCCGACAATTTCATAGCAGATGCTATTATGAAATTTCGGCATTATGCAGTTACGCACCCTGTCGGGAAAAGCACTACTGACGAAGCAGCGTATTCAGTTTCCTGTATACATATTTTGCCTTCGGCTGTAATTTTTTTCTCTGTGCAATTACATTTCGGGTTATGCCGAGAAGTAATTACACAGCGGTCACAGGCACATATTAAATTTTAGGTTCTAATTATATGTTCTTTTTATATAAGAACATACATAAAATTTATCATAGACAGGCTGGGGTGGTGTTATTTTGAATGTAAAATTTGTTGACAGAGATTATTTGATATTAAAAGAGATTGACCGTTGGAGAGTTATTACAGGTAAGCACATTTGTTATATGTGCGGTTTTTCAGGGCAGAGAGCCTGTGACAGAAGATTAAATAAATTAATAAGTGTAGGTATTATCAGCAGAAAGAAATATATTTACGGTTTTCCCGGCATTTACAGTCTTACTTATTCTGGAAAGAAGCTTATAAATGCTCCTGACCGAACAGAGCAGATACGAATTGAACAAATTACACATGATATTGCAGTTTTAGATACAGCAATATATTTTAATAAAAAGTTCGGGATTGCTTTTTCGGATATGATAACGGAAAAGCAATTGCATAAAAATGACGGTTTTGGTGTTCGCAGACACAGACCTGATTTTGTGTTTACTAAAAACAATAATCTTTTCTGTGTTGAAGTAGAACTTAATATGAAATCCAAGGACAGATTTTCGAGAAATATTATATCTAATTTTACAGATTATTATATACAAATTTGGGTTGTACCCGATAAACATTCAAATATTGCAGGCTTTCTTTCTGTTATGAAAAAGGATTACCCGAATATTAAGATAATTGAACTTGATGAGGTGAAAAATTATGACATTAAGTAGCTTTATTAATCGGAATAAATCAATACGGAAATTACATATTGTTATCCGTAATTTTTATAGCTTTATTCTTTATGATGTTTACTTCAAAAAGAAGCAAAATTTTGCGAAAGCATTTCAATTTTTGGAAAGAGCTGAAAACTATGCGTAAAAGAGATAAAGCAAATATACCTACTGTAAAGACAGGTACATTTATCGGGTACAGCCATAAAAGACCTGTATATATTCCCGATAATTGCAAGCATTGTTTTGTATGCGGTACAACGGGGAGCGGAAAAACCGTTGCACTTTCAAATTTTATCAAACACGGGGCAGAAAGTAATTATCCTATGCTTATTGTTGACGGCAAAGGTGATGTCGGTTCAGGTTCAATTCTTGAAGTTGCAAAACCTTTTTGCAAGGGTAAAAAACTATATGTTGTTTCGCTTTCTGACCCTTTGCACTCTGCAAAATACAATCCGTTTCGTAATGCTTCGCCGACAATGTGCAAAGATATGTTAATCAATATGACAGAATGGAGCGAGGAACATTACAAGCTGAATACAGAAAGATATTTGCAAAGGCTTGTTGTACTTCTGAGGCAGAATAACATACCTCTTTCTTTTAATGCTATTATCAAAAATATGCCGATTGACAATTTCAATGCTTTAAGTGCGAACCTTTTGAAGCAAGAAGAAATCAGCAAACAAGACCATTTGCTAAACCTTGAGATTTCAAAAGTATGCGGTAAAATTGCTCAAAATGCTTCTGCAAGGTTCAGCACTATCGCAGAAAGTGAGTTCGGCAGTATTTTTGATGATGACGGTATTGATATATATTCGGCAATAAAAGAAAATGCTGTTATTCTGTTTGTTCTTAATCCTTTGCTTTATCCTGAAATTTCTCCTCTAATGGGAAAATTGATTTTGATTGATGCAAAACAGGCTGTCAACAAGTGTTTTAATTCAGGACTTGAACGTGCTTTTTATATCTTTGATGAGATTAACAGTTATGCATCTACTGCATTAATTGACCTTATTAATAAATCAAGAAGTGCAAATATTACATCTGTGCTTGCAACTCAAAGTTTAGCCGATTTGGATTTTGCCTGTAATGAAGCATTTAAGGAACAAGTAATTGAGAATACAAATAATTATATCGTTCTTCGCCAGAACAGTGCTGTTAATTCCGAGCATTGGGCGAATGTGCTCGGGACTAAATCAACTATTGATGTTACATATCAATTGCAACAGGGAAAATATTTTTTTGAAACATCAGATACAGGTCTTGGAAGTGCAAGACGTGTAAGGGAATTCTATTATCACCCTGACGACATTAAGGCTTTGCAAACCGGTAAAGGAATCTTTATGTCAAAGGATATGAATTTTCATTCTAAAATAAATATCAATAAACCTTTTTAATTATTTCATTTACCCTTGAAAAGTATTAACAGATTTTTTCAATTACTGTCAAGGGTAAAATGAACGGTCTGAAGACCGCCCATGACAGTAATAAAAAATCCGTTGTTTAGTGATTAAGGGGCAAATGAAAAATTATATTTAAGGAGATGAACTCAAAATGAAAAACGGCGGTTTCTTCAAATCTAACTGGGCATATATTATATGGTTTTGTCTTTATTTTTCTTTTGCAGTTTGTACTGTATATCTTTTTACAAGTGATATTTTAATCAGTTTTTTGATAACTGCTTTAATTTACGGTGCTTGTGTAGGACTTGCTTTATCTCCTGCAGGTGAGGTTATTGTTCGGCTTATGGAAGGAGCAAAACCGATACAGACACAAGATGATAAAGATTATTTACTCCCCATATTTGAAGAAGTCTATGAAGAAGCAAAGAAATTAACCCCGAGTATAAATCAAGATATACAGTTATACATAACTGACAGTATGTCTGTTAATGCTTTTGCAGTCGGCAGAAAAACGGTTGCAGTTACAAGAGGGGCTGTATATGCTTTTAGTGCAGATGAATTAAATGGCATTCTCGGCCACGAATTGGGGCATATAGTAAACGGTGACACAAAGGCTTTATTAATGAGTTTAGTGGGAAACGGATTCTTTTCCATTATCATTTTCGTATTAAGAATTGTAATGAATATTATTCAAACAATTTCTAATGCTTTAAGCGGAAAGAATGTTGTTATTCTTGCGTTTGCTTTTGTTGCTTTTCTTTCAAGGCTTTTAATTGATGTAGCAATTTTTCTGTTCCTGTTTATCGGTGATGTGATACTTGCATTAAACAGCAGATACAGCGAATATTTAGCGGATGAATATTCATATTTAATCGGTTTCGGTGAAGATTTGAAAAGTGCGTTGTATGTTATATCTAAAATATCTATGCCGAGAAAAGCGACATTAACGGAACGGCTAAAGGCTTCACACCCATACACGACGGCTCGAATTGAAAGACTTGAAAATATGCTGACACAGTCGGCTTGATAAAGCCGGAATATCCCATACCCCTTAATTGACAAAATGCAAAAAGTTTAGGAGAGTAGAACCTAATCAGGTTTTACTCTCCGCTTTTTGCGTATATTTTGGCTTGGGGTATGGGATTTTTTTGTAAGGACAGGCAATATTTTTGTTTTTAAGAATACATTTTACAGAGGTGTATTCCTATGAATTTTTATATAAGATTTCCGACAGATGAAAATATAACTGATTTTGAAAACAGATGTGCCGAATTCAAGTCCTATCTTATCATTGAAAAAATCAAAAGTCTTAATATCAGCGAAAGTGACAAACTAAAAACTTTACAACATTTTATTTCTCATCTGCAAGAAAATCCGATGTGAAAAGTTGCTTGATTTTCTCGTAGCTGCTTCTTGATATATTACATCTTCCGCTTTCCCATTGTTTTACAGTTCCGTCACCTGTATTTAAGAGTTTTGATAACTGATACTGTGTAAGATTGTTTCTTTTCCTGTAGTCCTTTATAACGGCTATGGGATTATTTTTTATAAATCTTATATATTCATCTTCATACATGATTTTATCTTGTATTCCTAAATAATCAATCAGCTTGTCCAACAATGATAAATTTACCAATCGCATTTCATTATTTTCAATATTTCTTATTGCATATTTTGTCATACCGACAGCCGTTCCTAATTCTTCCTGTGTAATTCCTTTCAATTCTCTAAAGTATTTTAATTGACTACCTAAAGACATATTTATTGCAGGCAATCTGTACACCGAAGATGCAGAAGTTGCAAACTGTACACCCTTTGCACCGAAAAGGGCATAAAAAGTATATTGAATAGCATCATTTATGTCTTTGATGTCTGCATTGCATTATCAATACATCTTGAAGCATAAGTGGCAAGTCTTACACCTTTTGTATCGTCAAATGTGTTGATTGCTTTTATCAGACCTACTGTGCCTATTGATATGAGTTCTTCATTTTCCGAATCCAGTGAATAGTATTTTTTTATGATATGGGCGACAAGTCTCAGGTTATGTTCAATCAGTTTTTCTTTGGCTTTTGTATCACCCTGTTTCATTTTTCTCAATGTTTCTTTTTCTTCCTCAGCTTTAAGCGGTGGCGGGAAAATACTGCCTGTATCAAGATGGAGTGCCAGGAGAAGAATATTGCATAATAAGGATTCAAACAATGTATATCAGCCTCTCTGAGTTTGATACAACATTTTATGCCGGATAATAAAAAAAATGTTTGTCAGCTTTACAGAAAATTTATATTTTCGTTGAATTGGTAATTCTTATATGTTAGAATATGTATACGATTTTGATTTTTATAAAAACTATTGAGGAGAATTTATTATGAAGCGTTTATTGTCTGTTTGTATCTGTGTTTCTCTTTTACTCAGCTGCATTCCTTTCAGTGCTATGGCTGAGGAACAGAAAGTTTATCCTACGGTTGTTGTACCCGGATACAGTGCTTCTTATCTTTTCGCAGTTGAAAACGGGGAGCAAAGACAGATTTGGGGTTCTATTGAAGGACTTAATATTGTTGATGTAGTTCTTGCAAATATAATACAGCTCGGGGTGGGGTTAGGCGGTGTTGCTTTCGGAAATCCGCAGTACTTTGTTGATACCGTAAGCGGCGGAATTAAGGAGATTCTCGGTGAAATTGCGTGCAATCCTGACGGAACCCCCGTTATTGAAACCGTCACATATCCCAATGACCCTGCACTTACAAACTATGCTTATCTCATAGAAGAAGAAGGCTCTGCACATGCTGCTGAACTTGAAATAATGTCGGATATTGCTGATGAGTACGGTGAAAACGGATATGAAAGTATTTTCTCTTTCCAGACCGATTTCAGACTTAGTGTGGTTGATGCCGTAGAGGGCTTAAGGATATATATTGATGATGTTCTCGAATATACGGGGGCTGAAAAAGTCAATATTTATGCTGTCAGTTACGGAGGTCAGCTTACTGCTTCATATCTCAATCTTTACGGGCATCTCGGCAAAGTACATAATGCCGTACTGACTGTTCCTGCAATAGGCGGTGCTGCTCTTGCTTATGATGCCATGAGCGAGAATGTTCATCTTGATGAAGAAACACTTATGTATTTTATTGAAAACGGAATGATGCTTGAAGAAGATATAAACTGGTTGATGAAGGCTCATTCGCTTGGTTTTCTTGATGAAATAATAAATCTTCTTTTAAAAGAAGGAATAAAGGATATTGTAGGATATTGGGGCAGTATATGGGATTTTATTCCTTCTGAATTCTATAAATCTCTTAAAAATGAATATTTCGATTCCGCAGAAAATGCTGCACTTATTGAAAAAAGTGATTATTTTCATTATGAAATTCTTCCCGATATGTGGATAAAACTTCAGGAATGTATTGATAACGGAACCAATGTTTATATTGTTGCAGGTACAGATGCCCCTGCTGTTACGGGACTTTATGAACAGTCTGACGGAATAATTCTTGTAAACGGTGCCACAGGTGCTGATTGTGCCCCTTATGGTCTCAGATTTTCAGACGGTTATCAGGGGAAGCGTTCAACCTGCACTGATGTGTCACATAATCATATTTCGCCGTCTATGAGTATTGATGCATCTACCTGCTATATCCCTGAACAGACATGGTTTGTAAGCGGTTTGTTCCACGGAATGACATGGAAAGATGATTATACCAAGGAACTTTGTACCATGCTTCTTTTTTCAGACGAGCAGGTAAGTGTCCATTCATACAGAGAATATCCTCAGTTTATGTATTCCACCAATGTCTGTCATTCTGTAAATGCTGAATTCGATTATTCTCTTAACGGTTACTGGCAGAGTGATGATACAGAACTTATTATAACAAATTTATCAGATAAGCATGACCTCTCTCTTATAAGTGTTGAATGCTACGGTGTCGATGCTGAGTTTTATGTGCCCTGTAATACAGTTCTTTCCCCGGGAGAGAGTGTTTCTGTGACTTTTAATGCTGATTTACCGTTAAATAGTTTTATTACTGCTGATATCAGTGTTAATTATTATCTTAACGGCAGTATAACACCTCAGGGAGAGAGAAACTTTACATTTACTGTTATGAACGGTGAATGTGCTGAGAATGATTCTGAGAATAAATTCTCTACAGATAAACATGATACGGATTTTGATAAGCTGACGGGCAGCATTCTGTCACATATTTTAAGAGTTACCGGATTTTTTGATTTCTTCAGAATGATTTTTAACTGTTTCTTCGGTTTGTTTACCGTATAATAATTTAATTTTAATGAAAGGGGAGAGGTGAATGAGGGAGAGTACAAAGGCAGCTATCGGTGGTATTATCAGTGCATTGGCCGTTGTAATAATGCTTTGTACTTATATTTCACCTCTTCTTGTTTACACTGCACCCCCTTTTGCAGGGCTTCTGTTAATTCTTATTGTAAATGAACTTGGCTACAAATGGGCAATAGGCACGTATATTTCAATAAGTCTTCTTTCCGTATTTGTTATAGCAGATAAAGAATCGGGAGTGTTTTTTACAATGCTTTTCGGTTATTATCCGATTCTTGCAATATTTTTTGATGAAAAGATTAAAAATAAGGTAATTAAGCAGATTATCAAATTGTTCATTTTCAACGGTGCTTGTGTTTCTTCAGTTGTAATATGTATGGTAGTCTTTAATATCAGCTATGATGACCTTTTTGAGGACGGTATAGTATTTTTTGTTCTTTTTGCCGTCCTTCTCAATGTTCTTTTCTTCGTTTATGATATACTGGTAACAAGACTTCAGGTGCTGTATATACTTCGTATGCAGAAGAAATTCAGAAAACTTTTCAATATCAGGTAATTTAATGATTTTTGCGGCATATTCTTTTACTGAAAACTTTTCAGGAGGAATTTATGAAAGAATTTGCCGTAATTATAAGTCTTGTACTGATTTTTTCATTTTGCGTTTTTCTCGGCGTTGAAAAAACAAAAAATAATATATTATCTGTTGTGGCAGAAGAACGGGTAGCTGAGACTGATTTTATAGTAGTTCTTGATGCAGGCCACGGCGGTGAGGACAGTGGTGCTGTCGCTGTTGACGGAACATTGGAAAAGGATCTGAATCTTGCTGTTGCGGAATGTGTTTCATCTTA
Organism: Oscillospiraceae bacterium; assembly: GCA_015065425.1. GTDB lineage: Bacteria > Bacillota > Clostridia > Oscillospirales > Acutalibacteraceae > RUG806. Next base: position 21,574 of record SVQH01000039.1, read on the forward strand.
TTTTGACATTTTCGGGATTGAATATGTGATGATACGCAGTGAGGATATCAGTGTAGGGGATACATCTCTTGAAACAATAAGACAACGGAAAGTATCCGATATAAAGAAAAGATATGAAATAATTAATTCTTATGATAATTCTGTTCTTTTGAGTATTCATCAGAACAATTTTCCTGTGGAAAAATATAGCGGGACACAGGTATTTTATGCCCCGTCAGATGAAGAATCAGAAGTACTTGCAGGACTTATTCAGAGTAAGGTAGTTAATGCATTGCAACCCGGTAATCACAGAAAAGTCAAGGCTTCCGATGATAGCATTTATCTTCTTTATAATGCAAAGAGACCGTCCGTTCTTGTTGAATGCGGTTTCTTGTCAAATGAAGAGGAGCTTGTTAAACTGAAAGAAGCTGAATATCAGTCTCAGATTTCATATTTTATATCTTCTTCAGTTTTAAATTATATTAATAATTATAAGGAATAAATAACATGGCTCAGAAAAACAGGACCGTATTTGTATGTGCAAATTGCGGTTATTCAACACCAAAATGGGCAGGGAAGTGCCCCGATTGTAATGAGTGGGATACTTTTGAAGAACAGTTACCTCAATCACGGCAGGAAATTAACAGCTCTTACGCCGTAACTCCTCTTAAACTTTCCGATATCGGAGAGTATACCGAGCATAGATATGATACCGGAATAAGTGAACTTAACCGTGTGCTCGGCGGCGGACTTGTAAAGGGCTCAGTTGTTCTTCTCAGCGGTGACCCCGGAATTGGTAAATCTACCTTGCTTTTGCAGACAACCGGCTCTCTCGGTGTAAGTAAAAATATTCTCTATGTTTCAGGTGAAGAGTCAGCTCATCAGTTGAAAATAAGAGCAAACAGGGTAGGAGTAACAAGTAATAATCTGACTGTTATCTGCGATACGGATGCGGAAGCTGTTTGTGCATACATGAAAAAAGAAATGCCCGATGTTGTTATAATTGACTCGATTCAGACAATGGGAATAAAGGAAATCAGCTCTTTACCGGGAAGCATTACTCAGGTGCGTGAATGTTCAAATTTGTTTATGAGATATGCAAAAACTCTTGATATTCCCGTTATTATTGTAGGACATGTCAACAAGGACGGAAATATTGCAGGTCCTAAAGTTTTAGAGCATATAGTGGATTGTGTACTATATTTTGAAGGAGAAAAAAATCTTTCATACAGAATTTTAAGAGCTGTCAAGAACAGATACGGTTCCACTAATGAGATTGGTGTATTTGAAATGAATGACAGGGGACTGTGTGAAGTAACTAATCCGTCTCAGGCATTGATTTCAGGGAAGCCTTCTAATGTATCCGGGTCATGTATTGCTTCTGTTATAGAGGGGTCAAGACCTATTCTTGCAGAAGTTCAGGGGCTTGTCTGTCAATCAGGTTTCGGTAATCCCAGACGTATGTCGACGGGATTTGATTATAACAGAATGTCGCTTCTTGTTGCTGTTTTGGAAAAAAGAGCCGGGTATTTTATGGGAAATTGTGATATTTATGTCAATATTGCAGGCGGATTAAAAATAGATGAGCCCGCCTCAGACCTTCCGGTGGCATTGACACTGATATCAAGTCTTAAAGATGAGGTAATCAGGGATGATTGCATTTCATTTGGTGAAATCGGACTCGCCGGTGAAATAAGAAGTGTCAGTTTTGCAGAAATGCGTATAAAAGAAGCTATAAGGCTTGGTTTTAAGAAATGTATTATTTCAGAGCATAATCTTAAAGAAATACCGGAAGAATATAAAAATAAAATCGATATTGTTGCAGTAAACAATATCCGTAGTGCATATTATGAAGCAATTAAATAAAAGGAGTTTGATATTATGAAAAAAGAAATGAGAAACACTGCAAATTTCCGTGCAACATTAATGATTATTGTAATAAGTATTTCAATTTTTGCAGTGATCAAAAAGTTTACAAAGTAAAAAATAATTCAATGAAATAATGCTTTCAGTACTGTGAATAACCGGTTCAGACTGAAAAGTAATAGTTGGGGAATAGGCACAAAAAAACAAAAGTAATTATACAAAATAAATATTTTGTATAATTCAGGGGAGCCAAAATGGCTGTTTTTTACGAATTTCACTTAATTTAA
>SVQH01000011.1 GCA_015065425.1 Oscillospiraceae bacterium
CTCACAATAATAAATAGTTATTGTAAGATTACTGATGTAGCAAATACAGTACTGGATGATCACAAAGCAAGTAAAATACATGTATTACAAAGATTTGAGGGACAATGCCTAAAAAAGCATTGCCCCTCATTTTGCCATTATTCGTCTTCAAATTCTTCGAGCCACAGGTTAAAGGAAGTCTTGGGTATCATATAGAACCGTTCGACCTTCACTACTGCAAACGGATACTTCACTTCGTATACTCTTGTTTAATAAACATATACGTTGTAGTTTTGAGAAGCCTTAACATTTACTGTGCTTCTTTTAAAAAATACATCTTACTACTCAGATGATCTATGTCAAGCATCTATGTTCTCTTTTCACAGTTTTCAAAAGTCAAATAAGATAATCGTTTCAACCAAAGAAGAGCAAAGTATTTAGTAATTTGAAACCAGATTGCTGTTATATAAAACTTCATAATTGCTTGTTTACATAGAATTATTCAGCTATATCTCTTTCATAAACCACATCTCCCATATAAACTGGTTTACCATCAGCAGAACAACAATGCCAGAATTTACCGACCATCTTGCTCGGCCTTTCCTTGGGCTGCTGTTTTTTTGTGTCTATACACATACTCTCAAAACCATATCTTTTTTCAGGATATCCTTTGTCCTGTAAACTAGCATAATACTCTACTGCATACAGAATATCCAGGTTGCTACCATTCCAATCACATAATAACGAATACCATTTAAAGCCTTCCCCTACGGAATCTTTTATTTTTATCTTGTCACATGTTTGTTCTATTATCACAGGTGACAATTCGCTATGTTTAGTGTTAATGCTCGAGAGTCCACTCTTATCTAAATACTGCGTATAATAAGTAGTATCTTTCCATGCTCCGCTAATGTCGTACTCGGGATATTTCTTTTTCCAGCCTTTTTCGTTTACATATTTAAGTGCGAAACTATAAACGCCAAATACTATTGCCGCAGGCGCAATCATATCAAGCAAAATCTCAAGTATTAAATTGAAAATAAGTGCATTATCTTGTGTAATAATTTGAATTTGATTAGTTGCCAAAACACCTATGTATTTCGCAATTAGTTCATTTAGTTCAAAAAAGGCCAAAGATAGCAAAAGCCAAATCGGAACTAAAATAATTTGGAGTCTTGTTTTCCATTTTTTATAATATTCCTTTAATTCTTTCATCCTCCGACTCCTCCCAAATTATATTTCTCTCATAGTAACCTTTATGATAAAACGAATCACTATATTTGAATAAACCAATTACATTTCCATTTGATAAACCAGTAAGGTTTTCTGTCGTTCTTTCAATACATTCAGTTAATTCAGCCAGAGTTGGATAATTCTCATGATACTCTTCCGGCTTAGTGCTTATAACGCTATTCGTTTTTATCGAAGGTAATGCAAACGCATTACATATGATGTTATTTTTCGATTGTTCATTGGCAATGCATTTAATCAAACATTCTACCGCTGCCTTCGCTGATGTAAACGCTGCCATATCAGGGTAATTATATTTGACTGAATTACAACTAAACGCTATAAACTTGCCACCACCAACTGTTTTCATAAGTGGAATTAATGACTTCATAACACCAAACAAAGTCACATAATGACTATTAATTTGTGAAACAACCTCAGAAAAAGCCGTATTTGTTATACTCTTATGCTTCCAAAAATCGCCCACACTATGTATTACCGTAAAAGGCGTCGTGAATCTTTTTTCGACAAAATTTCTCAAGCATAACAAATCATTTTCATTAGTCAAGTCAACCTTATCTAGCCAGTCAATTTCATCAACAATGCCCCTTTTTTGAGACCGCGAAACCAGCAATACCCTATGTCCACGTGCGATGAGATGCTTTGCAAGCGCAGCCCCAATTTCAGAATTTGCGCCCATTATTATGTAATTACTCATATGCCCTCCCAATTGAACTGTTATCTACATATTTTATATTTACAATTAAAGTAGTACTCTATATTCTTTTGACGAATTTGGCCACTCGTCCATATAGTCCAAACAAGTTATTTTTGTCCAATCAGTCCATATTTGACCGTTTTTTCCAGACAAAACGATGAAATTTGGACGAGATAAGTCCGAATCTCAGTCCATCCCATTTTAGGAGACAAAATATTCAACTGCATTTTCGGGAAAGAACTCTCTGAACTCGGAACATAACTGTGACGCAAGGGTTTTGTTATGTGCAAGAACAAGGGTGGGACGGTTTACTTCTGCTATAATGTTTGCCATTGTAAATGTCTTACCCGAACCCGTGACACCTAAAAGTGTCTGCTCTTTATACCCTTTATTTATACCGTCAACAAGTTCTTTTATAGCCTCGGGCTGATCGCCCATGGGTTTATATTCTGATACAAGCTTAAATTTTTCCATACCGTCACCGTAAAAAATGATATGTTGTTATTATACCAAAAAACATTTTAAAAGTAAACACCAAAAAATGAACAAATGTTCTTGCTTTAACAAAAAAATTCACGGCAAGGACCGCTCCCTGCCGTGATTTTTAATTAAAGCAAAGCCAGAATTTCTGCTGCATTTGTATCGGGCTTTACATCGGGCATCACCTTTTCGATATTACCATTTTCATCTATGATGAAGGTTGTGCGTACAACTCCCATGCTGACTTTTCCGCAACGCTTCTTCTCCTGCCACACACCGTATTTTTCTATGGCATCCCTTTCGGGGTCAGAAAGAAGAATAAAAGGAAGGTTATTCTTTTCGGCAAATTTCAGATGCGATGCAACACTGTCTTTACTTATTCCTATGACCTGTACATTTTTTTGTCTGAATTCATCATAAGCAGATGCGAATGCACAAGCCTGACGGGTGCATCCCGGAGTATTATCCTTGGGATAAAAATATAATACTACCTTCTGCCCTGCAAACTCGGAAAGCGATATCTCATTTCCGTTTTTATCCTTCAGCAAAAAATCAGGAGCCTTTGAACCTGTCTTTAACATAATATCACCCTTTCACTGTTTTTCCTTTATAAGAGCCAATACCGCCTATATCCTTGATATCAGTATATCCGAGACTTCTCAGAAGTGCAGCGGCTCTTGCACTTCGTCCTCCTGAAAGACAATGTACATAAACGGGAGTGGATTTATCGGGAATTTTAATTTCTATCCCGTGAAGCACATCAAGAGGAATATTTATACTTCCTTCAATATGCCGTTCATTGTACTCATCCTGTGTTCTCACATCAAGAAGAACTGCACCTGCAGTATTTCTGAATTCTTCGACTCCGCTATTTATATCATTTTTATGAAAGAAACTGAATAACATTGTAATTCCTCCTTTTCTGCTTATATTATATCTTGTTAAAAAGAGAGTTTTCCGTGACAAAGTCACAAAAAATTGACATTTTAACAAAAAGGCGGTAAAATTTAATCACACTCAGTACAGATGTACTCGGGAACTGTTTTTTCATTTATCACTGACTCGTAAAGTCTCCATCCTCCTGCAAGATTGAAGCATTCATAACCTCTTCCCGTAAGTATCCTGCATGCAATATATGAACGAAGTCCCGAGTGACAATGGACATAAACGGGCTTATCCTTAGGTATTTCATCAATACGGCTTCTGAGAGAATCAAGAGGAATATTAATAAATCCGTCTATTTTACCTCTTGATACTTCAAGAGGAGTTCTTGTATCAAGAAGGGTTACACTGCCGTCACGGGGAAGGTCTTTTACATCCTCGGGGAAGAACTGCTTTATTTTCCCCGTAATTACATTTTCGGCAACAAAGCCCAGCATATTGACGGGATCCTTCGCACTTGAAAACGGCGGAGCATAGCAAAGCTCAAGGTCTTTAAGGACGGTTATTTTTGCACCGAGTCTCAAAGCAGCGGCAATGACATCAATACGCTTATCAACGCCTTCAAAGCCGACAGCCTGAGCACCGAGTATCCTGTGGGTTGTCTTTTCCCAAAGTATTTTTATTGACATATTTGTTCCGCCGGGATAATATGATGCATGAGGGGCTGAATATATATATGTCTTATCGTAAGAAATATTATTCTCAAGTGCTGTTTTTTCATTTATACCTGTTGTTGCCACTGTCATATCAAAGAGCTTCAGAACAGACGAGCCTTGCGTTCCCGTATATTCTGAAGGAATACCGCAGATATTATCGGCGGCTATTCTGCCCTGCTTGTTTGCAGGTCCCGCAAGAGGAATGAAGCCCTCTTTTCCGCTGACAAAGTTTTCACAGGCAACAGCATCTCCCACAGCATATATATCGTGGATATTGGTTCTCATCTGTCTGTCTGTAATTACTGAGCCCTTACCGTTGATAGTGATTCCGCAATCAGCAGCAAGTGAAGTATCGGGTCTTACACCTACGGACATTATTATCATGTCTGCAGATATCTCACCCTTCTGAAGAATAATATTTTTTCCGTTGATTTCGGCAACACCGTTGTTTAGATACAGTTTTATGCCTTTTTCTCTTATATATCTGTGAACATCCGCAGCCATATCGAAATCAAGAGGAGCAATAAGATGGTCGGAAAGCTCTGCTATGCTTACGGAAAGTCCTGCATTTTTCAGATTTTCAGCCATTTCCACACCGATATATCCGCCGCCTATAACAAGTGCGGAGGAAGGCTTTTCCTTCTCAATATATTCTTTTATTCTGTAAGTATCGGGTATGTTTCTCAAAGTGAATACATCGGCAGTTTCAATACCCTTTACAGGAGGAATTATCGGCTTTGCTCCGGGAGACAATATAAGTTTATCGTAACTTTCATCATAGATTTCTCCCGATATTACATTTTTTACGGTAACACTCTTTTTCTCTGCATCTATTTTTACGGCTTCACTGTTGACTCTTACCTCCACATTGAATCTTGACCTGAAGCTTTCGGGGGTCTGCAGGGTAAGTTTTTCCTTTTCTTTAATAACACCGCCGATATAATACGGCAGACCGCAGTTTGCAAAGGAGACATACTCTCCTTTTTCAAGAATTATTATTTCGGCATTTTCATCAAGTCTTCTGAGTCTTGCAGCAGCTGAAGCACCGCCTGCAACACCGCCTATAATTAATACTTTCATATAAAAACCTCTTTCATAAGGAGAATTATTATGGCAAGAAAAATGTTTGAACCTGTATTCAGAGAGCTTTTTCCCTTCTGGGAAGAACTCAGCGAAACGGATAAGGAGTATATATGCACCAACAGTACAGCACTTACATATAAAAAAGGCATAACCATACATAACGGAGAGGAGTGCTCAGGAGTAATATTTGTCCGTTCAGGCTCCCTTCGTGTATACATCATGTCCGAAGACGGAAAAGATATAACTCTTTACAGGCTTCATGCGGGAGATATGTGTATGCTTTCTGCTTCCTGCGTTCTTCAGGCTGTAACATTCGATGTTTTTATTGATGCGGAAGAAAACAGCGAATGCTATGTTATTGACGGATGTGCATTTTCTGAGATTTCTGAGCACATTCCCGCAATAAAGATATTCACGCTTGAGACAGCACTCGGCAGATTCTCAGATGTTATGTGGGTCATGCAGCAGATACTGTTTATGAGTCTTGACAAGCGACTTGCAATATTTCTTTGGGATGAGTCAACAAGAACAGGAAGCGATACTATAAAACTGACTCACGAGCAGATAGCAAAATATATGGGTTCTGCCCGTGAGGTAGTTTCAAGAATGCTTAAATATTTCAAAAATGAAGGTCTGGTGGAATATTCCCGTAAGGGTGTGACTATTACCGACAAAAAGCGGCTTAAGGAATTAACCCTTTAACATGGAAAGTATCTGTGCCTTGGGGCGTGCACCTACTGACTGAGCCACCTGTTTGCCGTCTTTTATTACCACTATCATGGGGATGCTTACAACTCCGAATTTTGCGGCAAGCTCAGGTTCATCATCCACATTTATTTTTCCTACTGCAACATCGGGGTTTTCATCTGCAATTTCATGAATAACGGGAGAAAGAAGTTTACAAGGTCCGCACCAGTCTGCATAGAAATCAAGAAGTACAGTTTTATTTTCGTTTACCGTTTCATTGAAATTGTTTTTATTTATCTTTAATACTGACATGTTTATCTGTCCTTTCTTTATTTGTTGTCTTTATTATAAGCGGAAAACTTAAAAATTTCCGTGACAAAGTCACAAAAAAACGGGGCAGTTATTTTTTCAGCGTTTTAAGATATTTTTTTCTCTCGTCACTTATGCGGAAGCTTTCGTTTGCCTTTGATATGGTTTTGTTGTGTACCCATTGCGAAAGAAGCCCTTTTTCAAGATACGGTAAGGTAGCCTCCCATTGTTTACTGAGTGCTGTTGCGAAATACCAGGCAATCATCATATTGATATAGTATTTTTCACTTTTTATCTCTGAAACAATACGAAGAAACTGTTCTTCAAAATTATCATCAAGAAAATATACCATCATACATTCGATTCCGAAACGGACAGTATATTCCTTATCACTTTTCATCCATAGTAAAGCGGCATCCCTTACTTTTTCGGGATTTTTGTTAAAAATTTTCGGTCGTATACTGTCACAGGTCGCCCAGTTATCCACAACCGGAAGCAGTCTGTCGATTTCAGAAATAAGCTTATCAATATCTTTCATCTCACAGATAATAAATGCATGGAGATTATTTTCCTCATAATAATAATGCGGCAACTCTTTGATAAATTCTTCTGCACTTCCCTCTTTTATAAGTTCTCCTGAAAGTTTGCGAAGCACGGGTGTTCTTACCCCGATAATACGGCAGGGCTCCACCGAGGGTATAAGCTTACTGTGAAAATCCCTGTATTTTTCATCACGCAGTAGAAAGAGACGATTCAGTATATAATCATTCATATTATCACCAATAAGTATTTTATCAATCAGAAAAACCTTTTGTCAACCGTAATACTTGACAAAAACAGGAAGTTCTGTTATTATTCTCAATAATAAAAAAAGAAACGAGGTGAACAGAGATGACAACTGTATATGCTGTCAGATATGATTATGTTACCGTGATGAATTTACGGATGCCGCACTGTTTACCTTCGGACGGTCTTTTATGATTTTCCGTAAATAACGGGGCATCTTCGTTCATCTGCGAAGGTGCCTTTTTTCATTTTCTTGTGACACTTTTGCATTTAATCACAACACTTCGGCAGGTTGTCTTTTATTTTTACAAAAAAAAGAATAAAATCAAATCTGAATGTTGAGGTAAAAATATGAGAATATGTGTGTGTGACACTGACCAAACAATATGCAACGAATTAATAAAAAACATCAACGACTGCTTTCTTTCAGGGGAGGCTTTTTCCGTTATGTTCTTTTATTCACCCGAAGAAATGCTGGAATATGAAAAAGGCACAAAAAGCTTTGATGCGTATTTTATAAATGCCGCCCATAACGGAATAACTGCTGCTGAGATAATAAGATGCAAACACAAGGAGGCAATAATAGTACTCAGCGGTGACAGTGAAGAATATATATACGATGCATTCAAAACCGAAGCTCTTTATTACCTGAAAAAGCCGTTTGGAAAGGATGAGTTTTCGGAGACCTTCAGGAGAATAATTGCAAAGAGCAGAAGTCTCAAGCCCCTTTTGCATCTCAGATGGAAAAGTGAACGCTATACACTTAATATATCGGACATTATTTATATTGAAGGCTATAACAGGCATCTTACTTTTTATACAACCGACGGTGAATACACTTCTGTAGGTAAACTGCAAAACATACTTGAAAAACTGTGCATTCACGGTTTTTTGAGGATACATCAGGGTTATGCCGTTAATATGAAGCATATAATAAAATTCGGAACAAATGAAGTTACCGTCAGGGGCGGAACAAAAGTAATGATAAGTTCGAGAATGCGAAGCGATGCATTGAAAATTTACGACGATTATCTGAAAGAACATGAATAATCAAAAGAAGCCGTATCAGAACATCAGGTTATCTGATGACTCTGATACGGCTTCTTTTTTATTTGCCCGGGGAAATACTCATACTGTAAATAAACACTAATGATGCGGACAATTTATGTTTAAAAAAAGGCAAATACAACCTTATGATATCTTTTTCAGTCTCAGTCTGAGCTTATCTGCAATCATTGCAATAAACTCAGAATTTGTGGGCTTTCCTCTTGAATTCTGAATGGTATACCCGAAATATGAGCTGAGAACATCAATGTCGCCCCTGTCCCATGCAACCTCAATGGCATGTCTTATGGCTCTTTCCACTCTTGAAGATGTGGTGTCAAAATGCTTTGCAACAGTAGGATACAGCACTTTTGTTACCGAATTCATCATATCAGGAGAATTGACGGAAAGAATTATTGCATCTCTCAGATACTGATATCCCTTTATATGAGCAGGGACACCCAGTTCGTGCATTATTTCCGATACAGTAATTTCAAGATCGGGTTCATTATTGTTTCTCAATTTAATAACATTTCCGCCTTTTCCGTCACCACCCGTCAGCTGTACAATTCTTTCACTGAGAACACTGACATCAACAGGCTTGATAAAATAATAATCTGCACCTGCAAGTAGCATCTGCTGTTCAAATGCACCGTTATCGGAATTGGACAAAACCACTATGTACGGTCTTACCTGAAGTTTCATTGCACCGATGAGTTTCAGTACAGCAAGAGCATCATATCTTGCCATGAATGCTTCCATAATAATTATATCGGGACGGTTTTTCTCAACGGCAGAAATAACCTCTTCGCCGTTTTTCGGTACGCTTATACATTCAAAACCGGAACCTCTGAGTGATACAAGCATATTTCTGAGAAAATCTCCGTTTTCCTGGGCAATCAGAACTTTTTTCTGTTTCATAATACACATTTTCCTTTCTTTTTGTGGAAAGAATAACTGATTTTTTGTTATTTTTTTCCATTTCTACCATATATTACCATAGAATTTTCCAAATTGCAAGTATTTTCAGAAAATAATTACCATTTTTTACCTTAAATAAAATTACCCCTTCATGGAAAATTGCAGGATAAATTATGATTTACACGGTCCCTAAAACAAAAAATAAGGCTCAGGTTTGCTTTTTTTCAGCAAACCTGAGCCGGGTTAATCAGAATTATTTAACAACTCCGATATAATTATAATTAATAGTTTTCTTCTCTTACTTCAAAGAAGCTCTGAGGATGTGCACATACGGGACACATGCCGGGAGCCTTCTTGCCCATTACGAGATGTCCGCAGTTGCGGCATTCCCAAATAGTCTCTTCTGCCTTAGCAAAAACTTCCTGCATTTCAACATTTGAAAGGAGCTTTCTGTATCTTTCTTCGTGACTCTTTTCAATCTTTGCTACTTCACGGAACTGATAAGCAAGTTTTGTGAAGCCTTCTTCTTCAGCGTCCTTTGCAAAACGGTCATACATATCTGTCCATTCATAGTTTTCACCTGCAGCTGCGGCAGCAAGATTCTGAGCAGTATCACCAAGTTCGCCGAGAGCCTTGAACCAAAGCTTTGCATGCTCCTTTTCATTTTCAGCGGTCTTAAGGAAAATGGCAGCTATCTGCTCATATCCTTCCTTCTTTGCAACGGATGCAAAATAAGTATACTTGTTTCTTGCCTGGCTTTCGCCTGCAAAAGCTTCCATTAAATTCTTTTCGGTTTTTGATCCTTTAAGTTCCATATTATTTCCTCCAATAAAAAAATTTAATTAACCCGACAATCGGGACATTTACAGTGAATTAAAAGTTCATAATCTTCAACTTCGCATTCAATTTCATCAGACAGACGATTCTGAAAACCGTGAAGATTTACATCAACCACATTTCCGCATTCTGTACAGATTATGTGTTCATGAGGTATGGGATTTCTGTCAAACCTGTCGGGCTGTCCTGACTGACATATCCTTCTGACAAGCCCTTCTTCTACCATACTGTTAAGATTATTATATATTGTAGCCCGTACTATTGAGGGATATTCTTTCTGAGCCAGTAAAAAAATTTCTTCTGCAGTAAAATGTCCGCAGTTATCACGCATAACTTTTATGATAGCAGCTCTTTGTTTAGTCATACAATCCCCTCTTTCATTTTTTGAATTATTCTAATATTATTATAATCATTCTAAAATAAATTTCAAGAGGAAAGCTCAAAAGTTCACATATTGTTCATTTTTATAAAAACTTCGGTTAAACCTATTACCTGATATCCTTATAGTATTTGAGAAGCTTAAATTCCTGAGAGGTAACAGTTCTGAGATATGTCTCACTCATTTTGTTAAGCTCTGTCAAAGCTTCTTCAGGAATTTCAAACGAAAATATCTTTGAAAACTCACTGTAGCATATATGCCGCATGGCTGACACCGTGGCAGAAGATATTCTTGGAATATCCTTTCCTTTTCCACAGGAAGAACAGAAAAGCAATCCCGAAGAGCAATCAAAAAACATGTTATCTGTCAGATACTCCCCGCAGTTGTCACACGCCACAAGAGAAGGCATATAACCCAGCACCGTTGAAAGTCGGAATTCAAAAACTGATTTTATAAGAAGCTCATGCTTTGATGAGCGGCTGAGAAAATACAGTGAATTGAGAAGGAGTCTGAGATATATCTCTTCACCGTTGTTCTCAATTACCGTCTTTTCCGTAACTTCACAGAAATACTGTGCAAGAGTGAGAGTTTCCATGCTTTTACGAAGGTCGAAAAACACTTCCTTCACTTCTGTCTCATTAATATTATATACATTATTTTTTTCAGAAAACAAAAAAGTACAATATGCAAAAAGAGACGTTCCGCCATGCAAACGGCTTTTTGTACCTCTTGCACCTTTGGCAAACGCCCTTATTATGCCTCTGTTACGGGTGAGGACCCAAACTATTCTGTCAGCCTCACCCGTAACCGATGACTTTATTACTATTCCGTCTGTTGTAAATTTTTCCATCAATCCAGTCCAAAATTATGAATAAGTCCTTCACGGTTACGCCAATCCTCTTTTACCTTTACCCAGCATTTGAGGTTAACTTTACAATCGAAGAATTTTTCCATATCAATTCTCGCACTTGTTGAAATTCTTTTAAGCATTGCACCGTTTTTGCCGATGATTATACCCTTATGGCTATCTCTTTCACAATATATCGTAGCTTCAATATCAAGGATATCGGCATCATCCCTCTCCCTGAAACGCTCAATAGCAACAGCAGTACCGTGAGGAATCTCTTTATCGGTAAACTTAAGAATCTTTTCTCTGATATATTCAGCCGCAATGACTTTTTCGGGCTGATCTGTTAAAGTGTCATCAGGGAAAAGATGCTCTGAGGGGAAAGCCAGAGACTTCAGTTCATCAAGAAGCTCTCCAAGTCCGTTACCGTCAAGAGCTGACACGGGCACTATTGCCTTGAAATCATAAAGCTTAGAAAATTCGAGAATACGGGAGAGCAGCTCTTCTTTATTCTCAACAGTATCGACCTTGTTTATGGCAAGTATTGCAGGAATGTCTGCACTTATAAATTTTTTGATAAGTGTGAGCTCTGCTTCTCTTATCTCACCTTGAGGCTCAACAACAAGAAGGGCGGCATCAACATCATGAATACCTTCACCTACTGCCTTTACCATCTTTTCTCCAAGCTTTGTTTTAGGTTTGTGATAACCCGGAGTATCGGTAAATACAAGCTGAGTTTCATTTTCTGTCAGCACTCCCATTATCCTTGTTCTCGTAGTCTGAGGCTTGGGTGATACTATTGCTATTTTTTCACCGAGGAGTCTGTTAAGTATAGAGGATTTTCCCACATTGGGACAGCCGACTATTGCTATAAAAGCGGTTTTAGGTTCTGTCATAAATCTTATTCCTCATCCAGATAATAACTGCCGTTTCTTTTAAGACCCAGTTGTGTAAGTACAGTTTCTTCTTTTTCTCTCATTCTGACAGCTTCCATTCCGCCGTCAATGTGGTCATAGCCTAAAAGATGGAGCATTGAATGTACCGTCAGGAAAGCAACCTCTCTGTCAAGAGAGTGACCGTATTCCTGAGCCTGTTCCATTGCCTTGGGCATTGAAATCACAATATCCCCGAGAAGTGCCGCACCCGAGGAAGGGTTGCGGTCATACTCGCCGTTTTCACCAAGGGGAAATGAGAGTACATCTGTCTCTTTGTCAATATTTCTGTATTGAGCATTGAGTTCTTTTATCTGTTCATTGTCCACAAAGCGGACACTTATTTCTGCCGAATCGTTGAAGTTTTCCATCTGAAGCACTGCATTACAGCAACGCCTTATAAGAAGTCTTACACCTGAAGGAACTTTTACCGTATTCTGATCGTCTGTGATTATTACCTTGATTTTGTTTACCATACCTATCGCCCTTTCAATTTAACAATAATCTCTTTCAATCATGTTTTTTTTCGCCTTTTTCATAGGCTTTTATGATATCCTGAACAAGTCTGTGTCTTACAACATCCTTTTCGGAAAATCTTACTGTTTCAATGTCATCTATACCCTTGAGTATTTTGACTGCCTCTTTGAGACCTGATTTTTTGCCGTCGGGCAAATCTATCTGCGTTATATCCCCCGTAACGACAATTTTGGAATTGAAGCCGAGTCTCGTAAGAAACATTTTCATCTGTTCGGGAGTCGTGTTCTGTGCTTCGTCAAGAATTATAAAGCTGTCATCAAGAGTTCTTCCTCGCATATATGCAAGAGGGGCAACTTCAATATTGCCTTTTTCCTGATACTTCTGAAAACTGTCAGCACCCAGCATATCAAACAAAGCATCATAAAGCGGTCTGAGATACGGGTCTACCTTCTGCTGAAGGTCACCGGGAAGAAAGCCCAGCTTTTCACCTGCTTCTACAGCGGGACGGGTAAGAATTATCCTGTTTATCTCTTTTGCCCTGAAAGCCTTTACTGCCATGGCAACAGCGAGATAAGTTTTTCCCGTACCGGCAGGCCCCACGCCGAATACTATTGTATTCTTATTAATGGTTTCCACATATTTTTTCTGCCCCAATGTCTTGGGCTTGACAGGTTTTCCTGCCATGGTGATACATATACAATCCGAAGCAATGGACGGAAGCTTATCATCATTTCCTTCATTTACAAGAGAAATACAATATCTTACGTTCTGTTCAGTAAGCTGTTCACCTTTGTTTATCAGCATCATAAGCCCCTGAAGTGCCTTACATGCCTTTACAACATCCACATCCTCACCGCAGACTTTGAGAGAACCGCCGCGGTTGACAATATCAACACCGTATTCTTTTTCAATCATTCTGATGTTTTCATCAAAACTTCCGAAGAGGCTTACAGCCTGCTCCATTCTGTCAACATTTATGATTTGTTCGTACATAATAACCTCATAAAGTAAGCGAATCTATAATTCCCGAATAAAGTTTATCGGGATTTTTCATAAAGTTCTCACCGACAAGTTCAGCCTGAAGATAATCTGCCGCAAACAGTTTTGTCTGCATCATTATTTCTCCGCCGTCTTTTACCGTGAGAGTTACATAACATCCGTTTTCCGTCTTATCTATATTATAATCAACAGTACCCTTAAGACGTTCTCTTGCAACCACCGAAAATGCGGCAGACAAAGCCTGTTCTCTTGCCGAAAGAGGAATATCCGTCTGAAGCTTATCTGCAACGGATATGCCGTCAGGGGTAATTCTGAAATAATCATCATCTTCTTTTTCTATAAGCTCTGCAAGACCGTTTTCATATAAAGCATCAAGTGCAGGATTTATTTCAAAGAAATTGACAAGTTCTGTGGATTGTAATATTTCGCTGAAAGCAGTTCTTGAAACCATGCTGTCAACATTTTTCAATATATAACACAATAAAACTCTTACACCGTATCTTGAGCGTACACCGCCGACAGATACTCCCTGAGTCATTGCATCAAATTCATTTGTCATAGTACACCTGTTAAATTAACCTATTCTTAAATAATCATACGGCATTACTGCAACATTTCCGATAACAACGGAATAATTATTGTAGTTGACATATACCTTGCTTCCGTTTTCATATTCCGTACAGTAAACTCCGTCTTCGTAACTGTAGTGCTCTGTCATTTTTTCCGTTTGCAGGTCACCAAGCTCTTTTTCCGCTTTAATATAAAAATCTACTGCTTCGGAAAGAGTGTTTTCATAATACTTATCCGTCCTGTCATAGAAGCACCACTGATAATGGATACACGCACCGTATTCAACAGCCTTAAGCAATGCAAAAATTGAGATATCCGAAAGATTTACTGCAGCAGGTGCATAGGAATACACCGAATGAAGCACTGCAGGAATAAAAGGCACAGCCGTATAAGACCCGGTGGCAGGATATGCCGTATCAAAAGTAACATTTATAAATCTGTCGGCATATCTGAGAGTGTCCCCCCGCACACCCGACAGCATCAGCGGAGAATTTACGGAAACTGAACAAAGGCTGTCCGAATAAAACTCAGAAGAGGAACCAATATCAGAATTTTCAGAAGAATAATCGGAATAAAGCACATCTGCATCTGTTACGGCAACAGCACAATTTATATTTTCAAAAGTATTTATCACTCCGTTTACAGCCTCTGAAACACTGTCCGCGTCAAGATAAGTCATTTTGAATTTATCTTTTGAAATGTAGGGATAAAAAGGATTTTCAACCGTATAGCTGACAGATTTACCTGAAATATTCTTAAGAGCATTTCCGTCTGAAGAAGAAAACAGTTTTACACCTGCAAAAACATCAATCTGCTGAGAAAGGGCATAAGAACAAAGTTCAGAAAAACCTTTTTTGCCCCCTGCAGAACTTATTATATCTGCGTGAGATGCAGACTTTTGTGCTATACCGCCCGTCAGCATTCCTTCAAGCATAAGAGAAATATCATCAATTCCCTTTCCTTTTAAGATACTGAGAAGATTTTCACTTTGGGGAAAAGAAGTAAGCACCGAATCCTTTTTTCCGTCAACACTTGTAAGCAGTGTCACATAAAAAGGATATTTGCTGACTCTTTTATCGGAAGGTATCATGCCGTCGGAAACGAGTGCCTGTCTTACAGAGGAAGCTACTCCTATGTGGTCTGCAGAATCTCCCGACAATGCCTCATATTTAATTTTTATTTTTCCCGAAAAAGCTTCTCCCGAATTGACTTTTCCGTTGTCCCCACTTATGGGAGTAATTATAAATTCCGTATATATTCTGTTGATATTTTTATCATCGGCATTTGAACGGACGGCTTTTATCATGGCACATTCACTGCCTTCGGTGACGGTAACACTCAGGGCTTTATCCCCCTGCTTTATTCCATAAGCCGCCAGAGGAGCATAAACGCATTCCTCATAATATTCCTTGCCGTACACACTGTAAGAAGCTTCAGTAAAGTTTTCATCCTCCAAAGCTGTATGCATAAGAGCCCCTGCACCGTCGGGAACCAGAAACCAATCTCCGAAAACACTCATATCGAATCCGTCATGTGCATATCTTATGCTTCCCGTAAAAGGAAGAACACTTACGGATAAAAGCATTGCATTATCAGAAACAAGACATTCTCCCATATCGGCATTTACTTCAAAATATGCACCGTTGAGAGAAAATGTGACGGGAAGTTCCACACTGACATTTTCATGTGTAAAGAGATAACTCACTCTGACACTGCCGCTCGATATTTCATAAGTTATATCTTTTTTGTCTGCACAATGGGTAATGCTGTCAAGAATAAGTATGTTTTCACCGTCAAAAACTTTTATAATAAACGGTGCGGCAAAATCATTTTTGAAGGAAGGAAGTGAATTCCAGTTTTTTCCGCTTGTTCTGTCATAAAAAGTAACGGCACCGCTGTTTTTGTCAAAATAAAGTTCGCCCGTCTCCGTTGAAGCAACTTTTGTATCGGCACGTTTTTCAAGATTTCTGAGATTGCTTCCCGAAACGGTCATATCTGTTGTACCGTTTATTACGATTCCTACAAAATTTCCGCCGCAGGATGTAAGCATCATCACAAAAATAAAAACTGTAATAAACACAGAAAAAACAGTTTTACGCATCAGAAAACTCCCTTGACGGAAATCAGACTCAACTACTCACGAAACTCCGCCGGTTTAACATAAAATTTATCATACAGATAATAGTATAATAACACAAACAGGGAAGAATATCAACAAAAAATCTATATATACTTACCATATTAATAAATAAAATGTATAAATTTTTTTTATCATACGAAAACATATAAGCTCACCGTCGTTTTCAATTCGGTTATAAAGCAAGACAAAAATAACTGCAGACTCCATCAATACGACAGGTCTGCAGTTAAAAATCTTTGTATACTTTCGTCAGCGGTCTTCTCTGAAGTAAGAAATACCGAGAGAAGCAGGAGGCTGATTTTCTTTTTTATCTCTCATACTGATGATAATGAGAACAATGAGAGTTACTATATAAGGAGCCATTTTGAAGAGCTCCTGATCGCTCATTGAGAGATTGGGAATGTAATTATGAACAATAAACAGTGCACCGAAAAGTATTGAACCGATAACACTTACGTTGGGACGCCATACGGCAAATATAACAAGTGCTATGGCGAGCCATCCTCTGTCACCGAAGCCATCGTTTGACCATATACCCGTTGCATAATCCATTACATAATAAAGTCCGCCGAGTCCTGCTATCATACTTCCTATGCAGGTTGAAGCATATTTATATTTTGACACATTGATACCTGCAGCATCAGCCGTTGCAGGATTTTCACCGACCGCTCTGAGGCTGAGCCCTACTCTTGTTTTCTTCAGAACAAATGAGGCAATTATTGCAATCACAATGGCGGCATAAGCAAGAAAACTGTATGACAGGAATATTTCACCGAATGCCCCGAGCTCATCTGCAAAAGGAAGTGTTTTGCTGAAAAATGCACTTGTTTTTGTAAGTGTTATGGAGGGCATATCCGTATCAACAAGCTTTATAAGCGAACCGCCGAAGAAATTTCCCACACCGACACCGAAGGTAGTAAGTGCAAGACCAGTAACATTCTGATTTACACGAAGGGTAACGGTAAGAAAACTATAAATAAGCCCCATAACAAGAGAGCCGAAAAGCGAAGCCAAAAGAGGAATCATTACCGCAAGAAAGCCGTTAAGAGACTGTCCTGCAGGAACAGACTGCTCATAAAAGAAGGCACCGATAACGCCTGAAATTCCGCCGACATACATAATACCGGGAATACCGAGATTAAGATGACCCGCCTTTTCAGTAATTATTTCTCCCGTAGAACCGAAAAGCAGAGGAATCCCCTGCATAACAGCACGGTGTATAAATGCAGCTATCATTTTTTGCCCTCCTTTTCACGAAATTTAATCTCATAATTAAGGAAGAATTCACAACCGATTATAAAGAAAATAAGTATACCGGTAATTATTTCTGAGAAAGAGTTATTAAGTCCGCAGGAAGTAGATATTTGTATTGCCCCTCTTTCCATAAAGACAATGAAAAATGAAGTAAGAACCATGTACAGAGGATTAAATTTTGCTAACCACGAAACCATGATGGCTGTGAAGCCTCTTCCCGCTATGGTATCACGTGTAACCGTATGGTCAGCACCTGCCACAAGCAAGAAGCCTGCAACACCGCAGAGTGCACCTGAAATTATCATAGTTCTAATGATAACTTTTTTTACATTGATACCTACATATCTTGCAGTATTCTGGCTTTCACCCACAACGCTTATTTCATAACCGTGTTTTGAATATTTGAGATATACATACATTCCCACGGTAATTGCGGCAACGACAAGAATATTGAAAAGATAATTTTTTCCTCCGATGGCAGGAAGCCAGCCTTCCATGGTATTACCGTTTATGATACCGATTTTACCCGAACCTTTAGGAACTGCCCATTCACCCGCAAAAAAGGAAACTATCTGTATTGCAATATAGTTCATCATCAATGTAAACAGTGTTTCGTTAGTGTTCCATTTTGCCTTAAAAAGTGCAGGGATAAGTGCCCAGAGTGCACCTGCTGCAACACTTGCAATGAACATTGTTATAAGAAGCAAGGGACCTGAAATGTAATCAACAAGCTTTATCATACAGGCTGCCGTTGCCATGGCACCGATAAGTGCCTGACCTTCAGCACCTATATTCCAGAATTTCATCTTGAATGCGGGAGTTACGGCAAGAGCAATACACAAAAGCATTGCAGTGTTCTGGAAAAGCACCCAGATTCTTCTGTTTGTACCTATTGCACCTTTTATAAGACTTGTAAAAACTTCAATGGGATTTTCACCTGTAAGTACAACCGTAAGCACGGCTGAAAAGAAAAGTGCGATAACGATAGCACCGACTCTCACAAGCCAAGCCTTCCACCACACGACGGAAGCACGCTTTGTTATATGAAACAAAGGCTCATGCTGTTTTACTTCGCCTGACTTCATATTATTCGCCCTCCTTTTCGCTGTGTGAAGATTTTGTCATAAGAAGTCCTATTTCTTCTTTTGTTGTATTTCTTGCATCGACTATACCTGAAACCGAACCTGAGCCGATGACAAGTATTCTGTCGCAGAGTTCTATAAGCACGTCAAGGTCTTCTCCGACAAAGATGACAGCAGTACCGTTTTTCTTCTGATCATTGAGAAGATTGTAAATAAGATAGGAAGAATTGATATCAAGACCTCTTACAGGATATGCCGCCATTAGAACTGTAGGTGAAGCAGAAATTTCTCTGCCGACAAGCACCTTCTGAACATTACCGCCAGAAAGCTGACGAACAGGTGTGGTAGCACCGGGAGTAACAACACCAAGGTCTTCAATTATATGCTGTGCAAGGTCCTTGGGAGCTTTTCTTTCAAGGAACATTGATTTACCCTTACGGTATGAACGGAGCATCATATTATCGATGATATCCATACTTCCCACAAGCCCCATTCCGAGTCTGTCTTCAGGAACAAAGGAAAGACGGACACCGAGTTCTCTTATCTGCAAGGGAGTTTTGTTTCTGAGATTTTCTTCATTTCCGGTCTTGGGGTCATGATATATTATGCTGCCCTCATTAAGACTCTGAAGACCTGCAATAGCTTCAAGAAGTTCTCTCTGACCTGAACCTGCAATGCCTGCAATGCCGAGAATCTCACCCGACTTAGCCGTAAAGCTTACATTATTGAGTACCTTTATACCTTCACGGTTGATACAGTTGACATCAGACACAACAAGTCTGTCTTCGGGATTCTGAGGTTCACTTCTGTCAATATTAAGAGAAATTTTTTCACCGACCATCATTTCGGTAAGTTCGGATTCGTTTGTTTGAGCCGTATTTACAGTACCTATATACTCACCTTTTCTGAGCACCGATACTCTGTCTGAAAGAGACAAAACTTCATGAAGCTTATGTGTAATGATAATTATTGCTTTTCCGTCATCACGCATTCTTCTTAAAATTGCAAAAAGCTTCTGTGTTTCCTGAGGAGTGAGAACAGCAGTAGGCTCATCAAGAATCAAAATGTCTGCACCTCTGTAAAGCACCTTGATAATTTCAACTGTCTGCTTTTCTGAAACTGACATTTCATGAATCTTTTTCATGGGATCTATTTCAAAGCCGTATTTTTCACTGATAACCCTGACTTCATTTGCGGCGGCTTTAAGATTGAATTTACCTTTTTCATTAAGACCGAGAATGATATTTTCCGTAGCAGAAAAAACATCAACAAGTTTGAAATGCTGATGTATCATTCCTATTCTGTACTTGAATGCATCCTTAGGGGAACGGATGACAACCTCTTCACCGTCAATGAATATCTGACCGTGGTCGGGGAAATAAATACCTGATATCATGTTCATAAGAGTGGTCTTTCCGCTTCCGTTTTCACCGAGAATGGAAAGTATCTCACCGCGGTTTACGGTAAGATTTACATTCTTATTGGCCACAATACTGCCGAAGGTCTTTGTTATATTTTTCAGTTCAATAGCAGCTTTTGCTGACACTTGCCTTCCTCCTCTTGCTGAGTACTTAAAAAATAAGGCACTCGGGATACCGTATTTTTTAATTATTCAGAAAAAATATATTTTCCTTAATAAAGAAATCACAGGCGGAGCAGATAAGTGCTCCGCCTTTTTCATCGGGATACCGTTATCAGAACTTTTCGTTAAGAAGAGTAATACCGTCGATTCTGAGATCGAAGTAAGGAGCTGAACGGTATTCGGATTCGTGGAAGTAACCGTCAGCAATAGCTTCTGTATCAGCAGTGTAGTCAGCATCTGTGTCAACGTCAGCCATGTATGTTGTGAGAGTTTCGCCATTCATTGTGAATGTAGCTGTATCAAATACCTTAAGAGTACCGTCAAGGAACTTAGCCTTTGCATCGTCAATAGCCTTCTGAGTGCCTTCTGCAGCAGCAGCTTCGTTTACATCTGTAAGAACTACAGAGCCTTCCTTGATACCGCCGCACCAGTCAGCAGCGATTTCTGTGCCGCCTGCAACACATTCAAGAATGTATGTGAAGTAGGGAGCCCAGTTAATTCTGGAAGAAACGATGAAGGTGTTGGGACAAGCAGCGATAGTGCTTCCGTTGTAGGAAACATTGGGTACGCCTTCTGCTTCACAAGCTGTGGGAGCACCCATGGAGTCAGCATGCTGGCTGATAAGAACACAATCCTTGCTCATAAGTGTAACAGCAGCTTCCTTTTCAGCCTGCTCGTCATACCATGAACCTGTGAACTGAACATCCATAGTAACTGTGGGGCATACGCTCTTTGCACCAAGATAGAAAGATGAATAACCGGAGATAACTTCCGCATAAGTGAAAGCACCTACATAACCCATCTTAGCCTGGTCAGCTGTGATTTCGCCTGCAGCGATCATTTCGTTGAGCTTCATACCTGCAGCAATACCTGCAAGATATCTGCCTTCATAAATGGAAGCAAAAGCATTATGATAGTTGCTGAGGCCTTCTGTGTGAGCCTTTGTACCTGTAGCGTGGCAGAACTGAACATCGGGATATTCCTTTGCAGCCTGAATCATGAAATCTTCGTGACCGAAGGAGTCAGCAAAGATGATGTCACAGCCGTCTTCTGCAAGGTCACAAGCTGTATCATAGCAAGCGCTGGATTCAGCAATGTTGGAATACATAACAACCTGGTCCTCTGTAAGACCGAGAGCTGATGTAGCTTCCTTAGCAGCATCAATGAAGTTCTTGTCATAGGTTGAGTTTTCGTCGTGAAGGAAAATGAATCCGATCTTGATGTCTGAGAAATCAAGAGCTGTGCCTTCACCTGCAGTTGTTGTCTCGTCATTTGCAGCAGTTGTTTCTTCATTGCCGCCGCAAGCAGCAAATGCAACGACCATTGAAAGAGCGAGAACGAGTGCGAGTACTTTGAATACTTTTTTCACTTTGGGTTCCTCCAATATTTTTTATTCTTAATCAATCGTCTTCTCTGAACATAATGGAATCATCAGTCATTGAGTCAACGATTGCTAAAGACTTGAGTTTTACTCCAAGCTCACGAAGATTTTTTCCGCCGTCCTGAAAGCCTTTTTCTATGGCAATTCCCACACCCTTAAGGTTTGCCCCTGCATCCTCAACTATTTTCTTAAGACCGAGTGCAGCCTGTCCGTTGGCAAGGAAATCGTCAATTATAAGCACATTGTCGCCTTCATTAAGATACTTTTTTGAAACAAAAACTGTATAGCTTGTACCCTTTGTAAATGAAAAGACCTCAGCCGTATAGCAATCGGTACCGACATTTTTGTGATGACCTTTTTTGGCAAACACAACAGGCACATGAAAATACTGAGCCGCAAAACATGCTATGGCAATACCCGATGCCTCAACAGTGAGGATTCTGGTAATTTTATCTGATTCAAAAAGTCTGTAAAACTCTTTTCCGAGTTCATTGAGAAGTTCAACATCAAGCTGATGATTGAGGAAGCTGTCAACTTTAAGAATATTTCCGGAAAGCACTGTTCCGCAGGAAAGAATCTTCTCTTCAAGCAATTTCATCGTAAATTTCCTCCTTTCATCATAAAGCCATGATAAGTATACAGCATCAACAGAACAAAATCAAGAAAATTTATATACTTTTTTAAGGAAGTTTTAACTTTTCTGCATTTTTGACAGTTTTAATGCCTTCAGCAGTCGATTAAAACAACAAATAAGTCAAATTTGCAGGCAAAACGAGACCGTAATAATTTATAAAAATAATATATTCTTGTTTATTAACCAAATAAATGTGTGACAAGTTATATAACAGAAATTTATTACAAAATTATTAAGAAAATATTGTTAAAAAATACAATTATTATAGTGTTGACATTCCAATGGGGGTAATTTAAAATAGACGTATAATCTGTCGGAATGTCCGACAACGGTTATAAATTCTTGAAAGGATGTTTTGTAATGAAAAAAGCAAACAAAATCATCAGCATCATTCTCGCT
Source organism: Oscillospiraceae bacterium (assembly GCA_015065425.1). Lineage (GTDB taxonomy): Bacteria > Bacillota > Clostridia > Oscillospirales > Acutalibacteraceae > RUG806. The sequence continues at coordinate 22,349 of SVQH01000011.1, forward strand.
GCTGTTATGGCATTATCCTGCTTACCCGTTCTTGCTTCTGCAAGTGCCGTAAACGACAGCGTTAAAACAGTCGATGCACTTATCCAGCCGAACAATCTCGGCAACCTTGTTGAATGGCTTCTCAAGAACCTCAACACAAGAAAAGAAGAATTAGTTCCCTCAGTTCTTCGCATAGCATTCTTATTCATTGAAGATGAAAGTCTTGTTATAGACTATCTTCGCGGTGACGTAGACGGAGACAGCTCTGTTTCTTCAGCTGATGCAAGACTTGCACTCAGAAACTCTGTTGGTCTTGAAAAGTTCACAGAAGATATGACAAAGGCCGCAGATATAGACGGTGCCGGCATTTCATCCTCCGATGCTCGTCTTATTCTCCGTGCTTCCGTTGGTCTTGAAGACCTCATGGCAGGTGTTCTTGCAAAAAGTCAGATTATGACTTCTGAAGCCGAAAAGCTCGCAACAGTTCTTGTTAATTGGCTCAATGCAAATCTTCCCACCTGGACTGCAGATGTTTATAAAGAAGACATCGTAAAAACAATCCTTAATATTGTTGATATTGATCTCAAATCTGTTGACGGTATAGTAAACTCACTTTACACCCTTGCAACAATGTCCGGTCTCGGTGATATTTCAAACCTTAAAGAAGATGCTCTTATCTATAAAAAAGGCGGTTTTATGCAGAAGGATACAGTCGCTACTGTAGCCAACAGCGGTAGTCTCAACATAGTTTACAGACTTCTTCAGTTCCTCAGTGATAACACAAGTCTCTTCAAATCCGTTATCAACGGAAATGTAAAGCTCGGTCTTCTCTCAGTTCTCAACGGAACAATCAATGACCTTATTAAAGATTATATCAGCTATGATGCAATAAAGGAAATGCTCATTGATGCACTTGAGCTGAATCCTGATACTTACAGAAGCTATACTGCTGATGAACTCGTAGCAGTTGCTTTCCTTAAGCTTCTCACAGGCAATGAAAATATTTCCAAGACCGAAGCTTCCAATGTTATGAACCTTACAATCTACGGTTTACTTGAAACTTATGCAGGCGACATTTATGCAAACCTTCTTCTTGACCTCATCAACAACGATGCCAAGGATGCTCTTAAGGATCTTGCAAATAAGGATACAACAGGTACAATCGCAGAGGTTATCAATCTCAACTATGAATTCAAGGCAGATACATTTGATGCTTACCTCGGTGCAGGCAAGGGTAACATGGTAGCTCAGCTCAACAACCTTGTTATCACTCTTCTTGAAATTATCCTCAATGAAGATGCATTCTCAGCTCTTGCACTTGAAGAAGGCGACAATTCAAAGCTTAACGGCAACCTCACAAAGACATTCCGTTATGTTCTTCCTCTCATTAAAGACATCCCCGACCTTGGCGTTGACCTTTCAGGCTTCACTGCTGACAAGGTAAAGAATATGGACGCTGAAGAAATGGCAGTGGCAGTTCTTAAGCTCTTCTTTGAAGGTTGGTTCAAGAACGAAGACATGGCTGAAGTAAACAAAGCAAAGACTCTCGAACAGCTTGCTGTTCTTGCTGCAAAGTATGCAGTAACTTATGATGAATGGGTTCCCATGACCATTACAGCAGCTGCAAAGGCAACTAAGGTTGAATCTTTCAGCGATGCAGCATGTCTCGACCTCATTTTTGAAATCGGCATGGAAACAGCAGCAAAGGCTCTTGCGTATAACAGCGATACAACATATTATGAGCTTCCCAAGGATACAAGCAAGTGGACAGGCGAAGATTATCTTGATGATATCGTTGACTGGGCTCTCAACTTTGCGGATGGTCTCCCCGTTGCAGCTGACAAGCTTTCAACCGAAAGACACAAGATTGACGGCAACGGCGGTTTCTATAAGCTCAATGTAGTTCTCAATTCTCTCATTGACCTTTCCTTCATTTCAGGCTGCGGAAACAAGGATTTCGCTCTTGATATTGAAACAATGCTTATGGATAAGTTCCTCGGAAACCTTCTCAACTTCGATATTGAAGCTTCCGTAGCTATCCTTGCAGAAAACGAAGATTCTTCACTCTTCAATAAGAAGGTCAACGAAGCAGCTATTGATCTTGTTGACGATCTTCTCACAGGTCTTTTGGAAAAATAAAATCTGATGTATAATCAGTTCAGGGCAGCGGAAAAAACCGTTGCCCTGTTTTTTGTTTTACATTAAATCAGGATATTATAATTAATTATGTACCCTGTTTCATTATATAAAAGACAAAGAAGCCACAGGGAAAATTTATTCCTATGGCTTCTTTGCTTATTTGCAGTTATATAAAGAGGATTTCAGAATTAATATGCATTGCCCCATACAACCATGTTTACTGCCTTTTTACCGCAGCATACGCAGGTGTCTGAAAGATTTTCCTGTTCAAAGGGAATACATCTTGACCCCACACCTGTGAGTTCTTTAACTTTGTCTTCGCACTCTTCGTCGCCGCACCACATTGCTTTTACAAAGCCGTCACCGTTTGCTGCAAGTGCTTTTTTGATTTCATCAATGGATGTACATCTGTAGGTCTTCTTTTCAATGTTATCAAGTGCCTTATTGTAAAGAGCAGCTCCGAGTTCATCAAGAAGTCTTGTAATTTCCTCTTCAAGATTATCAAGAGAAACAAAATACTTCTCTCTGTTGTCACGGCGGACAAGTACGCACTGATTGTTTTCAATATCCTTGGGACCGATTTCAAGACGAAGAGGTACACCCTTCATTTCATACTCAGCGAACTTCCATCCTGCAGAATTGTCAGTATTATCACATTTAACTCTGAACTGAGAAGCAAGACGGGCTCTGAGCTCCTCTGCCTTTTCTTTTACACCGGGCTTATGAGCGGCAATGGGGATAATTACAACCTGAGTAGGAGCAACCTTCGGGGGCAGCACGAGTCCGTTATTGTCACCGTGGGACATAATGATAGCACCGATAAGTCTTGTTGTTGTGCCCCATGAAGTCTGATGAACGTACTGCTGTTTATTGTCCTTATCGGTGTAGGTCATGTTGAAAGCCCTTGCAAAACCGTCACCGAAATAATGCGATGTACCTGCCTGAAGTGCTTTACCGTCATGCATAAGTGCTTCGATAGCATAAGTAGCCTCAGCACCTGCAAACTTGTCACTTTCGGTCTTTTTTCCTTTGACTACAGGCATATTAAGTACATCCTTGCAGAAATCAGCATAGATGTTAAGCATACGCTCTGTCTCTTCTATTGCCTCCTCGGCAGTAGCGTGAACGGTATGACCCTCCTGCCAGAGGAATTCTCTTGAACGAAGGAAAGGTCTTGTAGTCTTCTCCCATCTTACAACATTACACCACTGATTGTAGAGCTTGGGAAGGTCTCTGTATGACTGAACAATGTTTGCATAATGCTCACAGAAAAGAGTTTCAGAAGTGGGTCTTACACAAAGGCGTTCCTGAAGAGGTTCACTTCCTCCGTGAGTTACCCAAGCAACCTCGGGAGCGAAGCCCTCAACATGATCCTTTTCCTTCTGAAGCAGTGATTCGGGGATAAACAAGGGCATATAAATATTTTCATGCCCTGTTTCCTTGAATTTTTCATCCATCTGCTTCTGAAGAAGCTCCCATATTGCATAGCCGTAAGGACGGATGATCATACAGCCTTTTACACTTGAATAATCTATAAGGTCAGCCTTTTTAACGACATCGGTATACCATTTACCGAAATCTTCTTCCATTGCGGTTATGGCTTCGACCATTTTTTTGTTATCTGCCATAAATAATATCCTTTCAAATTTAATTTAGTATATTCTTTTTGCTGAGTTTATTTCGAAGTATATCTACACTCTCTTTACGCATATCATAAAGAATTGCAGCCATTCCCGCCATTTCGCTCCCACTTATATTTTCAGGAGAATCGTCTATAAACAGACATTTTTCGGGAGACAGTGAAAACATACTGAAAAATGTCTCATAAGCCTCTTTTTCAGGTTTTATGTAACCGTGGTCACAGCTTATATAAAAGCCGTCAAACTGAGAAAAAACGGGGCATTTCTCTTTCAGCAGATGAAATCCGAGTCCGACATTGCTGAGAAGATATACATTATAGCCTGCAGCTTTCAAATCGGCAATAAGTTCACTTATTCCGTCATTCAAAGGCATAAAACGCAATTCAAAATCATATACTGCACAAAGAGCATAAAATACTTTTCTCAGTTTTTCTGAAAATTCTTTTACAGTTTCATGGAACAGTACATCCCTGAAGCCGTATCCGCGGTCAGCATCCTTCCACAAAGGTGAAAGAAATATTTTTTCAAGTAATATATTTTTCTCATCATCTGTAAGAGAAAAACTGTCAAGCATGGCATCAACATCATATTTCAATATGACATTACCCATATCAAACACAATATTTTCAATACTCATAATAATTAATAAAAGGGACGCCTGTATAAAGCGCCCCGTAAAAGTCCGGACAGTCTGATTATTTCAGGGGAAACTATCAGTTCTTGTTCTTGAATATATTGAAGATATCCATAATGCTTTCGTCATCTACACCTGTTTCGGGTTCGGAAGCCTTAGGCTTTTCTTCAACTGTTTCAATAACCTTCTTTTCCTGAGCGACAGGAGCGGCATTTACATTATTGCTGTCCTTGCCAAAACCTGTTGCAATTACAGTAACGAGCATTTCATCGTCAAGTGAAGGATCGGTGGAAACACCGAAGATGATATTTGCGTCGATATCTGCAGCATCCTTAACGATGGTTGCAGCAATGTCAACATCATCAAGAGTAATATCGGAGGATGCGGAAATAAGAATAATAACACCCTTTGCACCCTGAATTGTTGTTTCAAGAAGAGGACTGGAGATTGCAGCATTTGCAGCATTTTCAGCCTTATCCTTACCGCTGGCTCTGCCGACACCCATGTGTGCATGACCGGCATCCTTCATTACGGATGTAACATCAGCAAAGTCAAGATTAATGATTCCGGGAATCTTAATAAGTTCAGCAATGCTCTTTACGCCCTGACGAAGAACATCATCGGCAATGGAGAAAGCATTGAGGAAGGTTATCTTCTGATCGGAAACGAGTTTAAGTCTTTCATTGGGGATAACAATGAGACTGTCAACATGCTGTGCAAGGTCGGCAATACCTGCCTCTGCCTGCTGCATACGGCGACGTCCTTCAAACTCGAAAGGCTTCGTAACGATACCAACAGTAAGAATACCCTTATCCTTAGCAAGCTGTGCAATAACGGGAGCTGCACCTGTGCCTGTTCCGCCGCCCATACCTGCTGTTATAAATACCATATCGGTGCCTGCAAGAACCTCATTGATAGCTTCCATGCTTTCCTCTGCAGCCTTCTTACCGATGTCAGGCTTTGCACCTGCACCCTGACCCTGAGTAACCTTTTCACCGATCTGAATTTTTGTTGTAGCTTTAGAATTGATAAGCACCTGCTTATCGGTATTAACAGCGATGAATTCAACACCCTGAACATTTGATTCAACCATGCGGTTTACAGCATTTCCTCCGCCGCCGCCAACGCCTACGACCTTAATCTGAGTAACAAGATCGTACTCATTTGACATTTCAAATCCCATATTTTATATCCTCCAATACTAATTTACACAATAATACTTATTTATACTACCATACTTATTCTTAAAATTCAAGAAAAAATATAAAAATAATTACAAATTGTTACACGCAATATTTATGCATGAATTTATATCGTTTTTTTATGCAAATATCATAATCCGACAATAACAATGCTTATATCCGCCGTTATCCGACTGCGGGAGTCTGTGAAACACTTGCTGTTGTTTCCTCTTCAGACATTTCGCCAACAGAAGATGTAATTTCCTCCGGTTCGTCATTATAACTGATATTATTATCGTTTTTGACTCTGACATAAGCCTCACCTTCAGTGGTTAGATCAACCACCATGGCATGCTCTGTATCTTCTTCAGCCGTGCGGGCAATAACTTCTTTACCGAATTTCAGCTTTTCGGGAGCACTTGCAAGAGTACCGAGTTTCACTTCAACCCTGTGGTCAATATCTATAATAACATCGGAAATTTTCGTAAGGTCATAGCAGGTTATATCCGTAAATCCGCATTCAGAGAGTGCGTTTGAAAGCTCGCTCAGCTGTGAAGTGTTGAGATTTTCCGAAAATACTGCCGTTTCGCCCGGAACAGCAGACACTATTTCAACACCCTTCACCAATGCAGCAGGATTATTGAAAGTAACAGCATCGGAAGAAAGAACTTTACATGAACTGTTAAGTATTATATAACCGCTTCCCGTATCAACTGCCATGGCAGGAACGGCATATTCAAGAGTAATTATTATTTTATCGGGCCAATGTCTTTTTATTTCAACATCTTCAATGTACGGAAAGTCCTTTTCTATTATCTCCTCGGCACGTTTTCCGTTAAGTATCAGCATACTTCCGCCCTCTTTTATGCCTGCTTTTTCGGCAACTGCAGAGGAAGAATACATTTCTTTGGGGTTTATTACTTCCACAGTATTTATTCTGAACACAAAAACAGAAATAACACCGATAAGTGCAATAGCAATAACAAAAAGCATGGCCGCAAGAAGATTATTCTGTCGTTTTATATCTTTTTTTCTCTGTTTTGTACTGCTTTTTACCCTGTCGTTACGACTGCCCTCATTTGAAGGTGCAGTCTGTTTTTTCTTACGGCTCTCAGAATATACCGCCCGTTGTTCATTTTCCCTTATACGGCTTCCTTTTTCATTTGCTCTTTTTTTCTCGCTTCGTTGCCTCACAGGGGCATTCGCCTCAGCTATTGCCGCCCTCTGTTCTGCACTCAACCCGCCTTTTCTGCCACCGGACTTATTCTGTCCCGTATGTTCATTCTGATCCATCATTATCAATCCTTCTCATCAGTCCCGAAAGTCCGCTTATGGTTTTTTCGGGACTTTCATATCCTCGCTCTATATGTTTAATATCTGTTATCACGGTCTCACCTTCTGCAGCAAGACCTGCAATCATAAGTGCCGCACCGCCTCTGAGGTCAGGAGTTATCACCCTTGCACCGTGAAGGACGGGAACTCCCTCAATGACAGCCATTCTGCCGTCTACTCTGAGCTTTGCACCGAAACGGACAAGCTCCCCCGTGTACTTAAAACGGTTTTCAAAAATCGTTTCGATTATTACACTCGTACCTTTTGCTTTTGTAAGCATTGCCGCAATGGGAGAATGAATATCCGTAGGAAATCCCGGATACGGCATTGTCCTTATCATTTTTACGCTTCCGAGAAGCTTCGGAGCAGCAACGGTAACACTTTTGCAATCGGTAGTTATTCTGCATCCCGCCTCTTCAAAAAGGTCTATGACAGGTCCTAAATGGGCGGGAATAATATTATCTATTCTTACATGTCCGCCTGTAGCGGCTGCCGCTGCCATATATGTTGCCGCGGCAATTCTGTCGGGTATGACCGTATGCTCACAGCCGGAAAGCTTTTTTACACCCTCTATGGTAAGTGTTCCCTGCCCCGCTCCCGATATCCTCGCACCGCAACAGTTGAGAAAATCCGCAAGATCACTTATTTCAGGTTCTCTTGCGGCATTTACTACAGTGGTAATACCCTTGGCAGTACTGCCTGCTATCATGATATTTTCCGTAGCACCGACACTCGGGAAAGACAGGGTTATGTTTGTTCCGTGAAGCCCATCGTGAGCTGAACATTCAATGTGACCGTATTCCTCACTTATCTTTGCCCCCATTTTCTTCATTGCATCAAGATGAAGGTCAATGGGGCGAAGCCCTATTTCACAACCACCGGGGGTAGAAAGCCGTACCCTTCCGTTTCTTGCAAGGATAGCTCCGAGAAAAATTACCGATGAACGCATCTCCCGCATGAGAGGCTCGGGTATTTCAAATCCCGATGCTCCTTGGGAATCCACACTTACGGTATGCCCGTTTCTTTCAGCCGTACATCCCAGGTGACGAAGAATATCGCAGGTTGCTCCCACATCAAGAATATCGGGACAATTATGCACACTGCATTTTCCGTCGCAAAGAAGCGTGGCGGCAAGTATGGGCAGAGCACTGTTTTTGGCACCCTGAACTTCACATTCACCCAAAAGTCTTCTTCCGCCTTCTATAACATACGAACTCATATTTCCACCCTTTCACAAAAACTTACGTTTTCATTTTATGGCAGAATATTTGTCCTTGTTACTCAGGGCACAAGAGACAGTATTATGTCGCTTATCCTGCGTTTGGCATCAGTTTTTGCCATAGCTCTTGCATTTTCACCCATTTTTTTATATTTTACCGGGTTATTTCTGAGGTCTCTGATAACTTGTGCAACTTTTTCTGAAGTCAGGTCTTTCTGCTCACATACCATGGCTGCCTCCTTGTTTACGAGAGCCATGGCATTATGATACTGATGATTTTCGGCAGCATAGGGATAAGGAATGAGATATGAGGCTTTTCCGAGTGCCTGTATCTCTGCAAGAGAACTTGCACCTGCCCTGCTTATTACCATATCCGCCGCCGCCATATATGAAGCCATGTCATATATGTATTCGCTTACAAAAAGGTTCTTATTGTTATCAATATCAACTGAATTTTCTTTTAATTTTTCGGGAACCCATTTTCCGTTGGCACCGTAGCCGTGTACAAAAATAATATCGTCGGAGGAAAATTCTTTTATTACATCACACATGACTTTATTGAGAGCCTCTGCACCGAGACTGCCGCCCGTTGAGAGAACAACGGTTTTATCGGAAGGAAAACCGAGTTTTTTTCTTGCAGTTTCCTTTTCGGCACTGAGAATTTCCTCTCTTACGGGAAGTCCCGTCACAAAGGGCTTTTCTGAGCATTTCAGGAATTTTTCCGCCTCCCCTGCCGTGAGCATTACGCTGTCAACATACTTTGAAAGAGCAATATTTGTTTTTCCGGGGAAAGCATTCTGTTCGTGAATTGCTGTTTTAACCGAGCATTTATGAGCCGTTCTTATTACGGGACCGCTTACATAACCGCCGAAGCCTACTGCAACATCGGGAGAGAATTCTTCAATTATTTTCTTGCACTGTCCCGTAACAAACAGAAGCTTTTTCAATGTTCTGAGATTATAGATAATATCAGACGGGGCAAAGGAACGCTGAAAACCCGTAATATCTATGGTTCTGAAATCAAAACCGGCTTTGGGCACGAGTGTCGCTTCCATCTTATCTTTTGTGCCTACAAAAAGTATCTCGGCATCAGGGAAACGGCTCCTTATCTCCTGTGCACATGCAAGTGCAGGATTTATATGACCGCCTGTTCCGCCTGCGGCAAACATTATCCTCATAACATTATCTCCTTCGCAGCATCAGTCTTTTCTAATTCTCGAACTTCGGGAAATACTGAGTAAAACTCCCATTTCAATAAGATTTACGACAAGTGCAGTTCTGCCGTAGCTGAAAAACGGCAGTGTGATACCCGTGTTCGGGATAAAGTCTGTCGCAACACCTATATTGAGTGCCACCTGCATGGCAAGCTTGAATGTAATTCCGAAAGCGACCATGGCACCGTATCTTGTTGTTGAATTGATGCCGATTACGGTTCCTCTCCAGATAATGAGTGCAAAAAGTATAATAATTGCAACTCCGCCGACAAAACCGAGTTCCTCAACGATGATAGAATATATCATATCGTTCTGCGGTTCGGGAACATAGTCATATTTCTGAATGGACTGACCGAGTCCTTTCCCGAAAAATCCGCCCGAACCTATGGCATAAAGTGCCTGATTTGTCTGCCAGTCAGCACCGAGAGGGTCTTCATTGTCACCGACGAAGGAAAGAATACGTTGTATCTGATAGGGCTTGATTATACCCGTGAAATATGCAAATGCAAAGGCTATTATACAACACACAATTCCGAGAGCAAACCATGTAAGTCTTACCTCACCCGTATACAGAACGACCACTGCAATACCCATCATGATTATTGCACCGGAAAGATGAGAACCGATAAGAACAAGCCCGACATAGGCGAGAATTATAACGGCACATATAAACACAGCTATTGCAGATTCATTCAGCACAGGTTTTCCCACCAGAGCATTTATTTTCTGTGCCGCTGTCCATCTGAGAGGTTTTTTGCTTACGACATAAGGATGAAGAATATAAAGCACATAAGAAAGTGTCAGTATAAGTGTCAGCTTTGCAATATCAGAAGGCTGAAACTCAATGGGTCCGATACGCATCCAACGCTTTATACTGCTTCCGTCCTCATTTTCACCCATCACAAGTACGAGCACAAGAAGCCCCATGGACACAAGGGAGCCGCCTATGCCACCTATCTCCATAAACATTTTATAGTTTATCTTTGATATCATTATCATAAGCACGGCACCTATGATAACGCCTGTAAGCTGTTTTTTGAAATAATATGCAGGGTCTCCTGCTGCAGAATAGCCATCGGGATAACTTGCCGAATAAAGCATGACAAGTCCGAAAACAAGAGCCACGGCAAGGAAGATGAACAGCTTAAGATCAAATGCCCCTTTGGCAAACAGACCGCCTTTATCTTTTATGGCACCGACAGCAAAGGACATAAGCCCGTTATCCGTCTTTGAGTAATTTCTCTGAGTGCTGTTTTTTCTGCGTGCAACACTTTCGTTCATTATTACACCCTGTGACTGCAAACGGATATTTTTTGCAGTCGGTCTCCTTTCATTTGTAATACTTTTCTCTTTCTGTAAAGAAGTTTGCTTTACTGGGGTCTGCCGAACCATGTGAGTGCAACGGCTGCAGCAACACCAACAACAGTGACAAGCACAAATACTTTACATATCTTCTTTTCGCTCCATCCGCTCATTTCATAGTGATGATGTATGGGAGCCATCTTAAACAGTCTTTTTCCGTTGTGAGTTTTTACATAAGCTATCTGAACCAGGTCAGAACCGAATTCGATAACATAAATAATACCAATCATGACAATGAGCCAGGGGGCATCAAGGCTGTATGCAAATGAACATATCATACCACCGATAAAGAATGAACCCATATCGCCCATGATGACTCTTGAAGGATTCCAGTTCCATACGAGGAACCCCATAAGAGCTCCGAACATGGCAGCACATATTATCGTCATACCTGAAAACTGAAGAATAACAGAGCATACTGCAAAGCCTATACACATTACAGCCGACACAGATGTGCAAAGTCCGTCAATACCGTCTGTAAAGTTTGCGGCATTTACAGTTCCGTATATTGCAATGAAACCCAGAACCCAGAAAAGAAGAGCATTTTCAAAATTTCCGAGATAAGGAATGAATGTATAATTCACACCGCATTTGTAAAGTGTAAAAAGATATACTGCAATGACAAGGCACTGCAGGACAGATTTCTGAATTTCGGTAAGACCGAGATTTCTCTTCTTTACGACTTTGATATAGTCATCAATAAAGCCGATAAACGCAAATGCCACTGCCATAAGTATGCCGCTGAATATCTTCACATATACGACATTCTGAAATCTGTTGTTTTCATGCAGAAGAATGTCGCCGCTGAGAAGTTTATCTGTAACAAGAACAACAATGACGCTGAGAATAAAACCGGCAATTATCAGAATACCGCCCATTGTGGGGGTTCCCTGCTTTTTCTTGTGCCAGGAAGGACCTATATCAAGTATAGTCTGACCGAATTTCAGTTTATGAAGCCACGGTATTACTCCGAAACCAAGTCCGAAGGAAACTCCGAAACCTACAAGTACGCTTAAAAGTAAGGCAAGCCACAATTCCATAATATCTGTCCTTTCACATCAGAAAAGTTAAACACCGAGTATCTTTTTTACGGTTATTTCATCACTGAAATACTTTTTTTCTCCACTGCATATCATATAGTTTTCATGCCCTTTTCCCGCAATGAGAACAATATCACCGTCTTTTGCTTTTTTCAGGGCAAGAGCAACTGCTTTTTCTCTGTCAATCTCTTTATATATTTTATTTATATTTTTTATACCGATAATAATATCGGAAATGATATCTGAAGGGTCTTCTCCTCTCGGATTATCTGAAGTCAGCACAATTATATCAGCATATTCGGATGCAACAGCTCCCATAAGGCTTCTTTTAGACTTATCTCTGTCTCCTCCGCAACCGAAAACACAGATGAGTTTTCTCTTTGTAACCGTTTTAAGAGCTTTAAGGGCATTTTCAAGTGCCTCGGGCGTATGTGCAAAATCAATATACACATCTATCCCCCGTGCACTTATCTTTTCCATTCTGCCCTTTATTACCGGAAGTGTATGTACCGCTTCACAGATTTCACTGTGAGTTATCCCGAGAATATTTGCTCCTGCCGCTGCGGCAAGGGAATTATAAACCGAGAACTCACCGTTTGCATTGAATCTTATTTTACAAAGACCGTATTCATCAAGCATCAGATAGGATATCTCATCTTTTTTTATTCTGATGTTTCTGGCGGTATAATCCGCATAATCATCCTTCAAAGAATATAGATATGTACCCTCTGAGGCTATGCCGCAAAATTCATCCTTAAAACAGTCATCAGCATTTACCAGTGCCTTATCGCAGTTATTGAACAGAAGCTTTTTAGCCTTCATATATTCTTCCCTGCTTTTGTGCCAATCAAGGTGGTCCGTACCGAGATTTGTAAATATACCGAGAGAAAACCTCAAAGCATGGGTTCGTTTCATTGCAAGTGCCTGAGAGGAAACTTCAAGAACGCAGTATTCATTTCCCGAAAGAGCGTGTTTTTCGAGTTCCGAATAAAGTATCTCTGCTGCAGGTGTAGTATATCCCGTATCAGTGTAATCATCATCAGATACACTTCCGAGTGTTCCTATAACTGCACATTTTCTGCCGCTGCTGTTGATTATATGTCTTAAATACCCTGCGGTCGAGCTTTTTCCGTTGGTTCCCGTTATACCAATTAGCTGCATTTTATCCCGTGAAGGAAAATAAAACTTACATGCAGCCACCGACAGTGCCTCTCTTACATCATTTACGGTAAACACTCTTGCATCCGGGTACTTTTCAGAACTTATAACTGCAACAGCACCTGCGTCAAATGCCTTATTAATAAAACGGTTACCATCTGTATTTCTGCCTTTCACTGCAAAAAACAGACTTCCCTCTTTTACTTTGGCGATATCCTCAGTTACTGAAGAAACCGTAACATTTGCAATTTTGTCTCTTATTCCGAGAGACTGAAGAATTTCATCAAGATTCAAAATAATACCTCCGAAATAAACTGAGCCATTATTCTTCCTCTTTTTTTCACATCCTGAATATTATCAGTCCGAAATGCCGCTGGTTCTGAAGTAAACGGTAATACTGCTTCCTATTTCAAGTTCTGTACCCTCACTATATTCCTGTTTATAGGCTATAACGGAACTGCTTGAGAAGGAACTTCCCGAAATTTTTATATTGAAGCCGCGGCTTACGGCAAGCTGATTTGCCTGAGATACTGTCATGCCCGAGAAATCAGGCACCTGAGCAGTTTCTTCCGGTATGTTTTCCTCTGTATAAAGAACTATCACACCGTTTGAAGGTGTTGTTCTTCCTGCCTCGGGAGACTGAGAAACAACTGTATCTCCGTTTCCGATAACTCTTACTGAATGCTGAGTACCTGCAAGTTCACTCTTTGCGGCACTGACACTCATTCCCACAAGCTCGGGAGCAGGTTCTGAGAGTTTTGCAAGTTCAGATTCGGTATAGCTGGGTTCAACTCCGAGATACGGAAGAACTTTTTCAAAAACCTCTCCTGCAACGGGAGCGGCAATATCACCGCCGGAATATACAGCTCCCGAAGGAGCATCTATAATGATTACAACAGTAATTTCCGGGTCGTCACAGGGGGCAAAACCTGCAAAGGAAGCGATATATTTAATTTCTTCAACACCTGTTTTTTCACTTGTACCCGTTTTACCTGCAACATGATAACCTGCGACATAAGCATTGGCACCCGTTCCTCTTTTAACAACCTCTTCCATATATGAAGCAACAGTTTTTGCGGTTGATTCGGAAACCACCTGTCTTTTTACCTGAGGAACAGTTTCATTTATAGTATTACCTATATCATCAACAGTCTTTTTGACAATGTAAGGAGTCATAAGCTTGCCGCCGTTTCCTATTGCACTTACCGCAGTTGCTATCTGCATAGGGGTTACCTGATTGGACTGACCGAAGGAAACACTGACAAGGTTTGAATTTGTAAATGATACATCAGGCGAATGATAAGTAACACCGGGAACCGGGGTTGTTTCACCGGGAAGGTCTACTCCTGTTTTTTCCGTAAAACCGAAGGCATCAAAATATTTATAGAAAAGTTCAATTCCCATCTGCTGTCCTACATAAACGGAAAAGGTATTGCAGGAATTTACAAGAAGTGTAAGAGGTGTTTCAGCACCGTGACCTATGGGGTTATAGTCCTTTACGGTTCTGTCTCCTACCGATATGGTACCGTGGCAGGTATAGGAGGTATTTTCATTTATTACACCCTCCTCCATGGCACCTGCAACAAGAAATACCTTATAAACAGAGCCGGGATAATAATAGTCGGCAACGGCCTTGTTTTTCCACTGTGAATATCTCGCTTCGGATATAGCCTTATCCTTTTCCTCTTCATCGATTATAGCTTCTATTCTTTCAAGAGTAGCGGCATCAGCAATGGTGAAAGGGTCATTGGAATCATAGTCAGGCACATTGCACATACCGAGCACGGCACCTGTTTTTGTATTCATTACAACTCCGTATACATTCTCAGCACCGTTTTCTTTAAGAGCCGTAAGACAGGCACTTCTGAGTATGGTCTGAATTTCATTGTTGAGAGTCAGTACATGATTTTCGCCGTTGACAGGTTCGTAATATACCTCTTTTCCGTTTTCAAGGTCGTTTGAATTACCGTCCTGAAGGGTATATATTTTTCCGTCAACCCCCGTGAGTGCATCGTCATAATAATATTCAAGTCCGTTGAGTCCGTATCCGTCGGAGCCTGTAAAACCAATGACTGTAGAAGCAAGAGTCCCGTCGGGATAATATCTTTTCGTGTCAGGGTCGTTGAAAATAACATCCGTTATTTTCTTTTCCCTTGCATAAGTCATAATTTCGGTCTTTTCGTTATATTCAACTTCACTTTTTATTCTGTAATAACCGTAAGAGCTTCTTTCCGCAATGTTTTTTCTGAGACTTTCTTCATCAACTCCGAGAATATCCACAAGCCCTCTTATAACATCTTCCCTGTTCTTATCGGTAACCTTACTGGGGTTTACATAAATAAGCCATACGGATGCAGTCTGTGCAATGACATTCATATTACTGTCATATATTGCACCTCTTGAAGAGGCAACCGTGGATGCATTATACTGCTGATTTTCAGCCTTTACTCTGTATTCTTCCCCTTTTACTATGGTAAGAAACCCCAGTCTTCCCACAAGGGCTATCAAAAGCACCGCCAAAAAGACGCAAAGCAGTATAACACCCCTTTTTGCGGTGAGTGAATTTCTTTTCATATCGGCTTGATTAATTGCCACTTTTCATTACTCCCGTTTATAAATATTGTGTATTTAAATACCAAAAAGGGCGAAGCCCCTCCGCCCTGCCGCCTTGAAATATTATTCTGACAGCGAATGATTATTATGTAAAAAAACATACCTTTGCGACTTGTGTCTGTTTTTATATATGCACAAGCACAGCAAAAGTATGCTAAACATCAGTCTCCTTTTACGGAAGAGGAATAAATAACCGCGTCCCCGCCTGAAAGGTCAATACATTCAATCTGATAATTTTCAACCTTTGTCATGCCGAGGATTTCCGTAGCATAATTGTCTACGGCAGCAATTCCCGTAATTCCGTTAAGCTCAGAGCTAAGACGTATATTTTCCGATTTCTCAATTTCAAGAAGTGCTTCAACCTGCTGAATTTCTCTTATAAGTTCATATCTTTCTGCACTTGCAGATATCTGAAGTGCCACAACACCGAAAATTACAAGAACAAAGCAAAGGAGAAATGCAGATTTTTTAAGACCTCTTACCTCCTCAGCATGAAGCTCTTTGTTTGTTCTCGGTGCAACTTTCTTAAGCGGAGCCCTCTTCGGCTCTTTTTTTATTTCAGGTGCCGCAGATGAGTGTATTTCAAAGCTTTCTATATCATATTTATAAGCATTTGATGCATAAGCTGCCATCTTTTTTATTCTCCCGTTTTTTACTTCAATTTTTCTATACTGCGAAGCCTTGCACTGCGGCTTCTGGGATTAATTTCAAGTTCTTCCTCAGAAGGACTTACGGACTTATACAAAAGCCTTCCTCGCGGTGTGTTTCCGCAGACACACACAGGAAAGTCTTTGGGACAGGTACAACCTTCGGTAAATGTCTTAAACATATTTTTAACTGCTCTGTCTTCAAGGGAATGAAAGGTTATTATTGAAAGTATTCCGCCGACGCCGAGCATTGAAAACATATTTTCCACAGCCCCCGGCAGCCGTTCTATTTCTCCGTTTACCTCTATTCTTATTGCCTGAAAGGTTCTTCGAGCAGGATGTCCGCCTTCTCTTCTCGCCCTTGCGGGTATAGCATCCTTTATGGCCTCCACAAGCTGAAACGTTGTTTCAAAAGGTTCTTTTTCTCTTCTCTGAACAATAAGTCTTGCTATACTTTTTGCAAATTTTTCTTCTCCGTAGCAGGATATTACTCTGGCAAGATCTCTTTCGGAATAGGTGTTTACCACATCAGCGGCACTCATACCCTCCTGACTCATTCTCATATCAAGAGGAGCATCATTGTGAAAAGAAAAGCCCCTTTCTGCAGTATCAAGCTGATGAGAACTTACTCCGAGGTCAGCTATTATTCCGTCAAACCCTTCAATTCCGAGTTCTGCGGCAATTTTATCTATATTACTGAAATTGTCTTTAATAATTATTACATTATTATAAGAAGCAAATTTATTCCTGAGATTTTCAATAGCATCGGGATCTCTGTCAACGGCAATAAGACGGCCTTTTGCCGAAAGCTTATCAGCAATGGCTTTTGAATGTCCGCCGCCGCCTGCAGTACAGTCACAGTATACTCCGTCGCTTTTTATATTTAGCGAATCGACCGTTTCATTGAAAAGAACGGGAATATGAGAAAAATCCATACCGACACCGCCTTATCAATAGAATATCTGAGGATATGCAGAAGGAACAAATACTTCGCCTGAGTTCTGCTTTTCATATTCAGCCTGACTCCATATTTCAAGGCGGTTTCCTTCACCCGTAATTACAACACCGTCCTGAAGAGAAGCAAATTCAATATAGTCAGCAGGTACGGTGAATCTGCCCTGTTTGTCCTGGGTAACAGTTTTTGCCGCCCTTGTAAAAGTTCTTGCCTGCATTCTTCCTTCAGAGGTATTCGTAAGCTTTCTTACCTGTTCAAGAAGACCGTCAAAGGTTTCGGCATCATAAACGGAAACACAACCGTCGGGAGATTTGAAAAGCACAAATTCCTGTCCCATTTTTTCACGGAAGCCCGAAGGCATTACGAGACGGTTATTACTGTCGATGTTGTGAAAAAATACTCCGAGGTAAGACATCTGCTTTTCATCTCCTTTCCGAGGCGTTCCATTTTGTGTTTTTTTACCCCTATTTGCTCCATTTGCATTTATTATATACTGTAATATAAGAAATTTCAAGAGTTTTTTATATTTTTTTATACATTTTGGAAAAATTTTTCAACCTGTCATTTTTCCGGATATTCCGGCACATTTATATTATTTTTTTGCAGCTTTTTTCACTCTGAAAAAGCAAGAATTTTGTGTTCTGTATTCACATTCTCGTTCCTCTTTATAATAGTCAAAATCACAAAATCAACACAGTATTGTTTGTGTGTTTTCCACAACCCCGCAACCTGCTTTTATCCCGCATTCACCCACTGTTTCACTTACGATGCCATGGCAATAATAATGTATTTATTTTTTAAACAAAAAGGATACCGTTTTTTAATATTAATCTGTTTATCTGTAAAAAATTATATATATTAATAAATTCAAGTTGACAAAAGACTTATTACATGATAAACTAAACAAGATAAAAAAACAAAAAAATCATTAATTCCACTGTCCCCGGACAACAGAGACTTTTATATGCGGAAATGCTTATGTGTTTTCGCGTTGTTTTGTGTACGAGGACAAAAATGAAAGGAAACGACAATGACCGGTTTAATAAAGGCTCAGATTATAGGTATGTCAGCAATGAACGGTAAAAATACCGTCAGCGGTGACTTATTCTCTGTTCCCTCTGTCGCTGAGTTATTGAGTGCTCCCGAATATACTGTTTTTCCCGGTTTTTGCGATGTGCATGTGCATTTTCGCGAGCCGGGCTTTTCTTATAAAGAGGACATAAAAACGGGATCACTTGCCGCTGCTCACGGAGGGTATACAGCTGTATGCACCATGCCGAACCTGTCCCCTGTGCCCGACTGCAGGGAAAATCTTGATATTCAGCTTAATGCGATAAAAAAAGATGCGGTTATAGCAGTTTATCCTTATGCTGCAATAACAAAAGGCGAAAAAGGGGAAATCCTCTCCGACATGGAGGATATTGCATCTGACTGCATAGCCTTTTCCGACGACGGGAAAGGCGTACAAAGCGATGACATGATGAGAAATGCCATGCTCAAGGCAAAATCACTGGGAAAAATAATCGCGGCACATTGTGAAGTTAACGATCTGCTTGAAGGCGGATACATCCATAAAGGCGAATACGCAGAAAAGCACGGACACAAAGGAATATGCTCAGAGAGTGAATACAGACAGATAGAACGGGACCTGCAGCTTGTCAGAGAAACGGGATGCAAATATCATGTATGCCACATTTCCGCAAAAGAAAGCGTGGAACTCATACGACAGGCTAAAGCAGAGGGACTTGATGTTTCCTGCGAAACGGGACCTCATTATCTTGTAATGAATGATTCATATCTTGAAGAGGACGGCAGATTCAAAATGAATCCTCCCCTTCGCTCGGAAGAAGACAGACTCGCTCTTCTTGAAGGAATAAAAGACGGAACCATTGACATAATAGCTACTGACCATGCACCCCATTCCGCAGAGGAAAAATCAAAAGGTCTTGCGGGAAGTGCATTTGGAATTGTAGGACTTGAAACCGCATTTTCAGTAATGTATACGCATCTTGTCAGAACAGGTGAAATCAGTCTTGAAAAACTGGCAGAACTGATGGCTGTAAACCCGAGAAAACGCTTCGGCATCCCTTATGACGGAAGTTTTACGGTATGGCAACTCAACAAAGAATACACCGTTGACCCTGACACCTTCCTTTCAAAAGGCAGAGCCACTCCCTTTGCAGGCAAAAAACTTTCGGGAGTATGCATGCTCACGGTCAAGGATAATAAAATCATATACAAACACAGTGATATATAAGGAGAGAAAGTTATGGCTAAAAGAAAAGACATCAAAAAAATTATGATCATAGGTTCCGGCCCCATAGTTATCGGACAGGCTGCCGAATTCGACTATGCGGGCACACAGGCTTGTCTTGCTCTTAAAGAGGAAGGCTATGAGGTAGTTCTCTGCAACTCCAACCCTGCAACCATCATGACAGACACAACCATTGCAGATAAAGTTTACATGGAGCCTCTGACACTTGAATACATCGCAAAAATACTCCGTTATGAGAGACCCGATGCCATTGTTCCCGGAATCGGCGGACAGACAGGGCTTAATCTTGCAATGCAGCTTGAAAAGAAGGGCGTTCTTAAAGAATGCGGAGTTGAGCTTCTCGGCACAAGCAGCGAAAGCATTGAAAGAGCCGAAGACAGAGAGCTTTTCAAAGAGCTTTGTCAGTCCATAGGTGAACCCACCATTCCCTCGGAAATAACTTACTCTCTTGAAGAAGCAAAGGAAGCTGCCGCAAGAATCGGCTATCCCGTAGTTCTTCGTCCCGCCTTTACTCTCGGCGGCACAGGCGGCGGTTTTGCATACAACGAAGAAGAACTCATAGACATAGGTACCAACGCATTCAAGCTCTCTCCCGTGCATCAGGTACTTATTGAAAAAAGCGTCAAGGGCTATAAAGAAATTGAGTTTGAAGTTATGAGAGACGGCAGCGACCATGCAATAACAATCTGCGGCATGGAAAATGTTGACCCTGTCGGCGTACATACAGGCGACTCCATAGTTGTAGCTCCCATACTCACTCTCAACGAGCACGACCTTAAGATGCTCAATGATTCCGCCATCAAGATTATCCGTGAACTTAAAATAGAAGGCGGCTGTAATGTTCAGTTTGCCCTTAATCCCGATTCAAGTGAATACTATCTTATCGAAGTAAACCCCAGAGTTTCCCGTTCTTCTGCCCTTGCATCAAAGGCAAGCGGATACCCCATAGCAAGAGTTACGGCAAAAATCGCAGTAGGTATGACACTTGAAGAAATTGCCATTGCAAACACAACGGCGGCTTTTGAACCGAGACTTGATTACATTGTTGCGAAGTTCCCCCGTTTCCCCTTCGATAAATTCGCAGGAGCTCCCAATACACTCGGAACACAGATGAAAGCAACAGGCGAAGTCATGGGAATCGGCTCTACACTTGAAGAATGCTTCCTGAAATCTGTGCGTTCACTTGAAACAGGTGTGTGCCATTTCCATCTTGCTAAGTTTGATTCATTTTCAACCGAGGAAATCTATGAATACATAAAAGAATTCAAGGATGACAATATTTTTGCTATAGCAGAACTTATCCGCAGAGGCGAAACTATTGAAAAGCTTCATGAAGCAACTGCAATCACGGCATATTTCCTTGAATCCGTTAAAAAGATAATTGACCTTGAAAAAGATATCAAAGCAAACAAAGGCGATTTTGAAACCCTGAAAGCTGCAAAGAAAATGGGCTTCTCGGATAAGTTCATTGCAAAGCTCTGGGAGATGCCCGAAACAGATGTTTACAATATAAGAAAAGAGCACAATCTTTTCCCCGTATTCAAAATGGTTGACACATGTCACACAAATGCATACATTCCCTACTTCTACTCCTCATACTATGACGAAAATGCGTCAAGACTTACAGATAAGAAAAAGCTTGTTGTTCTCGGTGCAGGCCCCATCCGTATCGGTCAGGGCGTAGAATTTGACTATTCAACCGTTCATGCAGTAACAACAATCAAAAAATCGGGCTATGAAGCAATAATCATAAACAACAACCCCGAAACAGTTTCAACAGACTACACCACTGCAGATAAGCTTTATTTCGAGCCTCTTACAACAGAGGATGTTATGAACATTCTTGAGTTTGAAAAGCCCGAAGGTGTCATAGCTTCTCTCGGCGGTCAGACTGCAATTAACCTTGCAGAGCCCTTAAGAGAAAGAGGCATCAAGATAATCGGCACAGATTGCGATGCCATTGAAAAAGCAGAAAACCGCGACAGCTTTGAAAAGATACTCAAAGAACTTAACATTCCTCAGCCCAAGGGCAGAGCTGTTACAAAGATTGAAGACGGCGTTGCCGCCGCTGCTGAAATCGGCTACCCCGTACTTGTGCGTCCCTCCTTCGTTCTCGGCGGTCGTGCCATGCAAATTGTTGCAAATGAAGAGCAGTTAAGACACTATCTCAAAACTGCTGTTGAAATTGACGAGGACAAGCCCGTACTTGTTGACAAATATATTCAGGGTAAGGAAGTTGAAGTTGACGCTATTTGCGACGGTATAGATGTATTTGTACCCGGTATTATGGAGCTTATTGAAAGAACGGGTATTCACTCAGGTGACTCAATAAGCGTTTATCCCACATTCTCCGTATCAGATAAGGTCAAGGGCACAATTTTACAGTATGCAAAGAAGCTCGGACTGGGAATCGGAATCGTCGGTCTTTATAACATTCAGTTCATCGTTGATGATAATGACGATGTTTATATCATCGAAGTCAATCCCCGTTCTTCAAGAACAGTTCCCTTCCTTTCAAAGGCTACAGGCTATTCACTGGCTGATATCGCAACAGAAGTCATTATGGGCAAGACCCTTAAAGAACAGGGCATATTCGGAATTTACCCTGATGAAAAGAAGAGATGGTATGTAAAGGTTCCCGTTTTCTCATTCTCAAAAATAAGAGGACTTGACGCATATCTCTCCCCCGAAATGAAGTCTACAGGTGAAGCAATAGGCTACGACGACAAGCTCAACCGTGCACTTTATAAGGCTCTTCAGGCAGGCGGAACAAAGCTTCAGAATTACGGTACTGTTTTTGTAACGATTGCCGACAAGGACAAGGACGAAGCACTTCCTCTTATCCGCAGATTCTATAACCTTGGTTTCAATATTGAAGCAACAGAAGGTACTGCAAGCTTCCTTAAATCTCACGGAATCAGAACCCATGTTCACAAGAAGATAAGTGAAGGCAGCACCGAAATTATTGATGCAATCCGTCAGGGACACATAGCTTATGTTATCAATACAAGAGATATCGGTTCAAACGGTCCTCTCAGCGATGGACACGAAATAAGAAGATATGCAACAGATAACAACATTACACTCTTCACAGCACTCGATACAGTAAGAGTTCTCCTTGATGTTCTTGAAGAAACCACACTTTGCATATCCACAATAGATGCTTAAAAGGTGAAATACCGATGAAACAAAGTTTATTCACAATAAAAGAAAACCGTCCCCTCACTCAAGACGTATATCTTATGCGTCTTGAGGGTGACACCTCGGAAATAACCACACCCGGTCAGTTTGTAAACATCAAGCTTGACGGACTTTATCTCAGACGACCCATATCCGTCAATGATGTTGAAGAAAACATTCTTACAATCATCTATAAGGTTGTGGGCAAAGGCACCGAGCAGATGAAAGATATGAATTCGGGCACTCTTGATATCCTCACGGGACTCGGAAACGGCTATGACACTTCTCTTTCGGGAAACAATGTTCTTTTAGTCGGCGGAGGCGTAGGCGTACCTCCCCTTTATATGCTTGCTAAGAAGCTTCTTGCCGAGAAAAAAAATGTCAGCGTTATTTTAGGCTTCAATACAGAAAGCGAAGTATTCTTTGAAGAAGAATTCAAATCCCTCGGCTGTGATGTCACCGTTACAACCGTTGACGGAAGCCGCGGAGTAAAAGGTTTTGTAACCAATGCTCTTGACAAATACAGTGATGCAACATATTTTTACACCTGCGGTCCCGAGCCTATGCTTAAAGCTCTTTACAATGCAACTACTGTTGAAGGTCAGTTCAGTTTTGAAGAAAGAATGGGCTGCGGATTCGGTGCATGTATGGGCTGCTCGTGCAAAACGCTTTACGGAAACAAGAGAATATGCAAGGACGGTCCCGTTCTTCGGAAGGAGGAGATAATATGGGAAAAATGAGTGTTAACCTTTGCGGAATAACCCTTGACAATCCCGTTATTCCCGCCAGCGGAACCTTCGGCTACGGTTATGAATTTGCAGAGCTTTACGATATAAATATACTCGGCACATTCTCTTTCAAGGGAACGACAAAAGAGCCGAGATTCGGCAACCCCACTCCGAGAATAGCAGAGTGCACCGCAGGTATGATAAATGCGGTAGGGCTTCAGAATCCCGGTGTGGAAAAGGTAATTTCCGAAGAACTTCCTAAAATGAGAAAGGTTTTTCATAAACAGGTTATGGCAAATGTCAGCGGCTTTTCCGTCGAGGACTATGCTTATACCTGTGAAAAGCTTGATAAATGTGAAGAAGTGGGCTGGCTTGAAGTAAATGTCAGTTGTCCCAATGTTCACGGCGGTGGAATGAGCTTCGGCACCTCCCCCGAGGCTGCCGCCGAAGTTGCAAAGGCAGTAAAAAAGGTGACAACAAAGCCTGTTATCATAAAGCTGTCTCCCAATGTCACGGACATTGTAAGCATCGCAAAAGCCTGTGAAGAAGCGGGAGCAGACGGAATAAGCCTTATAAACACACTTCTCGGAATGAGAATTGACCTTAAAACAAAAAAACCTGTAATTGCCAATAAAATGGGCGGCTTTTCGGGAAGTGCAATATTTCCCGTCGCCGTAAGAATGGTATATCAGGTGGCTTCTGCCGTAAATATTCCCGTTGTGGGAATGGGCGGTGTAGCTTCTGCGGAAGATGTAATTGAAATGATGCTCGCAGGTGCTACGGCTGTTGAAATCGGTGCACAAAACCTCGTAGACCCTTATGCCGCAAGAGACATAATAAATGACCTTCCCCGTGTAATGGAGAAGTACAGAATAAATTCGCTTGAAGAAATTATAGGAGGAGCAAGATAATGGGTAAAGATGTAATTATTGCCTGCGATTTTCCGAACAAAGAAAAGGTTATGAATTTCCTTGACCTTTTCACTGAAGAAAAGCCCTTTGTAAAAATAGGCATGGAGCTTTTTTACGGTGCAGGTCCTGAAATTGTTAGAGAAATCAAAGCAAGAGGTCATAAGATATTCCTCGACTTAAAGCTTCACGACATTCCCAATACAGTAAAAAAATCAATGGCTGTTCTCTCGGGACTTGATGTTGATATGACAAATCTTCATGCTGCAGGTACTGTCAGAATGATGGAAGCCGCCATTGAAGGATTGACAAGAGAAGACGGTACCCGTCCCATTCTCATTGCAGTAACCCAGCTTACCTCCACAGACCAGGAAGCTATGGAAAATGACCTTCTTATCAAAGAACCCATTGATAAGGTTGTTATGCACTATGCCGAAAATGCAAAAAAAGCAGGCCTTGACGGTGTTGTATGCTCGCCCCTTGAAGCAGAAAAGGTACATTCAGTGTGCGGTAAAGACTTCGTTACAGTCACACCCGGTGTACGCTTTGCTGACGGAGATATAGGTGACCAGAAGAGAGTTATGACTCCCGAAGAAGCAAAAAAAATAGGCTCCGATTATATAGTTGTGGGAAGACCCATCACAGGTGCAGAAGACCCCGTTGCAGCATATAGAAGATGCGTTAAAGAATTTGTTGGTTAAGGAGAATATTTATGGAAAGCTATAAGAGAGAATTTATACAGTTTTTAGAGGGTGCAGGAGTTCTCAAGTTCGGTGATTTTACCGCTAAGAGCGGAAGAAAAATACCCTATTTCATAAATGCAGGCGACATCAAAACAGGAGACCAGATTTCAAAGCTCGGTGAGTTTTATGCAAAGGCATATTTTGAAAAAGTAGGTAACAAAAAAACTGTTCTTTACGGCCCTGCATACAAAGGTATCCCCATTGCAGTTTCTGTTGCAGTTGCCCTTTCAAAGGAAGGACTTGATGTTCCCTTCTTCTTCAACAGAAAAGAGGAAAAAGACCACGGCGAGGGTGGTGTTTTCGTAGGTTATAAGCCTCAGGCAGGCGAAGAAATAGTAATCGTTGAAGATGTTATCACAGCAGGAACCGCCATCAGAGAAAGCATGGCAATTCTCTCCTCCCTTAAGGACACAAAGGTTGCCGCGACATTCGTTATGGTTGACAGAAAAGAAAAAGGACAAACCGAAAAGTCCGCTATGGCAGAAGTAGGTGAAGAATTCGGCTTCCCCGTATACTCTGTTGTTGATGTATATGACATTATTGAATATCTTGAAGAAAAACCCGAAAACAAGGAAAATGTTGACCGTATAAAAGCATACCTTGAAATCAACGGTGCAAAAGCATAAAAAAGAAAGGAAACGGGAATAAATGAGAAGTCTTATAAGTATTTTTGATTTATCCGTCCCCGAAATAGATGAGCTTATAGAAACTGCAAAAGATATAATAGATAATCCTGAAAAATATGCAGACAAATGCAAGAGAAAAAAACTTGCAACACTCTTCTATGAGCCCTCCACCAGAACAAGACTCAGTTTTGAAGCAGCCATGCTGGAACTGGGCGGGTCTGTTCTCGGCTTCTCGGAAGCCTCAAGCTCCTCTGCAGCTAAAGGTGAGAGTGTAGCCGACACTTCAAAGGTCATCAGTTGTTATGCTGATATAATTGCCATGCGTCACCCTAAAGAAGGTGCACCCTTTGTTGCAGCTGAAAATGCGGATGTCCCCGTAATAAATGCCGGTGACGGAGGACATAATCACCCCACACAGACACTCACAGACCTGCTCACAATTAACCGTGAAAAGGGAAAACTGGGCGGCTTTACAATAGGCTTCTGCGGAGACCTCAGATACGGAAGAACGGTTCATTCTCTTATTGAAGCACTGTCCCGTTATGAAGATATTAATGTAGTGCTTATTTCCCCCACAGAACTGCGTCTTCCCGGAAACATAAAGAAAAAGTATCTCACAGAGGGAAAATTCAAAGAGACTAAAAGCCTTGAAGAAGCCCTTCCCGAGCTTGACATACTCTATATGACAAGAATTCAGCAGGAGAGATTTTCCGACTTTGACGAATATCTCAAGCTGAAGGATTCTTACTGCCTTGACACCGAAAAGCTTACATTGGCAAAAGAGAGCCTTACAATAATGCATCCCCTTCCCCGCGTAAATGAAATAAGTGTAGGAGTGGATAAGGATCCCAGAGCCTGTTATTTCAAGCAGGCACTCAACGGAAAATACATAAGAATGGCACTTATATTGAAGCTTCTTGAAGAAGCCGAAAAGGACAGTGTTTATTACCCTGTTACAGATTTTGTAATCGACCATTCACTCAGATGTGACAACAAAAAATGTATCACAAGCGTAGAACAGGAGCTTCAGCACAAATTCCGTCTCACAGACCCCGAAAACGGCGTTTACAGATGCATTTATTGTGAAAGACAGAGCAATAAAAACTGATTTGGTAAGTTTTTTTGTGCCTTGACTTGATTCGGTATTTATGTTAATATAAATATTGTAATTATTAAAGAAAACCTGCAACTGACGGATTAATGTGGAGCACCACAAAGAAGCAGGATTTTCTTCAGCCGACCGTCTGGGCTCATTTGCTTTACAAAGTAAGTGTGCCCTTTTGTTTTTTCACAAATTCTAAGGAGGTAAAAAAATGAAGAAAGTCGGAATTGTTATGGGAAGCGACAGCGACCTTCCCATCATAAAAAAAGCTACGGATACATTAAAAGAGCTTGATATCCCCTTTGAGGTACATATATATTCAGCTCACCGCACCCCTGAAGAAGCAAGAGATTTTTCCCTTCACGCAAGAGAGAACGGCTTCGGTGCAATAATCTGTGCAGCCGGAATGGCAGCACATCTTGCAGGTGCAGTTGCAGCTAACACTACCCTTCCCGTTATCGGAATTCCCTGTAAATCCTCCGTACTTGACGGTATGGATGCACTTTTGTCTACGGTTATGATGCCTCCCGGAATTCCCGTTGCAACGGTTGCAATAAACGGCGGCATGAATGCGGCACTTCTTGCGGCACAGATGATAGCCATTGAAGACTCAGCTCTTGCACACAAGCTTGACGAAAAGAGAAAAGCAGCTGCAGCAGTGGTTCTCGAAAAGGACAAAAATGTTCTTTCTCAGCTTTAACATCACATAAATCCCGGGCAAAAAGGAGGAAGAAAAATGGGCGGATTTTTCGGTGCTGCCTGCAAAGAGGACGCTATGAGCGATGTGTTTTTCGGTACTGACTACCATTCACATCTCGGAACAAAAAGCGGCGGTATGGCAGCTTATGACAAAAAAATCGGTTTACAGAGAGTTATTCATAATATTCAGAACTCTCCTTTCAGAACAAAATTTGAAGATATATTCGATGAAATGGAAGGCTCGTCGGCAATAGGCTGTATAAATGACAGTGAGCCTCAGCCCCTTCTCATACGTTCAAATCTCGGCACTTATGCTATATGCATAATAGGCATTATCAACAATGCCGAAGCACTTATAAAGCAATATCTCACCTTTTCAAGCGGACACTTCGGTGCCATGACGGGAGGTGCGGTAAACTCCACGGAGCTCGTAGCAGCTCTCATAAATCAGAAAAGCAATTTCGTTGAGGGCATTACCTTTGCTCAGGACTCCATTGAGGGTACGGCAAACATAATGATTCTCAAGGATGACGGTGCAATAATTGCCGCCCGTGATAAAATGGGAAGAATTCCCGTAATTCTCGGCAAAAGCGATGACGGATACTGTGCCGCATTTGAATCTTTTGCTTATAAAAAGCTCGGTTATTCCGATTACAGAGAACTTGGTCCCGGAGAAATTGTAGAAATTACTTCAGACGGTGTCACACAGCTGAGTCCCCCTCGTAAAGAAATGCGTATATGTTCTTTCCTGTGGACTTATTACGGCTATTCGACTTCCACCTACGAAGGTGTAAATGTGGAAGTTATGCGTTATAAAAACGGTGTGGTACTTGCAAGGAATGACGAAAAGAACAATCTTTGCAAAAATATTGACTACGTTGGCGGTGTACCCGATTCGGGAACTCCTCACGCAATAGGCTACGCCAACGAAAGTGATATACCTTTTGCAAGACCTTTTATAAAATATACCCCCACATGGCCCAGAAGTTTTACGCCTTCAAATCAGAAGGAAAGAAACAGAATTGCAAAAATGAAACAGATTCCCGTTCACGAGCTTATTGAAGATAAGAATCTTCTTTTTGTTGACGATTCAATAGTAAGAGGAACTCAGCTTCGTGAAACAGTTGATTTCCTTTACGATAACGGAGCCAAGGCAGTTCACATGCGTTCAGCCTGCCCACCTATTATGTACGGTTGTAAATATCTTAATTTTTCAAGAGCCACAAACGACATGGAGCTTATAACAAGAAGCACCGTATATGAGTTGGAAGGTGATGAGGGCATGAATCATCTTGATGAGTATTCAGATCCCTCAACCGAAAGAGGTAAGAAGCTCAGACAAACCATAAGCAATAAGCTTCATTTTGCATCCCTCGAATTTCAGACAATGGAAGGTCTTATAGAAGCTATAGGACTTCCTGCAGAAAAACTTTGTACCTATTGTTGGAACGGAAAGGAATAATAATTATGATAGAAAACTCAAGATCTGAAAGCTATGCAGCAGCGGGCGTTGATATTACTGCAGGCTATAAGGCTGTTGAACTGATGAAAAAGCATGTTGCAAGAACCCGCAATGAGGGTTCTGTAGATGATGTGGGAGGTTTCGGCGGTTGCTTTGATCTGAGCATCATTGCCGGAATGGAACATCCTGTTTCTGTCGCCGGTACCGACGGTTGCGGTACTAAAGTTAAATTGGCTATTCTTATGGATAAGCACGATACAATCGGCATTGATGCAGTTGCTATGTGTGTAAATGACATCATCTGCGTAGGTGCAAAGCCTTTATATTTCCTGGACTATATTGCCTGCGGCAAAAATGTTCCCGAGAAAATTGCAGAAATCGTCAGCGGCGTTGCTGAAGGCTGCGTTCAGTCCGGTGCTGCACTTATCGGCGGTGAAACTGCTGAGCATCCCGGTCTTATGCCCGAAGAAGATTACGACCTTGCAGGTTTCGCTGTAGGTGTTGTAGATAAGCCTAAAATGATTGATAACAGCAAAATGGCTGTAGGTGATGTGGTTATCGCACTTCCTTCAACCGGTATCCACTCCAACGGCTTCAGCTTATGCCGTAAGGTTTTTGATATTGATAACAATAATCCCGAGCTTTATACAGCACGTGAAGAGCTTGGCGGAAAAAGTATTGCTGAAGCTTTGCTTGTTCCCACTAAAATTTATGTAAAGCCCGTTCTCAAGCTTATTGAAAAAGTCAATGTCAAAGGCATTTCCCACATCACAGGCGGCGGCTTCTATGAAAATATTCCGAGAAGTATTCCCGACGGGCTGTGTGCAAAGATTGACAAATCCGCAGTTAAGGTTCTTCCCATATTTGACGTAATTGCAAAATGGGGAAATATTCCCGAACGCGATATGTATAACACCTACAATATGGGTGTAGGTATGAGCATTGTGGTTCCTGCTGATGAAGTTAACCTTTCCCTTGACATTCTTAAGGAAAACGGAATTGATGCTTATGTTATCGGTGAAATTATTGAAGGCGAAGAGAAGGTGCTTCTGTAATGTATAAGAGAATCGTAGTTCTTGTTTCCGGCGGCGGAACAAATCTTCAGGCTCTTATTGATGCAGAAAAATGCGGAAAACTGGGAAACGGAAAAATCACCTGTGTAATTGCTTCAAAAGCTGATGCTTACGCACTTACACGTGCCCAAGAAAACGGAATTAAAACAAGAACACTTATAAGAAAAGATTATGAGGATATTTCATCATACAGCTGTGCTATGAGAGATTTACTGCTGGAAGAAAAAGCAGATCTGATAGTTTATGCAGGCTTTATGACCATCCTTGATGAAAATGTCTGTGATGCTTTTCAGTATAAAATGATCAATGTGCATCCCGCACTTATTCCGTCCTTCTGCGGAAAGGGATATTACGGCTTGCACGTTCACGAGGAAGCCTTGCAAAAAGGTGTCAAGGTTTCAGGTGCCACCGTTCATTTTGTAACTGCTGAATGTGATGCAGGACCGATAATTTTACAAAAAGCAGTAGAAGTCATGGAAGATGACACACCCGAAGCATTGCAAAAGAGAATAATGGAACAGGCAGAGTGGAAAATTCTTCCCAAGGCTGTTCAGCTTTTCTGCGATGACAGAATAACCGTAAAAAACAACAAAACATATATCAAATAACCGGAGGAAATCTAAATGGAAATCAAGTCTCTTGAATGTGAACTTAATTCACTTCCCTACCACGGCAGAGGCATTATTATAGGCAAAAGTGCCGACGGCAAAAAGGCAATTACCGCTTACTTTATAATGGGCAGAAGCGTTAACAGCCGTAACAGAGTTTTTGTGTCCGAAGGCGATGCTATGAGAACAAAGGCATTTGATGAATCAAAGATGACTGATCCCCATCTTATTATCTATTATCCCGTAAGAGTTCTCGGCAACAAGACCATAGTTACAAACGGCGACCAGACTGATACGATATATGAGCTTATGGATAAGCAGATGACATTTGAACAGGCTCTCAGAACCCGTGAATTTGAAGACGATGCTCCGAATTACACACCCCGTATTTCTGGTATCATTCACCACGAAAAAGGCGAAATGAATTACGCTTTATCAATTCTCAAATCAGCAGACGGTGACGGCAGCTCCTGTCAGAGATACACTTTCGCTTATAACAATCCCATTGCAGGTAAAGCAAAGTTCATCCATACATATAAATGCGACGGAAATCCCCTTCCCAGCTTTGAAGGCGAACCAAAAACACTTGAACTTCCCGATGTTGACATTGATACATTGACTGACATTATCTGGAAAAACCTTAATGAAGACAATAAGGTTTCTCTTTTTGTAAGATATATTGACCTCACTACAGGTGAATTTGATTCAAGAATCGTAAACAAAAACGTATAAGGAGATTTAACATGAAAGAGTTTGAACTTAAATACGGCTGTAATCCCAATCAGAAGCCTTCAAAAATATTTATGGACGGCGGACAGGACCTTCCCATTGAAATATTAAGCGGCAGACCCGGTTACATAAATTTCCTTGATGCTTTCAATTCATGGCAGCTTGTAAAGGAATTAAAGGAAGCAACAGGACTTCCCGCAGTAACCTCTTTCAAACATGTAAGCCCCACTTCCGCTGCTGTGGGAATAAAGCTTTCCGACACGCTCAAAAAGGCTTGTTTCGTTGATGACATTGAAGGTCTTGACGAAAGCCCCCTCGCATGTGCTTATGCAAGAGCCAGAGGTACAGACAGAATGTGCTCCTTTGGCGACTGGGTAGCACTTTCCGATGTGTGCGATGTAACAACAGCACTTCTTATTAAAAGAGAAGTTTCCGACGGTGTTATCGCTCCGGGATACGAGCCCGAAGCACTTGAAATATTAAAGTCCAAGAGAAAAGGCAACTACAATATAGTTAAAATTGACCCCGATTATGTTCCAGAAGAAATCGAAAGGAAGCACGTTTTCGGTATAACATTCGAGCAGGGCAGAAACAACTATAAGATTGACGCTTCACTTCTTAATAACATCGTAACCGCAAATAAGGACATACCCGAAGAAGCGGCAAGAGACCTTGTAAT
Source organism: Oscillospiraceae bacterium (assembly GCA_015065425.1). GTDB lineage: Bacteria > Bacillota > Clostridia > Oscillospirales > Acutalibacteraceae > RUG806. The sequence continues at coordinate 54,274 of SVQH01000011.1, forward strand.
TTCTCTTATTACACTTAAATACACTCAGTCAAACTCCGTTTGCTATGCTTATGACGGACAGGCAATAGGCGTGGGTGCCGGTCAGCAGTCAAGAATTCACTGTACCCGTCTTGCCGGTACAAAGGCTGATACATGGTTCCTTCGTCAGCACGAAAAGGTTCTGAACCTTCCCTTTAAGCCCGAAATCGGAAGACCCGACCGTGATAATGTTATTGACGGCTACATCAACAAAAATGAAGAAGATGTATGTGCAGACGGCAACTGGCAGAAGTATTTTACTTCACAGCCCGAACCTTTTACCGCAGAAGAAATGAGAGCTTTCCTTGATTCCCGTGACGGTGTTGCACTCGGCTCTGACGCATTTTTCCCCTTCTCCGACAATATTGAAAGGGCAAAGAAGAGCGGCGTAAAGTATGTTGTACAGCCCGGCGGTTCAATCCGTGACGACCTTGTTATCGAATGTGCCGACAAGTACGACATGGCTATGGCTTTCACGGGAATGCGTTTATTCCACCATTAATTGACGGAGAAAATAAAAATGAAAATAATGGTTGTAGGCGGTGGCGGAAGAGAACACGCCATCATCAAAAAGATAAAAGAAAATCCTGAAGTGACTGAAATTTTCGCACTTCCCGGAAACGGCGGTATTGCAAAGGATGCAACCTGTGTGAATATCGGAGCTACCGATATTGAAGGTATCGTAAACTTTGCAAAAGAAAATGTAATTGACTACGCAGTAGTAGCTCCCGATGACCCGCTGGTACTCGGCCTCGTTGACAGACTTGAAGAGCTTGGAATTCCCTGCTTCGGTCCCCGCTCCAATGCCGCAATAATTGAAGGCAGCAAGGTTTTTTCAAAGAACCTTATGAAAAAATATAACATTCCCACGGCAAAGTACGAAGTATTCGACGATATGGAAAAAGCTCTTTCCTATCTTGAAACAGCTCCAATTCCCACAGTTATAAAGGCTGACGGTCTGGCACTCGGTAAGGGTGTTATAATTGCATTTACTCTTGAAGAAGCAAAAGCCGCAGTAAAGTCCATGATGCTCGACAAGGCATTCGGAAAAAGCGGTGACAACATAGTAATAGAAGAATTCCTTGAAGGTCCCGAGGTTTCCGTACTCGCTTTCACAGACGGAAAGACCGTAAAGCCTATGATATCATCTATGGACCATAAGCGTATCGGAGACAATGACACGGGACTCAATACTGGCGGAATGGGCACAGTCGCTCCCAATCCCTACTATACAAAAGATGTAGCTGACCGCTGTATGGAAGAAATATTCCTTCCGACAATAAATGCTATGAACAAAGAAGGCAGAACCTTCAAGGGTTGTCTTTATTTCGGACTTATGATAACAAAAGACGGTCCAAAGGTCATAGAATATAACTGCAGATTCGGAGACCCCGAAACTCAGGTGGTTCTTCCTCTTCTTGAAAGCGATCTTCTCACCGTTATGAAAGCTGTAACGGAAGAAAGGCTCTCTGAGACCGAGGTTAAATTCTCAGATAAAAGTGCCTGCTGTATAATTACGGCATCAAAGGGTTATCCCACCTCTTATAAAAAGGGATTTGAAATCACATTCACAGATGAAGCACTTGAAGCTACATTTGTAGCAGGTGCCAAAGAGGAAAACGGAAAGCTTGTCACCTGGGGCGGCAGAGTTACGGGAACTACCGCAGTCTCTGACACTCTCGAACAGGCAATAAAGGAAGCTTACCGTCTTTCCGACGGTGTGAAGTTTGAAGGTGCTTATAAAAGATCCGACATAGGAAAGCGTGCTCTTCAGGCTAAATGATGATGGAGGAAATTATTTATGGTTTATCGTATATTTGTAGAAAAGAAAGCGGGGCTTGACAATGAAGCCAAAGGACTTCTCAGCGAAGCAAAAAACCTGCTCGGAATTGATAGCTTAAAAGATATCCGTCTTTTCAACCGCTACGATGCAGAAAACATTACCGAAGAATTGTTCAGCTATGCTGTAAAGACCGTTTTCTCAGAGCCTCAGCTTGATAATGTGTCTGACAGTGTAGATATCTCCGATGCTTTTGTTTTTGCAGTTGAAGCACTTCCCGGTCAGTTTGACCAGAGAGCCGACTCTGCCGCTCAGTGTATTCAGATTATCTCTCAGGGTGAACGTCCCCTTATCCGCACAGCAAAGGTTTATGCTCTTTACGGAGAGCTTTCAGAAGCCGATATTGCCGCTTTCAAACACCACGTTATAAACGCTGTTGAAAGTCGTGAAGCAGCTCTCGAAAAGCCCGAAACACTTACAGCCGAATATGCCGCTCCCGAAAAGGTAGCTACAGTTGAAGGCTTTATCAAAATGGATGAGGCCGCTCTCGCAGAGCTTCTTGATGAAAAAGGACTTGCCATGGACCTTGACGACCTCAAGTTCCTGCAAGGCTATTTCAGAGATACTGAAAAGAGAGATCCCACGATAACAGAAATACGTGTTGTTGACACATATTGGTCTGACCATTGCCGACATACAACATTCTCAACTCATATAGACAACGTCCGTATTGACGACCCTGCAGTAAAAGCTGCGTATGACCGTTATCTTGCTGCAAGAATAGAGGTCTACGGCGAAGAAAAAGCTGCAAAACGTCCTCAAACTCTTATGGATATTGCTACGATCGGTGCTAAGACTCTTAAAAAGAGAGGTCTTCTTCCCGAACTTGACGAAAGCGAAGAGATCAACGCCTGTTCCATTCACGTTACCGCAACGGTTAACGGAGAAGAGCAGGATTGGCTTTTGATGTTCAAGAATGAAACTCACAACCATCCTACAGAAATAGAACCCTTCGGCGGTGCCGCCACTTGTATCGGCGGTTGTATCCGCGATCCCCTTTCAGGACGTGCTTATGTTCACCAGGCTATGCGAGTAACAGGTGCAGGCGACCCCAGAAAAACTATTGCAGAAACCTTATCAGGAAAGCTGCCTCAGCGTAAGATCTGTCAGACAGCTGCCGCAGGTTACTCGTCTTACGGTAATCAGATAGGTCTTGCAACGGGCCATGTTGCAGAAATCTATCACGAGGGCTTTGTTGCAAAGCGTCTCGAATGCGGTGCTGTAGTTGCCGCTGCTCCCGCGTACAATGTACGCCGTGAGAGACCCGCCCCCGGTGACGTAATCGTACTGCTCGGCGGTCGTACTGGCCGTGACGGTATCGGCGGTGCAACGGGCTCATCAAAAAGCCATAACATGAAATCTCTTACCACAATGGCTTCCGAGGTTCAGAAAGGTAATGCTCCCGAGGAAAGAAAAATCCAGAGACTTTTCAGAAATTCCGAGGTTACCCGTCTTATCAAGCGGTGCAACGACTTCGGTGCAGGCGGTGTTTCCGTTGCTATCGGTGAACTGGCTCCCGGTCTTCAGATTGATCTTGATGCAGTACGCAAAAAGTATGAAGGTCTTGACGGCACGGAAATCGCTATTTCCGAATCTCAGGAACGTATGGCAGTAGTTGTTGCGGCAGAAGATGCTGATAAATTCATTGCATTTGCCGAACAAGAAAACCTTGAGGCTTACCGTGTTGCAGTTGTAACAGAAGAAGAGCGTATGGTTATGAAGTGGAAGGGCAATATCATCGCTGACCTCAGCCGTGAATTCCTTGATACTAACGGTGCTGTCAAACACGCAGATGCTCATATTACCGAAAAAGACCTTTCCGTATTAAGTAAGGCAATGTTCGGTTCATTACGCGAAATGGCATCAGACCTTCGTACCGCAAGTCAGAGAGGTCTTGTTGAACGCTTCGACTCAACCATCGGTGCCGGCAGCGTTATAATGCCTTACGGCGGAAAGCTCCAGCGAACTCCCGCTCAGTCTATGGCAGCTGTATTACCCGTTCTTCCCGGACAGGAAACGGATATGGCAAGCGTATTCAGCTGGGGCTGTGATCCCGATCACCTCTCGGTTGATCCATATACAGGTGCTCACGCTTCAATTTATAACTCTGTTGCAAAGCTTGTTGCCGCAGGCTGTGATTATAAAAAAGCATACCTTACCTTACAGGAATTCTTTGAAAGACTGAGAAATGAGCCCGAACGTTGGGGCAAGCCTTTTGCCGCTTTATTAGGTGCTCTTGATGCTCAACTCGAATTAGGTGCTGCCGCTATAGGCGGTAAGGACTCAATGTCGGGCAGCTTCCTTGACAAGGACGTTCCCCCCACACTAATTTCTTTTGCCATTGCTCCCATAAACAAAAAAGATGTTATCAGCCCCGAATTTAAAGAAGCAGGAAATCCCGTATATCTCTTCGGTGCAACCGACGAAACAGCCAAAAGTCTCAAAGCTGCTTGGGAAGCTTTCCACAGTCTTTGTAATAAGGGTAAAGTCAATGCTTCGTGGGCGGTTGAACGCGGTATCGGTGAAGCTGTCATGAAGATGTCCTTCGGTAACAACATCGGCTTCAGTTCATCCGCAAAACTCGGAGATAACTGGCATCTCGGTATGTGGGGCTTCATAGTAGCCGAGCTTACGGAAGAAGTTGATATCCCCGGAGTAATAAAGCTTGGTACTACGACAGAAGAGCCTGTTATCGTTCTCGAAAATGACAGTGCATCAATTGATGAACTCTATAAATTACACAGCGTTACACTTGAAGATGTATATACCACAAAGGCAAAAGAGGACAAGGGCGAAATTCCCACATTCTCATTTGAGGGTAAGTGCAGTGCTTCCCCCGCAAATAAAGTCGCAAGACCCAAGGTGCTCATTCCCGTATTCCCCGGAACAAACTGCGAATACGATTCAGCACGTGCTGTTGAAAAAGCCGGCGGAGAAGCTGAAATATTCGTAATCAGAAACCTTACTGCAAGCGACGTTGCAAGAAGCGTTGAAGATTTCTCAAAGAAAGTAAAAGAAAGCCAGATAATTTTCATTCCGGGCGGTTTCTCAGGCGGTGACGAACCCGACGGTTCAGCTAAATTTATCACTGCATTCTTCCGAAACCCCGCAGTAAAAGAAGCAGTAACAGACCTTCTTGACAACCGCGACGGTCTTATGTGCGGTATATGTAACGGATTCCAGGCACTTATCAAGCTCGGTCTTGTTCCTTACGGAAAGATTATTGATACCGATGAAAACTGCCCCACTCTTACATTCAATAACATCAACCGTCATCAAAGCAGAATAGTGCACACCCGTATCGCGTCTGTAAAATCACCGTGGCTAAGCCTTATGAATGTAGACGACATTGTGAATGTACCTATTTCTCACGGTGAAGGCAAATTCCTTGCTCCCGCAGAACTTATTGAAGAACTCAGCAAAAACGGGCAAATAGCAACACAGTATGTAGACCTTGACGGCAATGCTACTGCAAACATTGACTTTAACCCCAACGGTTCTCTTTGTGCTATTGAAGGTATCACCTCCCCCGACGGCAGAGTATTCGGTAAGATGGGACATTCAGAAAGAATCGGCGACGGGCTTTATAAGAATGTTCCCGGAAATTATGACATTCAGATGTTCAAAGCTGCAGTTAAATACTTCAAGTAAATCATAATTTATCAACATTTTGATTGTATTATCCTGTAGGGGACGACGCCCACGGTGTCCCGCTGCACGGGAGAATAATATCATATCCCACTTCATACGGGTAACAATGTGTATCAACGAAAAAAGCATTTATAATTTTTTCATCACAATACGGGACGCCGTGGGTGTCGTCCCCTACAAATGATAACATAGATTATGATTTTTCAGGAGGAAATATAATGGAATACAAATCCGATATAGAAATTGCCCAGAGCTGTCAGATGCGTCACATTACTGAAATTGCGAAATCTGCAAATGTGGACGAAAAATATATTGAACAGTACGGCAATTATAAAGCAAAAATTGATCCCGCACTTATCAGTGATTCTGACAAGAAGGACGGAAAACTCATTCTTGTTACTGCTATCACTCCCACTCCTGCAGGTGAAGGCAAAACCACCACAACAATAGGTCTTGCAGACGGTCTTAAGAGAATCGGTAAAAATGTAACTGTGGCACTCCGTGAACCCTCTCTCGGCCCTGTTTTCGGTGTAAAGGGCGGTGCTGCAGGCGGCGGTTATGCTCAGGTTGTTCCAATGGAAGACATAAATCTTCATTTCACAGGTGACTTCCATGCTATAGGTGCTGCTAACAACCTTCTTGCAGCTATGCTTGACAACCACATTCAACAGGGAAATGCTCTCGGCATCGATGTCAGAAAAATAACATGGAAACGCTGTGTTGATATGAATGACCGTCAGCTTCGTTTCATCGTTGACGGTATGGGCGGCAAGGCAAACGGTGTTCCCAGAGAAGACGGCTTTGATATCACTGTTGCCAGTGAAATTATGGCAATTCTCTGCCTTTCCAATTCAATTATAGAGCTGAAGGAAAAGCTTTCAAATATAATTGTAGGCTACACTTATGATGACAAGCCCGTAACCTGCGGACAGCTTAAAGCAGCAGGTGCAATGACAGCACTTCTCAAGGATGCAATAAAACCCAACCTTGTACAGACACTTGAAGGAACTCCTGCATTCGTTCACGGCGGACCTTTTGCAAACATTGCACACGGTTGTAATTCAATTATGGCAACAAAGGTTGCTCTTAAAATGGGCGATTATACTGTTACGGAAGCAGGCTTCGGTGCTGACCTTGGTGCTGAAAAGTTCCTTGATATAAAGTGCCGCATGGCAGGACTTACACCGGATGCAGTTGTAGTAGTAGCAACCGTAAGAGCTCTCAAGATGCACGGCGGTCTTCCCAAAACAGCTCTTAATACAGAAGACCTTGTGGCTCTCGAAAAGGGTATCCCCAATCTTCTCAGACACGTTTCCAATATTAAGAACGTTTATAAACTTCCCTGTGTTGTTGCAGTAAACCGCTTCCCCACCGATACAGACAATGAAATTGATTTCATTATAGGAAAGTGCAAGGAACTCGGTGTTAATACCGTTCTTTCAACCGTATGGGCAGAAGGCGGCAAGGGCGGCGAAGCTCTTGCACACGAAGTTGTTCGTCTCTGCGAAGAAGAAAAGGGAGATTTCACCTTCTCTTACGACCTCAACATGAGCATTGAAGAAAAGATTGAAGCCATAGTAAAGAAGGTTTACGGCGGTGAAGGAATCAATATTTTACCTGTGGCAAAAAAGCAGATAGAACAGCTCACTTCCCTCGGCTTCGGCTCTCTTCCCGTTTGTGTTGCAAAAACACAGTATTCTTTCTCAGACGACCCCACAAAGCTCGGTGCACCCGAGGGCTTCACTGTAACAGTTAAAAATGTTAAAGTATCAGCAGGTGCAGGCTTCATAGTAGTTCTCACGGGCGACATTCTCACAATGCCCGGACTTCCCAAAGTCCCCGCAGCAGAAAAGATTGACGTTGACGAAAACGGAAAAATAACCGGATTGTTCTAAATCATAATTTATCGTATGGAGGATTGTTATGGCTAAGATTGAAAGACGGATTAACGGAAATTTTAACGAAATACTGAGTAAAATTGAAAACGGAATTCTCGGCGGCAGTGTTTCTGCTACTCTTGAAGACTCATCTTTTTTCAGAAGCAGTGAGGCAAAATGTGCCGTAAGAATTTTTGAAAGATATTCATACATGGGCGGAAACCGTGTAAGTATGAATGTAACTCTGTTTCAGGGTGCTGAAAATGAACCCATTTTTCTGTCAGCCATAACTTCAGGCGGCAGTCAGGCGATGTTTTTCAAGATAAACACCTTCGGCGAAGAAGCTTTTATTGAAAAATTAGCTGAAATCATTGATTGATTTAATAACAGATAAACGAAAAAACCGCAGTGTTCAAACTGCGGTTTTTCCGTTGTGGAGATTATTTATGAAGAAAACGAGCAAAACAAATTTAATACAGTAATCTCTTACTGTGGTTTCAGTATACTGAACTAAACTGAAATAAATCTTAAAGAATAAAAAACAACCAAATGACAAAAAAACTAAATTTTCAAAAAAAATTTATCACTTAAGATTCTTTTAAGCATTGACAGATATAATACAGACATAACAAAGATTGCTATCTCGTTTTCTTCATAAAATATCTCCTCAAAAACAGAAACCTCCGGATGTACCCCCGTCCGGAGTGTTTCTGTTTTTCAAAAAAAATACAATAGGCATTGACTTAAATTAAAATAGGGGTATAATTATTAAGTAAATTAAAAGAGGTGTTTTTAATATGAGCGAAAATTGTACACACAACTGTGAAACCTGCTCTGCAAAATGCGACAGTGCAGGAAAGAAAAATTCTTTACTTGAAGAACAAAACAAAATGTCCGACATAAAAAATGTCATTGCCGTTGTCAGCGGTAAGGGCGGTGTAGGCAAATCACTTGTAACTTCCCTTCTCGCCGTAGAATCACAGAGAAAGGGCTTTAAGACAGCAATTATTGATGCAGATATCACAGGTCCCTCAATGCCCCAGAGTTTTGGTATTCATCAGAGAGCAGAAGGAAACGATCTGGGAATTTTCCCTGCAAAGACATCCACGGGAATTGAACTTATGTCACTCAATCTGCTTCTTGAAAACGAAAAAGATCCCGTAATCTGGAGAGGTCCTGTTATAGCAGGTGCCGTTAAACAGTTCTGGACCGATGTTGTATGGGGCGACATTGACTATATGTTCGTAGATATGCCTCCCGGAACAGGTGATGTTCCCCTTACTGTTTTCCAGTCTCTCCCCGTTAAGGGCATAATCGTTGTAACTTCTCCTCAGGAGCTTGTTTCAATGATTGTTGACAAGGCTGTAAAAATGGCTGAAATGATGAACATTCCCGTTCTCGGTATCGTTGAAAACTATTCATACTTTGAATGTCCCGACTGCGGAAAGCGTCATCATATTTACGGTGAAAGCCACATTGATGAAATTGCAGCGACTCACGGCATTGAAAATATCGCAAAGCTTCCCATAAACACAAAACTTGCCGCCGCCTGTGACAAGGGTATGATAGAACTTTCCGACTGCAAGGAAATCAGTGACCTTGCAAATGCGATAATCAAATAATCATGGTTTGTGAAAGAGCCTTCAAGGGCAAATGCCTGACAACATTTCCGAGAAGCTTTGTCTGCATTGACATTGAAACCACGGGGCTGAGCCCTCGATATGACGACATAATAGAAGTTTCGGGAATAAGAGTGCAAAACGGAAAAGCCGTTGACACTTTTTCCGAAACAATCAACATAGAAAGACCCCTGCCGCCGTTTATCACGGCACTTACGGGCATAACGGATAAAGAACTTTCAAAAAGCAATTCTGCGGAAAATGTCCTGACAAGATTCTGCAGCTTTGTGGGCGGAGATATTCTTTTAGGGCACAATGTCAATTTCGATATCAATTTCCTTTATGACAAGTGCCTTGAAAAAACGGGGATTCTTTTTGAAAACGATTTCATCGATACACTCAAAATCGGAAAAAGACTTCTCCCCCACTTAAAGCATCATAAATTAGATGATTTGGCGGATTATTATGACATTCCCCCGAGAACTCTCCACAGAGCCCTCGGAGACTGCGAAATGACCGTAAATTGCTATTTTAAGATGTTAGACGACATACAAAACGAACTTACCTTCTACACCGCAAAACGGCGAAAATAAGCAAAAATCAACCTCCCCTTTCTTTTTACGGAAAGAGGAGGTCTTTTTCATTTAATATTGAGTTTTGAGATTTATCCACAGTTCGCTCTGGAGAATGAGTGTCTCTTCATTGAGGTTTATGAAGACTTCACATTTATCCTTTATCTCCTGAGGGGGATAAACAAGGGGATCTTCGCTCTGTTCAGGGTCAAGTGCTTCGTAAGCCGCGGTATGAGGAATGGCATACCAGACAACCTCGGCATTTCTTACGGCAATATCCGTTTCGCACATAAAGTTTATAAACTTTTCTGCACCTTCCTTGTTCTTTGAATTCTTGAGAATACACATGGAATCGAAGAACATATTTGCTCCTTCTCTCGGAACATAAGCCGCAAGGTCTTCATTTTCATCCATCATGGTCATGGCATCTCCGGCATAATATGCAGCGATATAAGCTTCTTCATTGAGCATTTTATCAAAAATCTGATCCATGACATAAGCCTGAACAAGAGGTTTCTGCTTTTTAAGTTCTTCCGCGGCCTCATACCAATCTTCGGGATTGGTCGTATTCATTGAATGACCGAGTTTTACATGGGCGAGAGCGAAGGCATCACGGGGATTGTCAAACATGAGGATGTTTCCTGCATATTTTTCGTTCCACAAAAGGTCGATGCTTTCATCTGCAACATCTTCTTCGTCAACATACTTTGTGTTATATACAATAACAACAGTACCCCATGTATAGGGAACGGAGTACTTTTCCTCAGGGTCATAGGAAAGCCCTCTGTATTCTTCCCCTATATATTTGTAATTTGGAATATTATCGAAATCCAATTCAGCAAGTAAATCTTCATTTATCATCTTTGATATCATATATTCGGAAGGAATTATAACATCATAAGAAGCGGCACCGCTGACTATTTTTGAGTACATTTCCTCATTACTGGCATAAGTTGTATAATTTACCTTTATTCCCGTCTGCTCGGTAAATTCATCAAGAACACTCTGGTCGATATATTCACCCCAGTTGTAAACATTGATGGACTGATTATCGGTGGATGTACCGACGTCTGAACATGAAACAAGGGAAAAAATCACAAATAAAGCCGCAAGAAGGGATATAATTTTTCTTTTCATCATGCCCCCTCCTTATCTCTTTGTCTTTTTGCCGTTTACGGGCTTTTTCAGATTTGAAAACAGCATAAGTCCGAGAATTACGACAAACATCAGTGTGGAAAGTGCATTGAGCTTAAGAGAATAGGGCTTTTTTGTCATTGAATAAATTGTGACGGGGAGTGTCTGGAAAGTCGCCCCTGAATTGAAATAACTGATAACGAAGTCATCAAGGGACAGTGTAAATGCCATGATAAGTCCCGAAATTATACCGGGAAGAATCTGAGGAATGACAACCTTCATAAAAGATTTTACGGGAGGACAACCAAGGTCAAGAGCCGCATAATAGATATTCTGATCCATTCCCTTAAGTTTCGGAAGTACCGAAAGAACCACATAGGGAATATTGAAGGTTATGTGAGAAATAAGAAGCGTACCGAAACCCATTTCCATACTGTTGAAATGGGAGAGAATAAATACAAAAAGTATCATCATCGAAATTGCGGTAACGATTTCGGGATTTACAACGGGAAGGTTGTTGACACTGAGCAGTGCTGACTTTTTCCAGCCTTTCATTGAGTTTATTCCCACTGCGGCAAGAGTGCCTATAAGAGTGGCAATAAGAGCCGACAAAACAGCAATCACAAGAGAATAATAAAGTGACTGTAAAATGAGTTCATCCTGAAAAAGTTCTAAGTACCACTGCAGGGAAAAGCCTTCAAACTTTGCTCGGGATGTGCCCGAATTGAAGGAGAAAAAGATAACAACAAGAATGGGCAGATACAAAAATGCAAGAATAAGAGCATTATAAGCTTTCAGTAATTTTTTCATATTCTGCCACCTCCCGAGGTTTTTGCATCTTTATCGAAGTGGTTCATAAAGAAGGTTGCAACAAGTATCAGAATCATCAGCACCATGGAAAGTGCCGCACCGATATTGTAATTGACAACACCTGAATTTCCGAGGAAATAGTCTTCAATAAGGTCACCGATAAGGAAGTCCTTACCGCCGCCGAGAATTCTTGAAATTATAAATGTACTGATTGAAGGGATGAATACCATGGTGATTCCCGAGATAATTCCGGGAACACTCAGAGGCAAAATAACTCTTCTGAAAACATTGAAACCGTTTGAGCCGAGGTCTCTTGCCGCTTCAAGAAGGGAGTTATCTATTTTTGTAAGGGATGTATAAATGGGTAGAATCATATAAGGCAGGAAATTATAAACCATACCGAGAACTATCGCTCCTCGGTTGTTTATCATCTGGAAACCGTCAAATTCGCCACCGAAAAGACCTGCAATGCATCTGAGTGCAGAATTGATAAGTCCTTGATTTTCGAGTATGGTCATCCACGAATATGTTCTTACAAGAAAATTCATCCACATGGGAAGCATTATTATAAGCGTTGCATTTCTCTGTATCTTTTCACTTGCTCTCGACATACTGTATGCAATGGGGTAAGCAAGAAGAAGACATATACAGGTTGCGATAAATGCAAGCTGCAGTGATAAAAACATGGTGGAACGGTAAGTATATATCCATTTGAGGTTTTCGAGTGTAAAACCTCCGTCAGCCGAGGTAAAGGCATAGTAAACAACAAGAGCCATGGGAACAAGGACAAATACCACCATCCATGATGAAAAGGGGGCGAGCATGGCTTTTTTGTTTCCGATAGTAACAGTCTTACTCATCGTCACTGCCCTCCGTATCAACTCCTGCATTGACATCTGAAAGTTCATCAAACTCATCAGAATAACTGGAGAAATCACCGAAGGTACCCGAATACTCGGATTTTTTCATAATATGAATAGCATCGGGTTCAATAAAAAGACCTATTTTATCGCCGACATACTGAATGTCCGTAGATTGAATCATCCACAAAAAACCACCGATGTCAACAATGATTTCATAATGAACACCCTTAAAGGTAACGGAAGTTACAATACCTGTGAGCATTCCTTTCTCAACAGGAACAACATCCACATCTTCGGGGCGTACAACAACGTCAACAGCCTCATTTTTACCGAAGCCCGTATCCAGACAATCAAAAACATGACCTGAAAACTCAACGATTCTGTCTTCTTTCATTATGCCGTCTACGATATTACTTTCACCGATAAAGTCTGCAACAAAGGCATTTTTCGGCTCATTATATATGTCGGTGGGCGTTCCTATCTGCTGAATCTTACCGCTGTCCATAACAACTATTGTATCGGACATGGAAAGTGCCTCTTCCTGGTCATGGGTAACATAAATAAAAGTAATACCGAGGCTCTGCTGTATCTTTTTAAGCTCGACCTGCATATCCTTACGCAGTTTCAAATCAAGTGCACCTAAAGGCTCGTCAAGAAGAAGAACCTTCGGATCTACGGCAAGTGCACGGGCAATGGCAACTCTCTGCTGCTGCCCGCCTGAAAGAGAATTGATATTTCTGTGTTCAAAGCCTTTGAGGTTTACAAGAGAGAGCATTTCCGAAACCTTCTTCTCTATCTTGTCCTTGGACATCTTTTTGAGTTTCAGACCGAATGCAATATTATCCGCAACATTGAGATGCGGAAAAAGAGCATAACGCTGAAAAATGGTGTTGACTTCTCTTTTATGAGGAGGCACACCATTGATTTTTTTACCGTCGAAGATAACTTCCCCTTCGTCGGGCTCCAAAAAGCCTGCAACTATCCTGAGAGTTGTGGTTTTACCGCAACCCGAAGGACCGAGAAAGGTGATAAATTCGCCGTCTCTTATATATAAATTTATATTTTTTAATATCTGTTCACCATCAAACGAAACGGAAATATTTTTAAGATCAATAATGACATTGTTTTCCAATTATGCAGCCCCTCTCCGTTAACAACGAATAGAAATACATGTGTTTTATATATTTCACATATTAGCATAAATATATCGCAATAATCAACAAATGTCAACATTTTTGCATAAAGATTTATGTATAAATATTTACATTATACAAAAGAACCGTAAAAAAAGAGAACTGCCTGAGCAGTTCTCCGTTTTGTTTCTTATCCGAAAAGGTCGGTAAGTCTTTCGTCAAGAGCACTTCCGATTTCATCAACAAGCGTTGCACCTTCCTGGTCAATTTCGGGAGCAATTTCGACACCGAAAAGAGAAAGGATGAACTTAATGATCTTTTCAAAAATCTTGAAAATGATAGAAGACTTAAGCTGATTTAAGTTGATAGGGACTACAAGACCGTCATCATTCATGATATCACGGGTGGTATTCTCTTCAACTACTACGGGTGCAGCTGTTGTTTCAACATCAGTTTCATCAGCCATAACAGCGATTGAACAGGTCATAAAAACAACAAGAGCAGATAAGAATATTGCAAGAATCTTTTTCATTGCGTTTTCCTCCAATTAAGAATAATTTTACAAGTGCATTATATACCAATACAAAAACAAAATCAACTACTAATTTGCAATTTAACACAACTGTAATAATTTTCGTAAATTTGCACATTGGAAATATCAAACCTTTGTTCAAATTTAATGTTTATTTGTCGACTTTGTTTTTTTATATTTTTTTGTCATTCACAAAACTTGACATAATAATTTCAGTAACATATAATTGAAAAAAACAGGATTATTTCAAGGGGGAAAATGACGGTATGCTCTCTTTTTCTTCGCCTCAGATTGGCAGCAAAACCGAAGCAGAAAAAACTGCGGCTCATGTCTTTTCGGAGGAACTGAATTCAAGACTCGATACAAATATATATAATGAAAAGGATATTGAAATTATTTTCAGTGAAGAAAACGACCTTCCCGATGAGGACTCTTTCCGTATTACAGTGAATGAAAACTCTGTCATTTTCTCTGCACTGTCTGTCAGGGGACTGATTTTCGCAGTAGGATATTTTCTGAGAAAATGCTGTGTTCGTGAAAATAAAATATATTTGCTTTATGATATTTCGGGAACATACTCACCGGACAAAAAAATAAGAGGACACCAGTTAGGCTACAGGCAGACCAGCAATACTTACGATGCGTGGGGTATTGATGAATACAAACGCTGTTATCTTGACATAATGTATTTCGGAGCCAACACCTGCGAGCATATTCCCTACGAAAACGGACATTCAGACAGAAATGCAATAATGAAATCCGATGAGCAGGAGCTTTTATGTGAAGCTGCAAAAGAAGCGGAAAAATTCGGGCTTAAGGTTTCCTTATGGTACCCCAACTGCGAAAAGGACCTTGAAACGGCAAAAGAAAACCGTGAAAAGCTTTTTTCGAAGTGTGAGAAAATAGATTATGTCTTCCCTCCCGGAGGCGACCCCGGCGACATTCCTCCCGAAGAACTTATGGTAAGATGTGACGAATTCAGGAAGATTCTGAAAAAGTATCATCACGATGCTGAAATGTGGCCGTCTGCTCAGCAGCCTCATCATCTTCCCGACTGGGGAATGAGATTTTTACGGGAAATGAAAAAAAAGCCTGACTTTATAGACGGAGTGATAACAGGCCCCAACGCAGCATTCAGACTTGATATTTTAAGACGTTATCTGCCGCAGGAGTATCCCATCCGTTTATATCCTGACATAACTCACAATCTCAGATGTGAATATCCCGTACATTCTGACCGTGATGACTGGCACTATGCACTGGCAGCAGTAAACGGCAGAGAATGTGCAAATCCGAGACCGACGGAATATAAAAGAATACATTCCGATACAAGAGGTTATGTCATAGGAAGCGTATCATACTCCGAAGGCGTAAATGACGACATCAACAAGGCTGTATGGAGTGCTCTTGATTTTGACCCGGACACCCCCTTAAGGGAAATACTTGAAGATTATTCCCGTCTTTTCTTCCCTGAAAGTGATTGGGAAAAGACGGCAGATGCAATATTCGGACTTGAAAAAAACTGGGAAGGTGATCCTGAGGAAAATCCCTGTATAGAGCACACTCTGAAGTTATGGGAAGAACTCGGAGAAGAAGTACCTTCAATTAAAAATAACTGGCGGTATGTTCAGTGTCTTTTCAGAGCCAGATGCGATGCCTTTGTAAGAAGAAAGATAATTTTTGAAAATTCTCTCATTAAAGCGGCAAAACACTGTATTTTTTCGGGCAATACCGATAAGGCAAAAGATATTCTTATATCTCCCCTTCCCGATGTTATTTCGGATTTAAGAGCAAAAATCGATGAGGATGCAGACAAGCTTTTCAAGCTCATAGGTCTTCAGCTGGGAACAAAAAAATATCATGCAAAGAATTTTGAAAGAGGAGCAGTGCTTGATACCGTAGACCTTCCGCTTACAGACCTTCCGTGGCTTATCAGTCGTTTTGAAAAAGCACGGGATATGACAGACAACAAAAAAGCTTCATATCTCAGACGCTGTTTCCTGAGAAATAAGGTTGAAAGGGATGAATATTATTATTCCGTGGCACTTGACGGACTCTGCCCCGGCGGAGTAAAACAGAATCCCGGATTTTATATGAACATTCAAGCAGACCGTCCCGACAAGAATAAAGGTGACCTGCCTACTGCACTTTTCAAGCTCTATGACCATTTCAGCTTCCGTCTGAAAACGGGAGGACTGAAATATGATACAGACTATATTCTCATGATAACTTACCGTGATACAAACAATACAGACAGCACGGCACACACGGTTAAAATCAACGGCAAAGTACTTTACAAAGGTATCCCCTTCGGCGGAGCGAGAAATCAGGCTTACGAAAGAGATATGCTTCCCGACGGTTTTATCGCAGTTGAATATAAAATACCGAAGGAGTTCATAATAAACGGTTGCATTGATCTTACAATCAAAGAAAGTATCAACGGTTTTGAAATAGCGGAACTCAGAATAACAAAGAATCCGTATAAATCAGACACGGACGGAGGGACACAATGAAAAAAAAGAAACTTATCATTACAGCATTAGCGGCGGCAGGCAGTGCTGTTGGTGCGAAAATAGCTTCAGATAAAATAAAAGAATATATGTCCTATCCCGACAGAAAACGGGCTCTTTCCGATAAAGGTAATGACCTTGCCATGAGCATTGTGGGTAAAATATCGGACTCCGTTTCGGATAAAGGTATACCTTATATAAACAGATATGACAATTCGGGCTTTATGGAAGGAAGCGGATATTTCCTCTCCCAACCGAAAAAAGACGGAAAATGGCTTCTCGGATACAGTAAAGCATCCGTTATTCCCGAAAAGATCGAGGGAGACTGCTACATCGGCGGCTATCTTGCATTTCCTCCCAATAAGATGAACGGAATAATGAACGAACAGATGGTAAGAGCCGTTGCACTTGATGATAATTCAGGCAGAGGAATCACCGTTTTTGCCGTTATTGACTGCATAGGCATTTCGGGAACGGACATCAGAGATATAAGAAAAAGACTCTCTGATATTATATCCGAAAAAAACATTACATCAATAAACATCAGTGCAACCCACTGTCATTCGGGAATTGATACAGAAGGCTTATGGGGAGATTTACCCAAGGCTTTCATGACAAACAAGAAGGCAATAAAAAAGGGCAGACCTGAAGATACGGTCTCGGGCAAAAACAAAGACTTTATGGAGCACCTCAAAAAAATGTCCGAAACCGTTATAAGAGAAGCGGTAGAAAACATGAAAGAGGGAAAACTCTCTTATGCTTCCATTCCCATAGAGAACTTTGTAAGAGATAAAAGACCTCCTTATGTCACGGATAATACGCTGACATGTATAAAATTTGAACCTGCAACGGGCGGAAAAGAGCTTCATGCAGTATTCATGGCGGCTCACCCCGTATGCTACGGTGCTCGACACAGAGAAGCATCAAGAGATTTCCCCGGCTATATGTGCGATAAAATGGAGAAAATGGGTACTGATGCAATGTTCATACAGGGTGCAGAGGCTGCAGTTGCCACGGACAGAGGTCCGCATACCCCCGAAGGACTTACGACAGATGCAAACATCAAAGCTTACGGCGAGGCAATAGCACAGTACGTACTCTCCTTCCCGAAGGAAGAATATAAAGAGATAAAACCTCTGATAAACGTTGCAATAACCGAACTTTTCCTTGATGCAGACAACAAAATACTTGAACTCGGTGCAAAACTGAAGCTTGTAAACAATCCCCTTGTAAGAATAACAATGGCTGATGATTCAGACAAGGAAAATAAGAGTTATGACCTTCATCTTGTAACAGAGGTAGGCTTTGCAGTACTCGGAAACACACTTACACTTGCTATGGTTCCGGGAGAGCTTATGCCTGAAATTGCCGTCGGAGGTGCATTCCCCGATTGGGCAAGTTATAACGGCAAGGAGTGGAAATATCCGTCACTTAAAAAAATATTCGGCACAGACCTTGCAGTTGTGGGGCTGTGCAATGACTTTATCGGATATATCGTTCCCGATAATGATTTCGGAAGCGTCTTCGCTCCCCTGCATTATGAAGAAGCGGTTTCCGCAGGAGGAAAGACAGCCTCAAATATTGTATCTGCATTTATGAGACTGAAAGCCGATACGGATAAATATACGGTAAAAGAAGATCAGAGAATCTTGGAATAATAATTTTGTTTTTTCGAAGGATTAAAAAAGAAGAAAGCTATGGAAACAAAAAGACCTGTAACAGCAATCATCGTCGGTGCCGGTCACCGTTCAATAACCTACGGAGACTATTCGTTTGAGCACCCCGATGATTTAAAAATTGTCGGTATTGCCGACCCCAACGAAGTAAGAAGAAAAATGACAGCAGAAAGATACGGTTTTTCGGAAGAATTTTGTTTTGAAAATGCTGAAGAGCTTGCAAAAGTTCCGCGTTTTGCAGATGTTATAATCAACGGCACAATGGACCACCAGCATTTTGAAACAGCAGTACCACTGCTTCAGAAAGGCTATGATATGCTCCTTGAAAAGCCGTTTGCGGTAAGTATGGAAGAAATGAAAAAACTGCTTTCCGTCATAAGAAAAAACGGCAATAAGGTAATGATATGCCATGTTCTGAGATACTCCACCTTTTATAAAGCAATAAAAGAAAAGATACTTGAAGGGGCACTGGGAGATATCATAAACATACAGATGTCAGAGCATGTAAGCTATCATCATCTGTCTACCTCTTATATAAGAGGCAAATGGGCAAATTCAGATATCTGCAAAACATCAATGCTTCTTGCAAAAAGCTGTCACGATATCGATATAATGATGTGGCTTATGAATGAAACCCTTCCCGAAACCGTGTCTTCCCACGGCAGCATATATCAGTTCAAGCCCGAAAATGCCCCTGAAGGAGCCGGAACACGCTGTCTTGTGGACTGTCCTCATGTGGATACCTGCAGATATTCAGCAAAAACAATGTATCTCGGTCATCCCGACCGCTGGGAATGCTATGTATGGGCAGGGATTGAAGATATAAAAGAACAGACACTTGAAATCAAGGAAAAATCACTGCGTGAAGACAATCCTTACGGCAGATGCATTTACAAGTGTGATAACAATGTTGTTGACCACCAGTCCGTACTCGTTAATTTCAAAAACGGTGCAACGGGAACTCACAACATGATAGGAGGAACAGCTAAAAGTGTCAGAAAAATACATATCATAGGCACGAAAGCCGAGCTTTACGGTAATTTTGAAGACAACAATTTTGTCATTGAAAGAATTGTAACAGAAGCTCCCGACGGATTTGTAAGAGAATTTTATGACACAAACACCATGGGCGGCATGGGACACGGCGGCGGTGACCCTGCACTAACGGCAGATTTCATTAATTTCATAAGAACAGGCGAACAGTCAATCTCCTGCACCTCAATTTATAATTCTGTTGCAGGTCATCTTACCGTATTCCTTGCAGACAAATCTATGGAAGACGGCGGAAGACCGTACAACTGTAATTTTTCGGAATATTGATTTTTTTGTAACACAATACCGGTAACCTCCATAATATGTATTGAAGTTTTCGGATTTCAATCATATTACGGAGGTTTTATTATGCCTGATAATTTTAACCCCTTAACGGGAAATGCAGATGAAAAATGCACGAATGAAGCAATATGCATTGACACTGCAAGGGTTTATGATTCGTGTGCCGATAAAGACTGCCTTGCCGATTTGAGAGTTTATTTTACAGATCAAGCACAGAGCGTGATAGATTCTGCAGTAAACATCAGATGCAGAGGATGCGATGTCATCAACGTATTTACCGATGTTGATACGGTTCCGTTCAACAGAGGATATTATTCTGTAGACATTACATTCTTCTTTATGGTAACGCTTGATGTCTTTGTTGCAGGTGCACAGCAGTGCGTTACTGTCACGGGACTTTCCGTTTTTTCCAAAAAATGCATTCTTTACGGCTCTGAGGGCAGTGTAAAAGTCTTTTCTTCGGAATCGGGAGCAGATAATGACAATAATATCTTTGCTTCCTCCACAAATCCCAGAGCAAAGGTACAGGTAGCTTCACCCTTGTGTCTTGATGCAAAGATATGCCGTCCCTGTGAATGCTGTAACAACATTCAGGATGCGTCTTCAGGAATTCCAAGGTGTGTTTCACGTCTCTTCCCCGGCTCCTTCGGTCCTCAGAGTTCTCAGCGTGCAGTAAGAGTGACTATAGGTCTGTTCTCCATAATACAGCTTGAAAGAGATGTTCAGATGCTCATTCCTGCCTATGATTTCTGTATGCCGACAAAGGAATGCTCATGTAACACGGAAGACCCCTGCGATTCATTCAGAAAGATACGCTTCCCCGTATCGGAGTTTTTCCCGCCCGACACTCCGGATTGTGCCGATTCCCCTGCCTCTTCATTTGAACCGCCCTGCTGCTGCGGACGGTAAATCATGTTCCTTACAAACAGACCGGGTTTCTTATGATGCCCGGTCTGTATCATTTTCAATATGCGATAATATTGCAATAAAGTAATAAATATTGTATAATATAAAAAGAAGTGCGAAAGGATGTGATATGATGTCTTCTTTACATGAATATACCTGTCCGTCATGTGCAGGAAAAGTAGAATTTGATGCAAGGCTTCAGAAAATGAAATGCCCGTACTGTGACACGGAATATGACCCTGAAGTTTTTAGGGAATTCGATGATGCTCTTAATGAACAAACGGTAAAAAGTGATAACTTTACATGGAATGAAGATTTTCAGAACGAATTCAGCGAAGAAGAAAAAAAGGGCATGAGAAGTTATATCTGCAACACCTGCAGCGGTGAAATAATTACCGATGACACTACAGCGGCAACAGGCTGTCCTTACTGCGGGAATCCTGTTGTAATGAAGGAACATTTTGCAGGTCTTCTCAAACCTGATTATGTCATTCCGTTCAAATTTGACAAAAAACAGGCAATGGATGCTTACAAAAAACATATAACAGGTAAGAAACTGCTGCCACCTGTGTTTAAGGACAAAAACCATATTGATGAGATAAAAGGGATATATGTGCCCTTCTGGCTTTTTGATGCTTCTGTCACAGGTTCGGCAAGATATAAAGCAACTGCTGTCAGGCACTGGAGCGATGCAAATAACAATTATACCGAGACCCGTCATTTTTCCGTTTTAAGAAGCGGAGCAATGGATTTTTCAAAAATACCTGTTGACGGTTCTGAAAAAATGGCTGATGAGCTTATGGAATCTGTTGAACCTTTTTATTTCTCGGATGCCGTTGATTTTTCCACAGCTTATCTTTCGGGATTTTTTGCCGACAAGTACGATGTCAGTGTAAAAAACAGCATCATACGTGCAAATGAAAGAATAAAGCAAAGCACAACAGAAACACTCAGAGGTACGGTGGGCGGTTATACATCCGTTACTCCCATTGACAGCAATGTAAATATGACAAGCGGAAGCCACAAATATGCACTTTATCCCGTATGGATACTCAACACCACATTTGAAGGCGAAAAATACACCTTTGCAATGAACGGTCAGACAGGAAAATTTGTCGGTGACCTTCCTATGGATAAGGGGAAATTTGCAAAATATTTTGCCGTTTCCGCAGCAATAGGTTCGTTGATAGGCTTTGCGGCAACCGCCGTGTATAACCTGTTTATTGCTTAAGGGGGGTGCATAATAAAATGAAGAAAGTTTTATCACTGCTTATTTGCACTCTTCTTATGACAGCATTCATGACCGAGGCTTATGCTTATGATTATTCAGGCTCACAGCGAGAGACACTCATAAATGACTTTGCCGAACTGATTCCCTATGAAGACGAAGAAATAATTAACAGCAAATTGGAACAGATAAGTGAAATTCATGAATGTGAGGTTGCAATTCTTACCGTAAATTCAGCAAACGGAATTGATATTACAGAGTTTTCAGACGACTATTATGACGAAAACGGATTCGGATACGGTGATAATGACGACGGAATAATGCTGGTCATTGATATGGCTTCAAGAGAATTTGCAATTACAACCCACGGAAAGGCAATAGAAATATTTACCGATTATAATCTTTCACAGCTCGAAAATGAGTTTATACCTTATCTTTCACGAAATGAATATACACTTGCATTTATTGCCTTTCTCGAAAAATGTGACAGAATATTTACTGACTATAAACACTATTCGGACAACATTGACGGAGGCTACGTGCATTCCCCTGATAACGGGAGTATATATAATCCGTCCGACGGTGGTATCATTTATTATAAAGAATCATTTTCTGAAAAGCTTTCCCGTGTTTTCTCATTTTCATGGATTCTTGTTTCATTCATAATAGGTATTGTCATTGCACTTATATATACCTTGTATCTCAAGTCACAGCTTAAAACGGTAAGAAGCAAGAAAACTGCATCCGATTATATTGTTCCGGGCTCCTTCCGTATAACGCAAAGCAGAGATATTTTCCTTTACAGCAATGTAAAAAAGATTCCGAAACCGAAAAACAATACTTCATCGGGACGCTCGGGTGGCTCTTCATTCGGCGGAAGAAGCTCAACTCACACGTCTTCAACGGGAAGAACTCACGGAGGTTCAAGAGGAAGATTCTGATTAAATAACAAAACACTTACGCTTGTATATTACAAAACCGTGCAGCACATCAGACTGCACGGTTTTGATTTATTATCTGAACAACAGCTTAAAGAAATCGGCAATATCCATAAAGCCACCGAGAGATATGAGGAAAAATGCTGCATCAACATCAAGGTCCTGTGTAATGTCAATTTCCGACATTTCAATTTCCGTTTCTTCAAAATATTCACATTCACCGCATCTTCTCACAGCAATGCCGTTTTCGTCAGCAGTGGGTTCTGAAAAAGTCATCCATTCACCCATAATATGCCCGTGGAAAGAAAGAGGCTCTGCTTCTTTTATCACTTCTTCGCACACGGTACATATTACTGACTCCGAAAGTCCCCGGTCAGTACATGAAGGCGGAATGGCGGGAATAGTTTTTTCGGCATGGGGAATTTTTGCAATATCCTCCGTTTGTGCGTATCCGCAGATGGAACAGGTTCTTGAATTTTCTCCCGTTTCACTGCATGACGGAGCTTTTGTCTCTGACCAATCCCCCAGTTTGTGACCTGTTGCAGGAATGTGTTGCTGACAACGAAGAACTATCTTACATACACTGCATTCAAGTCCCGCAGTAAGTCCTGAGCGACTGCATTTTGCGGCAACTGCAGGAATGGTGCGTTCGGTGTGTTCGTGGGCTTTCAGGAATTTGCATAATTTAAGCGATATCCAACCTGTTTTGCCGTCTTTTTCAGTCTTGCCCCAGTCATCAATGATTTCAAGTACTTCAAATTCGGCACCGGGAGATACAAGAGAAATAACTTTTCCGTCAGGTTCTTCCCTGAAAGGAAGAATAGTCAATGCTTTATATGTACCTGCTTTATTTGAAAGAGACGAATCCGCATACTGTGGAGTGGCATAACCGACAACATAATTTGAATAAGGTCTTACTCGCTGACAAACCCTATCGGGGCAGTTTCCTTCTATACAGGTTACATCATAAGCCGTAGCACTGACAACAATGCCGATATGCTCAATTCTGTCTTTACTTCTGAGAGAAGCATCTGTGTCCGTATAAAAAATCAAATCGCCTTGTTTTGGAATATATGTACCGCCGTAAGCAGGTGCAAGGTGATAAAGTCCTTGTGATATATAATAATTTCTCATCTGAGTACAAGAGACATTATTTGGTATCACACTTTCAGGTATACCCGTGGTTCTTGCACACCATGAAATAAAAGCACAGCACCACTCCATGTAGGCATATCCGTAATATTCACCGTATTTTGTATAACCGTTTTCACCTTCATATATTCCTATCTGACTTGCCGCTGTTTCCACCATTGCACGGGAACCTGAAACAGCACCTGCAACAACAGGGAACACACTCAGCAAAAGCACAAAAGAAAGAAATAAAGCAAGTGTCTTACGGGTAAGGAGTTTTCGCATATTAACCTCCGCAAATGTCCTGTATAAAATTCTGAAATTAAATCAGAAAAACTTGTCTTATAAAACAAGCTATTTAATATATTGTGCATTATTTTTATAAAAAAAGCAATATATTATTACTTAAATTTATAATTTTTTAAAATGTGTTCCCGTCCACCTTATACGATGGACGGGAACATTTTTAGTTCAGATTATACTATATTATCTGTTTTTCCGTTTCAAGGG
>SVQH01000012.1:0-6382 GCA_015065425.1 Oscillospiraceae bacterium
CTTGATGCTTCCCCGAACAGTGTTGCACTTATGAAAAAAGCCCTTGATGAAGTAGAAAAATATGAAAAAGAAGCCGTAAAGTCGTTACTTGCGATGGTTGAGCCCTATAAAGACTTACTTAAGGGTATAGAAGGACTGGATAACTTGATAAAATTATTTTGATAAAAAAACAGGAGTTGCCTTTTGCGGACAGCTCCTGTTTTTATTAATATACAGCAAATTACTCGCATTGTGAGTAATTTGCTTATATCAAGAAATACTTTCATCCCCAAGACACCCAGGGGTAGGGGATGATAAATCGTAAGATTCTTTCTCATTTGTTGAGAAAATCAATTACTTTTTCTGCTTTTTCTCTGCCGTCGTTATACAGAGTCATAAGTTTACCGTAGTCCTTTGTGAGTGTCGAAAGTCCGTCACAGTTGTCGGGTGCTAAAATAAGTACTTTGCCCTGCTTTTCATACTCTCTTGCAATGGCAAGACAGGTATTATACAGCTGATATCTGCAAAGCAGTGCTTTTGACACGGCAGGATATTTTTGTCTTACAAGGAAAGCAGCTTTTTTGTCAAGATTCGGAATGTGTTCCTCGTTTACGGGACGGGTGATGATAAGCACCACTTTTTCACAACCGTCATAGAATGCTTTTCTTATTGGTATAGGGTCAGATACACCGCCGTCAAAATAGGGAATATCGTCAATTTCAATGGGACGGCATACGGCAGGAAGGCAGGATGAAGCCATAAGAACCCTGAAATCATTTCTTTTATATGCATCCTTTTCAAAGTATACCGCCTTTGCAGTAAGTGCATTGGTGGCTACGGTGATAAACCTGCTGTCAGAAGACATCATTTTGTCATAATCAAGAGGTCTTTCTCCTGTTTCGTTTGAAAGCTTACCGTAAACATAAGTAAGGTCAAGATATGAGCCTTTTTCTCTGAAGTTTCTGAAACTCATATATTCGGGTCTGTTCGGATATTCCGTATAAAACGGAAGATTTCTGCCTTTCTGTCCGCTTAAATATGATGTAATATTTGCGGCTCCCGCTGAAACTCCGATTATGTAAGGGAAGGTGATGCCAAGCTCGGTTAATCTGTCAAAAACACCCGTGCCGAATACACCTCTGAGTCCTCCTCCGATATCAATTATACCGTTCATACGCCCACCTCTGCGGTTTCTTTAAGAGCTTTCTCTTCAAGAGCTTTTTTTTCTGCTTTTGTAAGAGGCTGACCTATCCACATTTCATTCCATTTGACACCTGAAATCTTTTCAAGGCGTTTTTTCTGCTGTTTTGTGATTTTAACTTTCTTGCCCTCGTGCTTTTCCTTGATAACACGTTGAATTGTTGCATGGTCTTCCTTGTTCATTGTAAAGCTCTTAATAAGAATGAGTGTAATAATTCCGAATATTATCGGCATATAAGTAAAATTGAGTCTCAGACCGAAAATTGTTTTTGCTGTCTGATATATGGGCTCTTTTTTTGTTACATCATAGCCGAAGAACTTAAGAGAGAAGCCGAGTATACCTGTCATGAAAGAGTTTATGGTTTTTGAAACAAAGCTCCTGAAGGTTGCAATAACGCCTTCTCTTCTTCTTCCTGTGATAAGTTCATCCACGTCTGTTATGTCAGGCTGAATGGTGTCTATTGCAAAGCCGGGGCCCGAGAAGCCGAAGTTATAGAGAATTGCGGCAATATAAAGGAATACTGCGGGTGTCTTATGGTCAACGAAGGCATAAATTGCAAGACCTGCTATCATAATGGGGGTTAGCATAAGTCCCGATGTACGCTTGTCAAAATAGCGGTTAAGGAAGTATATTACGGGGGAACCCATAAATTCAGATGTACCTGCTACGGTGTTAAGTATGTTGAAATGACTGTATTTATCAGCAATACTGACTATGAAATACTGGTCTGAATATCCGTAAAAGCTTGAACGGAAAGAATTGAATATACTTATAAGGAAGTACTGTCTGAAAGAACGGTTTCTGAACACAAGATAATACTCATGGAGCATATATTTCCAGTTAATAGGTTCTTTTCGCAGTGACAGTGATGACGGTTCGGGACAGGTGAAAAACGAAAGAATGGGAGACCATACGAACCATATTGCAAGAACGATACCGCTCATAAGATATTTTCCTTTGTCTGCCGGGGAGGGGTTCGGCATATCAAATCCGCCCAGTACCAGTCCCATAAAAACGAATGAGGAAACCTGTCCTACACTGTTCATCATATATTCCACCATTTTGTACTGCGTCCGCCTGAAATAATTCGGCTCAATGGTGGGAAGCATTGCTACATGAGGAACACTCATCATTGTATAGCTTGTGGAATAAATAAAAGCTGTCACAAGGTAATAAATGAAATTGAAGGTCATGTTACCCATGGAGGATATTCCGAAAGAACTCCACTTCATGACATAAGCAAAGAAAAACGGTATTGCACCGAGAAGCACGTAAATTCTGTGTTTACCGTATTTTGAACGGGTACGGTCTGTTATTATTCCCATGACAACATCCGATACGGCATCAATAAGACCGTTTATCATGCTGATAACGCCTGTTACATCTGTCGGCATCTGCTCAACAAAGCTGAGATACTGCTGATGATAAAGGTTGATAGGATAGCCCGCACCGCCGAGTGTGATGTTTGCACAGGTATAAGCCGCCATGGGTTTTATGTAAGTCCCGAAATTACCCTCAATGCCCACGGCATTTTTAAGCTTATTGCCGCTCGGTTGTATTTTGTCTTTTATGCCCATAATTTTTCCCTTTCTTTGTGCATAATATAAGTGTTAAAAAAAATTATAGCACTAATATGGTAATAATGTCAAACAAATTCCATGAATATTTGTTGAAAAATTATGTTGAAAAAGTCAATTAACTATTGCATTGTATTGCTTTTTGTGCTATAATTTTCCCCGTACACTTTTGGGAATTTGTTGTTTTTAACCATATTCCTTTACACTTTTAGGAGGTAACCACATTGAAACTTTATAATGTTAATGACATCAGAAACGTCTGCATTGCCGGTCACGGCGGCAGAGGTAAAACCACTCTCAGTGAGGCCATGCTTTACATTGCAGGTGCATCTGACCGTTTCGGCAAAGTAGCTGACGGCAACACCGTAATGGACTTTGACGCTGAAGAAAAGCGTCGTCACAATTCAGTATCTTCCGCTGTCTGCCCTCTTGAATGGCGTGACAGAAAAATAAATATAATTGACACTCCCGGTCTTTTCGACTTCGCAACAGGTGTTTCAGAAGGTATCAGAGCTGCTGAAACAGTTCTTATCGTTACTAAGTCAGGCTCCGGCGTTGATGTAGGTGCTGAAAAGGCTTACAAGGCTGCAAGCCAGAGAAATATGTCAAAGTACATAATCGTTACCGGTTGTGATGCTGAAAATGCTAATTTCTATAAAACAGTAGATGCCTTTAAAGAAGAATACGGCACTCAGGTTTGTCCCGTAGTTGTTCCCTATGTTGAAGGTGACAAGGTTGTAAGCTATGTAAATTTCCTTCAGAATAAGGCATTTGCATATAAAGACGGTAAGGCAACAGAAGTCAGTATGCCTTCAACTGACAGAATTGAAGAGCTCCATGCAGCATTTACCGAATCCGTAGCTTCTGCTGACGATGAACTTATGATGAAGTTCTTTGACGGTGAAGAATTTACCCACGATGAAATAGTTGCCGGTCTTTCAAAGGGCGTTCTTGACGGAACCGTTATGCCTTTATATGCTTGTTCCGCTTATATGCTTGAGGCTGTTGACCTTGTTCTCAACGGTATTACAAAGATGGCTCCCTCACCTGCACAGTTCAAGGAAACCGCAACTGATGCAGACGGAAATGAAATTGAACTTGAATGTGATGAAAACGGACCTCTTGCAGCAATGTGCTTCAAGACCGTTGCTGACCCCTTCGTAGGTAAAATGACTTATGTAAAGGTTGCTTCAGGTAAAATCGCAGGTGATACACCCTGTTACACCCCCAGAACAGCATCAAATCAGAGAATGGGTAAGCTTCTTGTTCCCAAGGGCGGCAAGAGCGAAGATACTGCCGTTATCACTGCAGGTGATATCGGTGTTATCACAAAGCTTGACGGTATAAAGACGGGTGATACCATCTGTTCTGAAAAGGCTCCTCTTTCTCTTAAGGCTCCCATATTCCCCGACCCCTGCCTTTCCATGGCAGTAGTTGTCAAGAAGAAGGGTGAAGAAGAAAAGGTTGCTGCAGGTCTTAAGAAGCTTTCTCACGAAGATCCCGCAATCAGATATTATACAAATGAAGAAACAAGAGAGCAGATTCTCTCAGGTCTCGGCGAACAGCATCTTGACCTCATTGTTACAAAGCTTAAGACTAAGTTCGGCGTTGAAGTAGACCTTCAGATTCCGAGAGTTGCTTACAGAGAAACTATCTCCAAGAGAGTTGAAATTCACGGCAGACATAAGAAGCAGTCCGGCGGTCACGGTCAGTTCGGTGATGTTTGGATTCGCTTTGAACCCTGTGAAGAGCTTGACCTCGTATTCGGTGAAGAGGTTGTCGGCGGTTCTGTTCCCAAGAACTTCTTCCCCGCAGTTGAAAAGGGTCTTCGTGAAAGCGTAAAGAGAGGTATCGTAGCAGGTTACCCCGTAGTTAATATCAAGGCTACTCTTTATGACGGTTCATATCATCCCGTTGACTCATCCGAAATGGCATTTAAGACAGCCGCTTCCCTTGCTTTCAAACAGCTTAAGGATACAGCCGGTCCCGCAATCCTTGAACCTATAGGAACTCTTAAAGCATATATGCCCGATGATAACCTCGGTGACATCATGGGTGACATCACAAAGCGTCGCGGCAGAGTTCTCGGCATGGGACCTGCAGACGAACCCAAGATGCAGCTTCTTGAAGCAGAAGTTCCCATGGCTGAAATGGGCGATTTCTCCACAACTCTTCGTTCCGTAACAGCAGGCAGAGGCTATTTCTCACTTGAATTTGCAAGATATGAAAGAGCTCCCCAGGAAGTTGCAACAAAAGTTATCGCAGAATCCACAATGGAAGACGACGACGAATAAAATTTATACCCGTTCCGTTTTTTCGGAACGGGTTTATTGGTTAAGGGGTATAAAATGCGGTGTAATGCACGACTAAACACAGTTTTTTACATTTTATATCCATGGTTCCGCTTTTGTCAGGCTTCATAACACTAACCGTCTGAACTTTTTGCAAAAAATAAATATTTTGATAAAAATTGAAACTATTTCTTGACAGGTGAGAAAAAGAAAAATACAATTATAATATTAGAGAAAAATGCAGAAAGGTGGAAGAATTTGAGTAAATTTATTGCTGACAAAGATTACAATATGATTTGGAACGAATGCAGTAGCAGGATCAGAAAGCTTTGTAAAATAAAACTTGGTGATTCTCCCGAGGCTGCAGAAGATGTTTGTTCCGATATTTATCTTGCTTTTGCGGAAGCGGTAAAATCAGGGAGAGAAATAACTTACCCAAAGGCTTGGCTTTATAAGGTAGCAAACAATTTGATTATAAAAAAGTATGAAGAATTAAGAATACAAAAAGAGCGAATGGTAACCTTTGATGAAAATAACACAGAATTGATGTCATTAGTAATAATACCTGATATGACAGACTGTATTATTACCGATAAAGATATTCAGAGATTTGCAGACGAAATAATGTTTTCACTTTCCGAAGAAGAGGAAAAGCTTCTGAGGTTCTTTTATGATGAAAATATGAGTTTAAGAGAAATTGCCGGGATTTTCGGAAAAACTGAAAGTGCTGTAAAACAGCAGCATTACAGGCTGTGCAAAAGAATAAAAAAAGCTGTAAATGAGCGAATTGAAAATTTTTAAAAAATTTTTATTTTTTTTGTGTTACTTTTTTAATTTTTTCGCACTATTAGTATGAAGGTGGTAAAAATGAACAAAGAAATATTAAAAAATATTCTGAACACCCCGTCAATGGAGTTCTCTTATGAGGAAATACAGGCTTTACTTGACGAGGAACTTGAAAAACCGGTTGAAGAAATGGATACTGACATTGTTGAGCTTTGTATTGATGTGTTAAGCAGAAAAGAAACAGAGTCTTCTGAAAAGAAAGACAATGAAAACGACTGTAAGACAAAATCTCACAAGAAAAGAAATGTCGGCAAAATATTTCTTATAGCCGCAGTTGTTGCGATGCTGTCAATTATAACTGTATCTGTCAGTGCAAATGTGTTCACTGTCGAAGCTTCAGAGGGAATAGTGAGCATTTTCGGAAAACAGCTTTCTCTTAACCTTACGACACTTCATAATAAAAAGGTTTTAGCTGAATTGGAAAAGCAGGGACTTGAAGATGTTAATCTACTCCCGATTTTTTATGGTAAAAATTGCAAATTGGAATT
>SVQH01000012.1:6482-78514 GCA_015065425.1 Oscillospiraceae bacterium
GCTGAATTGGAAAAGCAGGGACTTGAAGATGTTAATCTACTCCCGATTTTTTATGGTAAAAATTGCAAATTGGAATTGTTAGAGCAATGTAACAATGAGCATTACAATTTGAATTTCAGTTTTACTGATTTTGAAGTTTCAGGCTACATTTCAATAAGAAAATATGCCTCTTATGAAAATTCTTTGGACAGTATTAATCTCTATTCTGATGTTGAGCAAATAAAGCAAATTAATATTAACGGAACAGATGTAATTATAGCTTCTTCAACTGATTCAAAAACTGTCGCATATTATAATAAAGGTAATAGCACCTATAGAGTTATGTTTAAAAATTTGTCTTTTGATGAAGTAATCAATATACTTCAAAATTCATAAGGAGATTGAATTATGACAAAAATAATTAAATCAATACTTGTTATTGTTTTGTGTTTAATTTCTTTTTTTAATGTACAGGCTTTTGCTTTTGAAAAAAATGATATTGAAGTGCAGGATATTTTTCTGTCACAGGATAAAATAAATGAAATCCTTGCCAAGGGTAATACTTATACGGCACCGGAACGTGCAACAGGTCTTATTTTTGACGGTGCATTTTCTATAAATAATGACTATAAGCTTCTTCAGTTTGTGGCATTGATGGATTGCGATCCCGATGTCATAAGATGCGGCTTTGAGGATATCATTGTTCAAAGAAGGGCTTCGTCCTCGGACTCATGGTCTTTTTATTATCAGTTTGATGATGATATTGTCGATTATTGCAGTCACTCAACAATTAAAGCCGTTACAACCGTAAAAGGCTATGAATACAGAGTAATCTGCACATTATATGCAAAAAAGAATTTTTTCAGCGTTCAGAGAATTTTTGTTGAAACCAATATTATAGCTTGGTAAGAAGATTTTTTACCGCCTTCAGTACCTGAGAAATCAGGTGCTTTTTCTGACATTATCAGCGGATGGGTGCGGTATAATATTCTGTTTCAATTATTGTTGACTTTTGGCGGCTTTCGTTGTATAATAGCTTATGGATTTTTACATGACTGACGGATTTCGCGGTGTACCGCGGTGGAGTGTAAAAATTTTATTGCCGACCGTCTGGGCACAATCAGTTTGTGAAATCTGATTGTGTCCCTTTTTCTTTTTAAGGAAAGGGAAAAGGGATATTCCGTTTACGGAAAATGAATTCGGAAGAGAGGAAAACAATATGAAACATGATAACTGGCTCGGATTCAGAGAAGGTGTCTGGCAGGAAACAATCAATGTAAGAGATTTTATTCAGTTGAACTACAAGGAATATAAGGGTGACGACAGCTTCCTTGCAGGTCCTACAAAGAGAACCGAAGAGCTTATGTCAACGGTTCAGGAATTATTCCGTAAAGAAAGAAAAAACGGCGGTGTGCTCAGTGTTGATACGGATACCGTATCCTCACTTACAAGCTATAAGCCCGGATATATTGACAAGGAAAAAGAACTTATTTTCGGTATGCAGACCGACAGCCCTCTTAAAAGAGGTGTAAACCCCTTCGGAGGAATCAGAATGGCTCGTCAGGCTTGTGCTGCTTACGGATACCGTCTCAGTGATAAGGTTGAGGATGAATTCCGTTTCAGAACAACTCACAATGACGGTGTTTTCAGAGCCTATGCAGATGAAATGCGTCTTGCAAGAAAAAGCCATATTATAACAGGTCTTCCCGATGCTTACGGCAGAGGAAGAATAATAGGTGACTACAGAAGAGTGGCTCTTTACGGTGTAGACAGACTTATAGCAGAAAAATTGAAGGACAAAAAGGCTTTGGCTGATAAGCCTTATATAGTAGAAAACATCCGTCTTTCCGAAGAACTGTTCCAGCAGATAACTTTCCTGGGCTTCCTTAAGGAAATGGCGGCTATGTATGGTTTTGATATTTCCGAGCCTGCAAAGGATGCAAAAGAAGCTATTCAGTGGACATATTTCGGTTATCTCGGTGCTATAAAAGAGCAGAACGGTGCCGCAATGAGCCTTGGAAGAGTCAGCACTTTCTTTGATATTTATATTGAAAGAGACATTGAAAGAGGAATTCTCACAGAAGAAGGTGCACAGGAGCTTATGGACGATTTCGTTATGAAGCTCCGTATTGCAAGACATCTTCGTACCCCTGAATATAACGAGCTTTTCGGTGGCGATCCCATGTGGATAACAGAGGGTGTCGGCGGTATGGGTAATGACGGCAGAACCCTTGTTACAAAGAACTCCTTCAGAATGCTCAATACTCTTTATACCCTCGGAAGCTCCTCCGAACCCAACCTCACTGTATTATGGTCAAATGACCTTCCCGAAAACTTCAAGAAATTCTGTGCAAAGGTTTCTTGTGATACGGATTCAATACAGTATGAAAATGACGATGTAATGCGACCTCTTCACGGTGACGATTATGCAATAGCCTGCTGTGTTTCCGCTATGGAAGTGGGTAAGCAGATGCAGTTTTTCGGAGCAAGATGCAATCTTGCAAAGCTTCTTTTAGTTGCTATAAACGGCGGATTTGATACCACAAGCGGAATACACATAGGTCCACAGATGCCTGTAATGGACACGGAAACTCTTGATTTTGACGAGGTAATGGAGCGTTACAATATTTATATTGAGTGGCTGAGTAAACTCTATGTTAATACCATGAATGTCATTCATTATATGCACGATAAGTACGCTTATGAAAAGACACAGATGGCTTTGCACGATACGGAAGTTACCCGTTTTATGGCATTCGGTGTTGCAGGCTTCTCCGTTGTTGCTGATTCACTCAGTGCAATCAAATATGCAAAGGTTCACCCTGTGAAGGATGAACTGGGATACATCACAGACTTTAAAACGGAGGGCAATTTCCCCAAATACGGAAATGATGATGACAGGGTTGACTTTATTGCCCGTGATATGGCTCATAAGGTTATAACGGAACTCCGAAAAACTCCCGCATACAGGGATGCAATTCATACTCTTTCCGTGCTTACCATCACTTCAAACGTTATGTACGGCAAGCACACGGGTGCTACTCCCGACGGAAGAAAAGCAGGCACCCCCTTTGCACCCGGTGCAAACCCCATGCACAACCGTGAAGAAAACGGTGCGTTGGCTTCACTTAACTCTGTGGCTAAAATACGCTATGAGGACTGCCGTGACGGTATTTCAAATACCTTCTCCATAACTCCTGATGCTCTCGGCAAAAATGAGGAGGAGAGAATAAATAACCTTGTGAACATTCTTGACGGATATTTCCTCAAAAAGGCACATCACATAAATGTAAATGTGCTCAACCGTGAAACTCTCATAAAAGCTTATGAAGACCCCGAAGCCTTCCCGAACCTTACCATCCGTGTATCAGGCTATGCAGTTAATTTTAATAAGCTCTCCCGTGAACAGCAGCGTGAAGTTATAAGCCGTACCTTCCACGAAAGCTTATGATAAAAGGAAAAGTTCATTCTCTTCAGAGTCTCGGCACTGTGGACGGCCCCGGAGTTCGTTTTGTTGTGTTTTTTCAGGGATGCCCTCTTCGGTGTAAATGCTGTCACAATCCCGATACCTGGGATGCAGAGGGCGGCACGGAATACACTCCCGAAGAAATAGTAAACAAGGTATTGAGATATAAGGCTTATTTCGGCAAAGAGGGCGGAATTACCCTTTCCGGCGGCGAACCTCTGCTTCAGCCTGAATTCGCCCTTGAAATTTTCCGTCTTTGCCACGAAAACGGAATAAACACCTGTCTTGATACCTCGGGGTGTATATTGACCGACAAAGTAAAAGCCTTGCTTGCGGAAACCGACAGAGTGCTTCTGGATTTTAAGTATACAAGTGACGAAGAGTATAAAGAAAACGTCGGCTGTTCCATTAAACCGACAGTGGATTTTCTTACATATCTCAATGAGAAAAATATTCCGGTAACTGTCAGACAAGTTATAATTCCCACTGTAAATGACAGCGAAGAGAATATTTTGAAACTGAAAAATATAATAAAAAAGTACCCCGTCATTGACAAAACGGAGCTTCTTCCTTTCAGAAAAATATGTTCTGTAAAGTACGAAAATATGGGGATAGATTTTCCCTTCGGACATCTCCCCGAAGCCGACAAAGAGCTTATAGGAAAGTTTTATAAAATCCTTGAAACAGCACCGTAAAAAGTGCTGTTTTTTGTTTACATTCAATGCATATTCGTTTATAATAAAAACAATCACAAAATTATAATTCAGTTATCCGGGTGGGAATATTATGACATTTAAAATTGTAAAAAATGAATTTATAAAAGACGGGAAGCCCGTAAAGCTTATTTCCGGTGCGGTGCATTATTTCCGCAATATGCCCGATACATGGGAGGATATATTCAAAAAGCTTCTTGCAATGGGTTGTAACTGTGTTGAGACCTATTGTGCATGGAATATGCATGAGAAACAGCCCGGAGTGTTTGACTTTTCGGGTATCCTTGACATCGGTAGATTTATAAAAACCGCAGGGGATATGGGACTTATGGCAATAGTAAGACCGGGACCTTATATCTGTTCCGAATGGGAGTTTGGCGGACTGCCTTGGTGGATACAGACGGATGAAGACATGGAAATACGCTGTATGAATCCGAAATATATCAGGTGCTTTGACCGCTATCTCGACCGTCTGTGTACCGAAATAAAGCCGTATCTTGTAACCAACGGCGGTAATATTATAATGGTACAGTGCGAGAATGAATACGGCTATTACGGTGATGATAAGGAGTATCTCAATTATCTCAAAGAGGGATTTATGAAAAGAGGAATTGATGTACCGCTGTTTACATCAGACGGAACATCCGAGAGTGATATTTTAGACGGTGCCATTGACGGATGTCTTGCAACTCTCAATTTCGGCTCCCGCGTAGAAGAAAATTTTAAAGCCCATGATAAACTTTTCCCCGAAAGTCCTAAAATGTGCATGGAAATGTGGAACGGCTGGTTTGATGCATGGGGAGACGAAAAGCACCACACAACATCTGCTGAAGACTATGCAAAGGTCGTTGACGATATGCTGAAGCGTGGACACCTTAATATGTATATGTTTATAGGCGGCACCAATTTCGGCTTTACATCGGGTGCTAATCATTATGAAAAATTTCTCCCCGATGTTACAAGCTATGATTATGACGCGTGTCTTTCTGAATGCGGTGATGTTACACCTAAATATATGGCTGTTCGTGAGGTTATCAAAAAATACATAGACTATCCGCTTCCCGAAATACCTTCAGACCGTGAGAAAAAGGCTTACGGTAAGGTAGAGCTTTCCGAAAAAACAGGCTTTTTCAGTTCCCTTAATAATCTTTCTTCTCCCATACATTCCGATGTTCCCAAATGTATGGAAAAATACGGTTTTGGCTACGGTTATATTGCATATAAAACAAAACTTAAC
The DNA here is from genome assembly GCA_015065425.1 of Oscillospiraceae bacterium. Classification (GTDB taxonomy): domain Bacteria; phylum Bacillota; class Clostridia; order Oscillospirales; family Acutalibacteraceae; genus RUG806. Next base: position 11,878 of record SVQH01000012.1, read on the forward strand.
CGTGATTATGAAAAAGTAAAGCTTACCTTTGAAACCCTCGGAGACAGAGCACAGATTTATATTAATGACAATCTTATTGATATTCTCTATATAAACGATTCCCTTGAAACAACATTTTCTGCAAAAGCAGGGGACACTCTTACCGTCCTTTGCGAAAATATGGGCAGAACAAACTTCGGCTCTAAGATGATGCGTAAAAAGGGTATTGCGGGAAGATGCCTTATTGATGACAGAATACATTTCCATTGGGATGTCTATCCGCTTCCTATGGATAATCTTGATAAGCTTGTGTTTTCTGATGATGATTTCAATGAGAAATCCGCATTCTACAGAGGATATTTTGATATAGATGAGTGTAAAGATACCTTCTTAAAGCTTGACAATTTTACAAAAGGCTTTGTTACAATAAACGGATTCAATCTCGGCAGATATTGGGAAATCGGTCCTCAGAAAACTCTGTATGTTCCTGCCTCGGTTCTTAAAAACGGCAGAAATGAAATTATAGTATTTGAATCCGACGGCATAAAAGGAAAAGCGGAAGCAGAATTCTGTGACAAACCAATTCTCGGATAATGACAAACGCATTGCACATTTTTATGTATGTGTGATGCGTTTATTTCAATTTTTTGTTGCATTTGATAAATTATATCTGTATAATTATTCTATAAATTTGTAAGGAGATTGTACATGAGTGAAATTGAGAAAAAGAAAGCTGATGGCTTACATATTGATAAAAAGACTATAATCAGCATAACTGCCATTCTTTTAGCAGTGTATATTTTTGCAGGTGTGCTGACACAGGTAATGCCGAGAGGTGAGTACAATACCTTTGTTGATGAGGATACGGGTAAAGCATCAATTACAGCGGAAAGTGAATACACCCCCCTTGAAGATTATGCCATGCCTTTGTGGAAAATCGTAACTGCTCCCGTAATGGTCTTTGTCGATGCCGAGACAAGAGATACGGGCATGACCGGACTGCTGATAATCGCATTCATTGTGCTTATGGGCGGAACGTTTTTACTGCTTGACCGATGCGGAGTTCTGAAATACCTTGTGGCTGTTGTAATAAAGAAATTTTCTCACAGAAAATATCTTCTTATGGCAGTGCTGATATTTTTCTGTATGGCACTGGCATCTACTGCAGGTATTCTGGAGGAAAGTGTCACCCTTGTGCCCTTTGCTGTTGCAATTTCGCTGGCACTCGGCTGGGACTCTATGGTAGGGCTCGGTATGAGTCTTATTTCTGTAGCCTTCGGCTTTACTGCCGCAACCTTCAATCCCTTTAATGTAATGACCGTACAAAAGCTTGCAGGCGACGTAGAAATATATTCGGGACTCTGGCTTCGTCTCGTAGTTTTTGTTCTTGTATATCTCGGGCTTTACGGCTTTTTGTTCATGTATGCAAGAAGAATTGAAAAGCATCCCGAAAAAAGCCTTTCTTATGAAAGTGATAAAGTCTTAAGAGAAAAATATACTGTTGCTGATGTGGATGCTGTTTTTAATGACAAAACCACCTCAAAAGCCGGAAAAGCTTTTATGATATGCCTTCTTCTTGCCTTTGTTGCAATCGTTACCGATTTTGTGACAGGTGCAGGCGGTGTTTTATCTATGGGCGGTATCGCCGTATTCTTTGTTGCAGGCGGTATTTCTGCGGCATTTATAACAGGACTTCGCGGAAAGAAACTGTTGTCAGGCTTTTCGCAGGGAATAAAAACAGTTGCCCCTGCAATTCCTCTTATTCTGATAGTCATTTCAGTGGCATATATTCTCAACACGGGAAAAATAATGCACACCATTCTCTATTATATTTATTCTATGATTGAGGGAATGAACCCTTATGCAGCCATTCTTCTCATTTTCCTCTTTATTGCACTTCTTGAGTTTTTTGTAGGCTCAGGAACGGCAAAGGCGTTTCTTGTTATGCCCCTTGTGCTTCCCCTGGCTCATCTTATCGGTATCAGCTCAAACAGCGTTGTTTTATCCTTCTGCCTTGCCGACGGTTTTACCAATCTTTTGTATCCAACAAGCGGTATTATGATAATTGCTATTGGTATAGTAGGTGTATCATACACAAAATGGCTGAAATTCTCATGGCCGCTGTTTGTTATAGAAGGAATAATCTCCGTGGTAATTATGCTGCTTGCTGTGTTTATCGGATACACATAATTTATGATTTACTTGACTTACTGTTAAGGTTTTGTTATCATAAAAATGTATAAATGTTACAAGGAGAAAGTTTATGGCTAAAAAATTCCTTATAATCAATGCCGATGATTTCGGACTTTGTCATTCCGCAAATGAAGCGGTTATGGATTTGTTTTTATCGGGCAGCATTTTTTCGTCAACTATTATGACACCCTGCCCCGGAGCTCTTGAAGCTATTGAGTTTTCAAAGGCTCACCCCGAATTTGCAATAGGTGTTCATCTTACCCATACAAATGAGTGGCAGGATAATTTTCCGTGGGGACCCATGACAGACCTTCCCAGTCTTAAGACTCCTGAAGGCAGAATGTGGCCCGAAAGCGAAGATTTTGAGGCACATTGCGAATATGACGAAGCTGTTAAAGAAACTATCGCTCAGATAGAGTATTGCGAAAATCTCGGTATGAAGCCTTCTCACATTGACAGCCACATGGGTGCACTTTACGGAATGAACGGAAAGATATTAATGCTTCCCAAAACTCTTGCTGTCTGCGGAAAAAAAGGCTATCCCTTCAGAATGTTCTCTAAACCTCTTACAGAGCAGTGTCCTCCCGAAGCTCCCGTATGGCTCTTTACCGTTGCCAGTGTTCTTTCCGGAATGTTCGGTAAAATGAATAATGTCCCCATGCCCGACTATCTTATATTCCCCGAAAACATAGAAACAGGGGAGACCTATGAGGAGTTCAAGTATAATTTTATTGAATATCTTATTAAAATTCCCGACGGTATATGTGAAACCTATGTTCATCCTGCAATGCCTACCGATGAAATGAAGTCCATCACAGGTACTTGGCAGAGAAGATACTGGGAGTATCTTGTAATGAAGGACCCCGAAACCCACGCAGCATTCAAAACTCACGGCATAAAACTCATCAGCTACAGAGATTTGGCTGAAATGAGAAAGAATAAAAAACAGAAATAAAGGAGTATTTTTTTATGGTACAGCTTATTTCCAATATGCTCGGTCTTGTGTTCAGAGAACAGTGGGCACTTCAGAACTTATTTGACGGAATTGTTGACCTTATTACGGGCGGCGGTGCAAGAGGAATTGTTGCAACATTCATGATGATTATTCAGATGTTTAATATGCTTGCTACAGGTGCGGCTGTTGATGCATGGGGCCCCGAACTTGACCTTACAGGTTATGAACTCGTATTTGAAGATGAATTTGAAGGCGACAGTCTTGATATGGATGTATGGGCAACCCGTTCCGAAGGTCCCGGCAGAGGCGGTATCGGTTCATTGGAGCAGGTATCTGTTTCCGACGGTGCCCTTAAAATCACAGGTGAATATCGTGAAGACGGTCCCTATGGTGCAGGTTGGTATTGCGGTGCAATAAGTCTCAGAGAATGGTATACAAGAGGGTATTTTGAAATTAAAATGATTTGTGCCCCTTCACCTGCTTTCTGGTCTGCTTTCTGGCTTCAGGGTGCCGGTTCTTATAATCCCGAAACTTCAAAAGGCGGTATCGGTGCTGTTGAAATTGATATTTGCGAATCCTTCTACGGTGTTGAAGGCAAAGAAGATGCTTACACACCTGCTATGCATCTTTCAGGTCTTAACGGTTCAACGGAAAACAAGATTTTTTCAAGAAATCTCGGTTCTTTCAACGGAAATAACATCTACAGTGAATATAATACCTACGGTATGATGTGGACTGAAGAAGAGTATATCTTCTATGTAAACGGTGTTGAAACAGTCCGTACCGATTTTGGTGACGGTATCTGCGAAAATCCCGAAGAAGTTATAGTTTCCCTTGAAAATCCCCACGCTTCAAAACTTGAAAATGTAAGTAAAGATGAAGTTGTTGATATGTATGTTGACTATGTAAGAATTTATCAGCTTGCTGAATAAAGAATAAAAAACAATAAAGGCTCTCCCTGAATTTTTTCGGGGAGAGCCTTTTTCGGTTATGCAGCTTTTTTCTTATTCTTTTTTTGCTTTGGTACATAATCGGGAGATTTTCTCTCGCTTATTACCTGAATTATGATAATAGCAACAACCAGTGAGATACCAATGATATCAGTTATTGTTTCAGGCACGATAAGCATAAAGCCGCCTGCAAGGGTGAGTATTCTCTGCCACCAGGGAAGCTTTACATTCATGTATCCTTCCATGCCTGCCGCAACCGCATAAATGCCTACAAATGAGGTTATTATTATGGATATGATGTCAAATATACCTGCATCAATGAAGAGCATTTTCGGGTTATATGCGAACATGTAGGGTATTATGAATGCTGCAATGGCAAGTCGCGTTGCCGTGATACCTGTCTTCAGCGGATTTGACTTTGCAATAGCCGAACCTGCATAAGCTGCAAGAGCAACGGGAGGAGTGATGTCTGCAACGATACCGAAGTAGAAAACAAACATGTGAGCAGCAAGTGCAGGAATTCCCATCTTTATAAGAATGGGAGCTGTAATTGTTGCCATGATAACATAGTTTGCCGTTGTGGGAACACCCATGCCGAGAACGATACAGCAAAGCATTGTAAGGAAGAGTGCAAGGAACATGCTGTTTTCAGCGACGGGAACAAGAGTGTTGAGAAGAAGCTGACCGAGTGCTGTCATTGTAACAACACCTGAAATAAGTCCTGCCATACCGCATGCTACTGCAACACCTATGGTATTTTTTGCACCGTTGTGGAGTGATTCAACAACAATACCGGGGTTGAGAGCTGTGTTTTTCTTTGTGATAAAAGAAAGGACAACGCACACAACAAGACCTGCAAAAACAGCCTTTGTCATCATTGATGCTCCGAAGGGAATCCAGATTCCCAATGTAACAGCAACGGGAATAAGAGGGTATATTATCTGCCAAGCAGTTTTCTTTGTCAAGTGCTTCGGGAAAAGACTTACGATAAGAGAAGCAAGAATTGCAAAACAAGCAGAAACACCTGCACTGAAATAATTCATGCATATTACAAGAATTATGATAGGCAGAAGAAGATAGCCGTTTCTTGCAATAAGCTTGAAGAAATTGGGAATAGCATCTTTGGGAAGTCCCTTAAGCCCCAGCTTTTTTGCTTCAAAGTGTATCATAAGGAAGATACCTGTGAAATAAAGAGCAGCAGGGAGAATTGCCGTTACTGCTATTGAGGCATAGGGAACGCCGGTAATTTCAGCCATAAGGAAGGCTGCAGCACCCATGATGGGAGGCATTATCTGTCCGCCTGTTGATGCCGCCGCTTCAACCGCTGCGGCAAATTCGGGTTTGTAGCCTGTCTTTTTCATGAGAGGAATTGTAATAGAACCGCTTCCTACAGTATTTGCAACGGATGAGCCTGAATACATTCCTTCAAGTGCACTTGAAATAACTGCGACCTTTGCAGGTCCGCCGACGGAGCCGCCTGCAATGGAGTTTGCAAGGTCAACAAAGAATGTGCCGATACCTGTTCTTTCAAGAAGAGCACCGAGAATAATAAAGAGCACGATAAATGTGGTACATACATAAACGGGGGTTGAGAATAAGCCGTTTGCAACATCATAAAAAAGGCTGTATGCAAGGTTTCTCAAAGCCTTGTCCGGATTTTCCGTAAATGCCTTTATTGCGGCATAAACAATGAATGCACCTGCAACAAAAATAATGGGAAGACCGACAGCCCGTCGCACGAGTTCTATCAGAAGTATTATCGCGAGGAATGCAATAATTATCTGAAGTGTGCCGATTCTTCTTGACATCATTACTATTTCTTCCTGCTGAACCGTGTAATACAGGAAGCATGCCGCACCCGCAAGACCTAAAAATATGTCATATACGGGGACATGATTGATTTTCTTTGTCTGTGCTTTATAAGCAGGGAATATAAGATAACCTACAAAAATTATAAATGCCATAAAGGTCGTAAGCTTTGTATACTTCGTGGCATTCGGAAAAAGCAGCGCCATTGATATCATATATACGCTGAAGGAGCAAAGAAGCCCTGTTATAACATTTTTTCTCCAACCGGTGAAGATTCTTGTGTTGCTTTCACGGTCGAATTCCTGCATTATCTTGTCTGAATCAACAGCTTCTTCGTTGATATTTACATTTGCGGTATTTTCGTTCACTGTTTTTCCCCTTTCCTGAGTTTTTTGCTTTTATTAAAAGAACGTGCCGCAATTCATAAAACTGCGGCACGGATATTACCGATTTGTGTCGGAGTGAAACCAAACAACTGTTGTTTATTCAGCAGCTACAGTTGTTTCTTCTGCTGCAACTGTGGTTTCATCAGCAGCTGCTTCAACGATACCTTTTTCTACATAATATTTGAGTGCACCGGGATGAAGGGGAACGTCACCGATACCGTTTACGGTTGTGTTAATGTCCATCTGAGCAGCCTTTGCATGGCAAGTAGCTACATCTTCGTTTTCCCAGAGGTTCTTTGTGATTTCATAAACCTGAGCTTCGCTCATTTCGTTTGTTACTACATAAGTAGCCATGATTGCAACAGTATTTACGGATTCTGTGATGAAGCCGTAGTCTGCACTTGTCATTTCATACTTTGTGTAGAAGGGGAAGTCGTTCATGAGCTTTGCGATTACATCATCACCAAGATCAACAGCAACAACATTTGTAGCAGTTGCAAGTTCTGTGATAGCAGTTGTGGGAGTACCTGCAGTGATGAATGCAGCATCGATAGCACCGTCTTTAAGAGCTGTAGCTGAATCGCCGAAGGAAGCGAATGTTGCATTGATGTCTGTTTCATAATCAAGTCCTGCAGCTGCAAGAATCTGAGTTGCATTGTAGAAAACGCCTGAACCTGCATCGCCGATAGCAACATTTTTACCCCTAAGGTCAGCAACTGTCTTTATTCCGGAAGCTTCTGTAGCGATAAGCTGGCAAACTTCGGGATAGATACAAGCAACAGCTGAGAATGTTTTGATGGGAGAAGTGAAGCCGTTTGTGCCGTTGTAAGCATAGTTCATAACGTCGTTCTGAACTGTAGCCATGTGATAGTCACCGTCATCGATACCTTCGATGTTAGCCTGTGAACCACCTGTTGAAACAACTTCAAAGCCGTAAGTATCAGTTGTGATAGCCTGTGTTGAAGCACCTGCGAATGCATAGTATGTACCTGTTGTACCGCCTGTGCCGACCTTGATTTTGTCAAATGTCTTGTCACCATATACTACTTCTGTGGGTGCAGCAGTTGTTTCGTCGCCTGCTGCTGTTGTGCCTTCGTTACCGTCGCCGCAAGCAGCAAAGCATGTAACGCAGAATGTGAGTGCGAGAAGAATTGCTAAAAATTTCTTCATTGTGTTTACCTCTTTCCAAAATATTTACTAAATTATTAGTCCCGCTTATAATACCATAATAAGCCAAGCGTATCAAATACAAATAATTATATAACACCTATAAATAAAATTTATAATAATTAGAAAAGTATAATTTTTTTAGCATAACTTACAATGTTTGTACTTTAATTTTATCTAATCTGAATACTATATCATTATGCAAAGCTTTTTTGCATCAAATTTGTTATAATTCTTTTCTTGTATTTTGTCGGAAGTATATATATAATAATGGTATACAGAGTTTCGGGGTGATTTTATGTTTGACGGAATGGATTATGTATATGAAGTATATCTTGAAAAGAGTTTTTCCGGTGCTGCCAAAAAGCTTTTTGTATCACAGCCTGCACTGTCTGCATCTGTAAAAAAGGTTGAAAAGCAGCTTGGAATTACCATTTTTGACAGAAGTACAAATCCCATTTCTCTTACTCAGGCGGGAAGAGTCTGTATAGAGTCCATTGAAAAAATGAGAGCACTTCAGCATAATATGCTCAATCAGCTTAATGACCTTTCCGATATGAAAAGCGGAAGTGTCATTGTCAGTGCGGAAAACTTCATATCCTCGTTTATTCTCCCTGATATTATAATTGAATTTATGAATACTTACAGCGGTATCACCGTAGAGCTTGTGGAATCGCATTCTCATGACCTTAAAAATCAGTTGCTTGATGAAAAGGTCGATATTCTTGTGGCACATGATTTTGACCCCGAGCTTTTTATATCATATCCTCTTGCAGATGAAACTCTTCTGCTTGCCGTTCCGGTTTCATTCTCCGTTAATGAAAAGTTCTCTGAAATGAAGCTTACCGATGAGGATGTGAAGAATAAAAGATACCTTGACAGGGATTGTCCCACAGTTGACCTTTGCGAGTTTTCAAATGAAGAATTTCTGGTGCTGAAAAAGGGAAATGATATGTATACAAGAACCATGCAGCTTTGCGAAAATGCAGGTTTTGTACCAAAAGTAAAAATATATCCCGATCAGCTTCTGACCGCTTACAATATGACAAGGGCGGGACTTGGAATTACCATTGTTACCGACAATCTTCTGAGGGCAGAACGCGGAGCATCAAAATGTGTTTTTTATAAGCTTTCGGGTGATAACACAAGGCGTAAACTTGCGATGGGATATAAAAAGAAAAGATATCCCTCAAGAGCCATGGAGGCTTTTGTTCAGTGTGCAAGAGAAGTATATAACAGAAAGTGAGTGTTTTTATGAAAAGAGCAAGACATTGGTTGAAAGGCGATTGCCATCTTCACACCTGCAACAGTGACGGGAAATACAGACCTGAAGAGCTGTATGATATGCTGTTTGACCTCGGTATCGATTTCGCATTTATCACTGACCATAATGTAAATACTCCCGGAAAAAAATGCTTCAATCACAGGGGCGTTGCAATTTTCCCCGGAATGGAAATCTCAGGCGGTCTCGGACATGTCAATATATGGGGCGAAAATCTTCCTTTTGAAAGAATATCCCGTCCCAATACAGTGGAGGAATATGATGCTCTTGTCACAAAAGCAAGACAGTGCGGTGCACATATCAGTGTGAACCACCCCCATGACAGAAAACTTCCGTGGAGAATTGACCTTAACAATTATAAAATGGATTCCGTGGAGCTCTGGAACTCACCCATGCACACTGATAATGTATACTGCATGAACTGGTGGGAGGAAAAGCTTCTTGAAGGAAAGTTCATTCCCGCTGTCGGCGGCAGTGATTATCATAAAGATTATGTGGTAACAAAACTTCTTTGTGTTCCCACAACCTATGTCTATACAGAGTCTAATTCTTTTGAAGATGTACTTGCAGCTATTAAAAGAGGTAATGTTTTTGTTACCAATTCTCCAAAAGCACCGAAAATATTCCTTACCTGCGGTGATGCCGTTCCCGGTGACAGTGTTTCTTTCGATGAAAATAAAACTGTAAACATTTTTGTCGAGGAGCTGAAATCCGGTCAGACTCTGAGAGTTTATCATAACGGTAATATCATATTTGAACATAAGGCAAAGAAAAACGAGAAGAATTTTTCTGAAGAAATTGCAGTTCCCTCAGTCGGTTTCGTAAGAGCCGATGTCAGATTTTCCTATTCGCTTCCGGTAAGAGCGGTATATAAGAAAATTGCAGGCGGTATGATGGGAATGCACGATAAGGGTGAACCCATTCCCGATATGATATACAGCTTTACAAATCCTATATTCTACAAATAATGTCAAATAAAAAGACTAAAAACAGCAGTCATTCCTTTGTCGGAGTGACCGCTGTTTTTATTGCTTTATTCAGATTTTATCCGCCGATAAGGTCGAAAAGCATTTTGACATAAGTTGCAAGCATTTCAACGATGGCAACGATAAGATTTATGGGATACTGAATGATGGTGGAGGCGAGTGACTCATCAAGGTCAGAGTCAACAGCTGTATTTCCTTCGGTCTTCATGATAGCATAAGTATCAACAAGCCCGATTTCCTGAGTTTCATCATCAACAACATAAGCCTTGTAAATAAGCTTTCCGCTGTCGATTTCTGTTACGCAGAAGCATCCGCCCCAGTCACTTGTTGAGAATGCCTTATCTGCAACCTCAAGTATGGGCTTCATTGCATCTTCATTTACGCCGTATCTCTTTGTGCCAGCTGTTGAAGGAAGAGTATAAACAGTGCCTTCGGGATTAACTGCAAAAGTGATGCTTTCACCGTTTACTGTCTCGGTTACATATTCTACATTTTCTACTGCAGCATCACCGTAAACCTGTGTGGTTCTGAGATACATGTGGTCATGACCTGCATATACCATGTCGATACCGAGTTCGTCAATTATGGGAAGAAGTACATTTCTCATAATAACAGTGTCAGGCTTGTTGATGTTCTTACCTGCAGAGTAGAGAGAACGGTGCATCATAAGTATCTTCCATGTAGCATCGGACTGCTTCATGTCGTTGATAAGCCAGTTTCTCTGAGCCTGTGTCATGGGATACATGTCATTTGTATTGAGTACTGCAATGTGAGCATTGCCGTAATCGAAGGAATAATAAACGCCTTCAAGTGACTGATTGTCGCTTTCATCAAGAGCAAAAATGTTTTTGAAGCAGTTTGTGTTGAACTTGTTTGTGATGTTACCGTCATGGTTTCCTGCAACGGGAACCTGTGTGTAAGCATTGTTTGCAAATGCGAAGTTCTTGAAATACCAGTCCCATTCGTCATTTGTGTTGTCGTTTACATAGTCACCGAGGTTTGCAATGAATCCTGCTTCGGGAGCAACTTCAAGTGCACCTTTAAGTGTAAGGGCAGCCTGGGCAAAGTTTTCGTCGCTGCTTGCCTGAACGTCAGCTATTGTGATGAATGAGAATTTATCATCACCGTCATCTGTGACAACTGTGCAGGTTTCGCCCCAGAGTCCTTTTGAAGCATCGCCTGTTCTGTATGTGTATGATGTATCTGCTTCAAGATCATATACATATACTTTATGAGCATACTGATCTCTGTATTTTGAAGAAGAACCTGTATATGTCTTTGCGTTTGAAAATGTGCCGTCAAAGTCCTCAGTCTTTACTATCTGAAGGTCTGTTGCACAATCTTCATAGGTGTACCATGAAAATCCTCTTGCATAAGTGCCGTCTTCTACCATTGTGCATGAAATTCTCTTTACTTCGTCTGCAGAAGCACCTGAGGCGGTTACGCCGAAGAGCATCATGACCGCAAGAACTACGGCAAGTGTCTTTTTAAGATTTTTTTTCATAACTTTTCCTCCGGAAATTCAATTAAAAAAATTATATCATTATTAATAAAAAATGTCAACCAATAATGCATTTCGTCAATATGCACAAATTGTCGAAAAAAATTGTAACAGTCCTTCTAACAAAATAGTCAAAATTTTGCTTGAAATTATTGGTCTTATTTGTTAAAATTACATTTGGGGGTGTATGTCCTTGAATATGAAAAAAGAAAATACTTCGGATATTCCCGTTTATCTTTTTAAACAGGGCAGAAACTGCCGTGCTTATGACTTTTTCGGTTCTCATTTCATTGATGATGCAGTTGTTTTCAGGGTATGGGCACCGAAAGCGGCAGAGGTAAGTGTCGTCGGAGAATTCAATTCATGGGATGAAGGAAAAAATCCCATGGATAAAATTGCTGACGGTATCTGGGAGTGCGTGATATCCGGAATAAATCAGTATGACAGCTATAAGTATTCTGTACTCGGCGAAGACGGTAAAAGACGGATGAAGGCAGACCCTTATGCTTTCCATGCCGAAACAAGACCCGCCAATGCTTCCAAAGTGTATGATCTTGAGGGGTATCAGTGGCATGACGGAGATTATCTTGAAGGGGTATACAAAAGAAATATTTATTCTTCACCCGTCAATATTTATGAACTTCATGCAGGTTCATGGAAGACCTATCCCGACGGGGAGCCTTATTCTTACAGGGCTCTTGCAGACGAGCTCGTACCTTATCTTAAGGAAATGTCATATACTCATGTTGAGCTTATGCCTGTGCTTGAGCATCCCTTTGACGGCTCATGGGGATATCAGGTCACGGGATATTTTGCGGTGACCTCCCGTTACGGAACTCCGCACGATTTTATGTATTTCGTTGACAGTCTCCATAAAGCGGGTATCGGTGTTATTCTTGACTGGGTTCCCGCTCATTTTCCCAAGGATGCACACGGTCTGTATGAATTTGACGGTTCTTGCTGCTATGAGTATTCAGACCCTCTTAAGAGGGAACATGCCGACTGGGGAACGAGAATATTTGATTTCGGAAAAAATGAAGTAATAAGTTTTCTTACTTCAAGTGCGGCATTTTTCTTTGATAAGTATCACATAGACGGTCTTCGCGTTGATGCTGTTGCATCCATGCTTTATCTTGATTACGGAAGAAGAGGCGGTCAGTGGCGTCCGAATATTTACGGCGGCAGAGAAAATCTTGAAGCTGTTTCTTTCCTGAAATACCTTAATGAAAGTATTTTCAGGGATTATCCTCACGCCCTTATGATAGCAGAGGAGAGCACTGCATGGCCTCTTGTTACAAAACCTGTTTCCGTAGACGGACTCGGATTTAATTTTAAGTGGAACATGGGATGGATGAATGACATACTGAGATATTGTTCTCTTGACGGTCTTTCAAGGAAATTTAACCATGACCTGATAACATTTTCTATGTTCTATGCTTTTTCTGAGAATTTTGTGCTTCCCATTTCTCATGACGAGGTCGTTCACGGCAAGAAGTCGCTAATAGATAAAATGCCCGGAAGCTATGAAGAAAAATTCAAGGGAATGAAGGCATTTTTAGGCTATATGTATTCACATCCCGGTAAAAAGCTTCTTTTCATGGGGCAGGAGTTCGGTCAGTTTATAGAGTGGGATGAAAAAAAGCAGCTTGACTGGTTCTTACTCGATTATGACTCCCACAGACAGCTTCATGAGTATGTAAAAGCTCTTAATAAAGTATATAAAGAAAATGCTCCTTTGTGGGAAATTGACTATTCATGGGAGGGCTTTGACTGGCTTGTAAGTGACGATAACACAAATTCCGTTGTGGCTTTTGAGAGAAAAGACAGTACAGGCGATAAAATCATTGCTCTGTGCAATTTCACTCCCGTTACGAGAGAGAATTACAGAATAGGTGTTGAAAAAAGAGGCTCTCTTACTTATCTTCTCGATTCCGACAGCAAGTGCTTCGGCGGCGAAGGTGTTTCGGACGGAAAACGGATATATACGAAGAAGATACCCATGCACGGAAAAGAGAATTCCTTTGAAATTACTCTTCCCGGCTTCTCTTGCGTATATCTGAGATATAAAGCTTATAATTCCAAGAAAAAAAATAAATGATATTATGAAAGGAAGACAACAGATGGCAAGAAAAACAGAATGTATTGCAATGCTGCTCGCAGGCGGACAGGGCAGCAGACTCGGTATTCTTACAAAGAATATTGCAAAGCCCGCCGTACCTTACGGCGGAAAATACAGAATTATCGATTTCCCCCTTTCAAACTGCACAAATTCAGGTATTTATACCGTAGGTGTCCTGACACAGTATCAGCCCCTTGAACTCAATGATTACATCGGCAACGGTCAGGCATGGGATCTTGACAGAAATGAGGGCGGTGTACATATTCTTTCACCTTATCAGCAGATAAAGGGTACGGAGTGGTACAAGGGTACAGCCAATGCCATATATCAGAACATCAATTTTATCGACCGCTATGACCCCGAATATGTAGCCATTCTTTCAGGTGACCATATTTATAAAATGGATTATGCAAAGATGCTCGATTTCCATAAGGAAAAGGATGCTGCGTGTACCATAGCAATGCTTGAAGTTCCGTGGGAAGAGGCTTCCCGTTTCGGTCTTATGTTTGTGGATGATGACGGAGCTATTACCGCATTTGAAGAAAAACCCAAGGTTCCGAAATCAAATAAGGCTTCTATGGGCGTTTATATCTTTACATGGAAGAAGCTCAGGGAATATCTCATTGCTGATGAAAATACTCCCGGTTCTTCCAATGACTTCGGTAAGAATGTCATTCCCGCCATGCATGAAGCAGGGGAGAGAATGTTTGCTTATAAGTTTGACGGCTACTGGAAGGATGTCGGAACCATCGACAGCCTCTGGGAAGCAAACCTTGACCTTCTCAATCCCAAAGTAAATATTGACCTCAGTGATACATCATGGCCCATATACTGCAAAAATTCCGCTCTTGCTCCTCATTTTGCATCAAAGGATTCTAAGATTCAGAATTCAATGGTATCAGGCGGCTGCATGATAGACGGCGAGGTTGATTATTCCGTACTTTTCTCCAATGTTACGGTTGAAAAAGGTGCAAAGGTTGAATATTCAATAGTAATGCCCGGTGCCGTGATTAAATCAGGTGCACAGGTAAAATATGCTATGATAGCCGAAAATGCCGTTATTGAAGAAGGTGCTTCTGTCGGTGAAGATCCCGAAAAGGTAAAGGACCTTGAAAAATGGGGTGTAGCCGTTATCGGTGCTGATGTTGTTATCGGTAAAAATTCAAAGGTTTCCGCAAATCTTATGATAGATGAAAATGTTAAGGAGGGTGAAACAAAATGAACGGAAAAGATGTACTCGGTCTGATTTTTGCAAATTCGGATGATGATGTTATAAGCGAAATTACGGGTGTCCGATCAATGGCTTCCGTACCCTTCGGCGGCGGTTACCGTCTTGTTGATTTTGTTCTTTCAAACATGGTGAACTCCGGTATTGCCAAAGTCGGTGTTGTTACCAATAATAATTATCAGTCTCTTATGGACCATATAGGTTCAGGTAAGTCTTGGGATTTGTCAAGAAAGAATGAAGGTATATATTTCCTGCCTCCCTTCAACGCTGAGGCTGTTGAAAACTATAATGCATCAAGAATAGGTGCAATAAAGAACATACTTCATTTCCTTGAAAAATCCAATGAAGATTATGTGTTTATGACAGACTGTACTTATGTTGCAAATCTTGACCTTGAAGAGCTTTTCGATTATCACGAAAAGAACGGCTGTGACATTACTCAGCTTTATATGCACGGAAAAACTCCCGCAATAAAGGACCTTCCCGTGCTTGAAAAGATAGAAGATGGCAGAATTACAAAAATGTCTCTCGGAACAGGTGAAGGAAAGACAACCGATTATGCACTCAAGGCAGTGCTTATCAAGAAATCACTTCTTGAAAGTCTTGTAAGCGTATCTTATGCAAAGGGACTTGTTTCCTTTGAAAAGGATATTCTTCTTAAAAATATCAAAAAACTCAATATCGGTGCCTTCCCGGTAAACGGTTTCTGTAAGGTTATCGATTCTCTTCAGGGGTATTTTGAAGCAAACTTCTCCCTGCTTGAACCCGAAAATTACAAGGCTCTTTTCTGCTGCGGCAGACCTGTTTATACTAAAGTATATGATGATATGCCCACTGTTTACGGCCTCGGAAGTGATGTTGCAAATTCTCTTATCGCAGACGGCTGTATAATCGAAGGTGAGGTTGAAAACTGCATCATTTTCAGAGACTGCAGAGTTGAAAAGGATGCCGTTGTCAAGAATTCAATTCTTATGCCCCACGGCTTTATAGCTCAGGGAGCAGCCGTAAATTATTGCATAGCCGATAAGGCTGTAGCCGTAAGAAGCGGAAAAACTCTCTCAGGTGCCGATTCATACCCAGTTTATATCGGTAAAAACATACATATCTGATTAAGTGAGGTTAAAGATGAAAGTATTATATGCTGTAAGTGAAGCAAAGCCGTTTATCGCTTCAGGCGGTCTCGGCGATGTTGCGGGAAGCCTTCCCATTGCTCTCAGAAAAAGACTTATCGGCTGCAGAGTCGTTATGCCCTTATATGAAGGTATTCCCGACAGATTCAAAAATGAAATGAAGTTTATAACTCATATTACTGTTCCCGTTGCATGGAGAAGACAGTACTGCGGTATTTTTGAAGCAAAATACAACGGAGTTATATACTATTTTCTCGACAATCAGTATTATTTCAAGCGTCAGGGAATTTACGGTCATTATGATGATGCAGAGCGATTTGCTTTCTTCTCCCGTGCCGTACTTGAAATGATACCTCACATTGATTTTAAGCCCGATGTTATTAACTGTAATGACTGGCAGACGGCTCTTGTTCCCGTATACTATTCTCTTTATTACGGAAACAGAGAGGGTTTTCAGAATATCAAGACCGCTTTTACCATTCACAATATTCAGTATCAGGGTAAATTCGGTGAAGAAATACTTGAAGATGTTCTCGGCATTCCTCATGAATATGCATCCCTTCTCCACAATGATGACTGTATAAATCTTATGAAGGGTGCCATTGAATGTGCAAATGCCGTAACAACGGTAAGCCCCTCTTATGCAAAGGAGATACTCGATCCCTATTATTCGCACGGGCTTGACAATATCCTTGCAATGAGAAGCTGGAAAATCCACGGTATTCTCAACGGTATCGATACGGTTACAAATGACCCGGCTGCGGACAAGAACCTTCCCGTAAACTTCAGTTCCGATGACATTGCTGGAAAGGCTGTCTGCAAAGCAGCACTTCAGAAGGAAATGGGACTTCCCGAAAAGCCGGACACACCTGTTATCGGTATGGTAACAAGACTTGTATCGCATAAGGGACTTGACCTTGTTCAGTGTGTTCTTGAAGAGCTTCTGTGCACAAGTGACGTTCAGGTAATAGTACTGGGTTCAGGTGACTGGCAGTATGAGACATTTTTTACGGGACTCGCAGCAAAATATCCCGATAAGCTCGCTGTCAAGATAGGCTTCGTGCCCTCACTTGCAAGTCGTATCTACGGCGGAAGTGACATCTTCCTTATGCCTTCACAAAGTGAACCCTGCGGACTTTCTCAAATGTTTGCTCTCAGATACGGTTCAATTCCCATTGTAAGAGCGACGGGAGGACTTCGTGACTCTGTTAAGGATTCAGGTGATAACGAGGGTAACGGTTTTGTGTTTGAGGACTATAATGCACATGAGATGCTTCATACCATAAGACGTGCTCTTGAAGGCTATGCTGACAAAGAAGGCTGGGCTATACTCAGAAAGAGAGCCATGGAATGTGACTATTCATGGGGACGTTCTGCAAACGAATATATTAAACTTTATAAGTCTCTTATAAAAGGAGAATAATAATGGCTGAGTTTATTTTTTCCGCCTTTGCAGACGAAGCAGGCGGCGGGCTTTTAAGTCAGATTGATGCTCTTAAAGCAAACGGTATCACACATATTGAACCAAGAGGTCTTGATGAGGGTAATATTTCAAATTTTACCGCTTCTCAGGTGAAGGAAGTAAAAAAGATACTTGATGAACACGGTATCGGGGTGTCTTCTGTAGGTTCTCATTTCGGTAAAATAAATATAAAAGATGAATTCGGTGCACACTTTGATTCTTTCAAACAGTGCGTTGAAAATGCCGCCATTCTCGGAACTGAAAATATCAGAATGTTCAGCTTCTATATTGACGAAGGTGAAGATTATGACTCATACCGTGATGAAGTGTTCGAGCGTCTTGATAAAATGGCTGATTATGCAAGAAGCGGCGGTATCTGGTGCTGTCATGAAAACGAAAAAGGTATTTTCGGTGATAATGACGTAAGATGTCTTGATATTCTCACCACCTTCAAAGGCAGGATAAAAGGTATATTTGACCCTGCCAACTTCATTCAGTGTAAGGTTGAAATTCTCCCTGCATTTGAAAAATTGCAGAAATATATCGAGTATATGCACATCAAGGATTGCCGTATGAGCGACGGATTTGTTGTTCCCTGCGGTAAGGGTGACGGCAATATAGAAGAACTGATAAGACGCTTCAATAAGACGGAAGGAAAGCATTTCCTGACCCTTGAACCCCATCTCAAGGTTTTTGAAGGCCTTAAGGACCTTGAGCTTACAGGCGGAGCAGAGTCCGTGAAAGAGGAATACGAATATCCCACCAACAGAGCTGCTTTTGATGCCGCATGTAAGGCATTTAAAGAGGTTTATGAAGCCGCAATGGCGTAAATCTGTAAAATATATGTATCAGCAGAGTTCTCTTTGCGGGAACTCTGTTTTTATAATATAGGAAATTACTCGCATCGTGAGTAATTTGCTTATGTCAAGAAACACCGATTCCCCCAAGACCCGGGGCAGGGGGGGATAAATCGTAAGATTTTTTTCTTATATTTATGACAAATTATTAATATTGTCTTAAACTTATTGATTTCAAAAAACTGCAGATGTATAATAACTAAGTTATATTTTATTATGTTTTAAGTTTTTTAATAAAAGTCAAAGGGGTAAGATTAAATGATAATTGCAATAGGAATACTTTTCGGTATTGCCGTCAGTATTGTCGATATCAAGTTTATTCTCAAAGAAAAATGCATCGGAAAAATGATACATCCCGTTATAAGAGATGTTTCTGTCGTAAATCTTTTTACTTTCGGTGTGCTGAAATATTTTCTCGGAAGTGAAAATATTTATTTTCCTGAAGACGGTACAGGATACACAAAATTTATTCTGTCGGCATTTATTGTAAGTGTACTGTGGCTTATCCTCTGTTCGCTTGCTGACGGAAGCTCTTATCTTGAAAAATGTGATATAAAAAGAAAGAAAAGCTCATTTACACTGAAAATCGTACTTTCGGTCTTTTTTGCACTTGGTATTGCAGCTCTTATGGGTACTGTCTGGGGAAAGGATTTCTTTGGTGACCTTACTCCCGACCAGATACTTATTAATCTGAATTCTCCCACAGAAGGAACTGATTCAAGCGTATATATTTCAGGTGTCGAAGGTGTTGTTCTTCCCACTGCAATGTTTACGGCTATGTTCTGTCTCTTTGCTTTTTCGGATTATAAGCTTGTTATAAAGAAAAATGATAAGAATAAAACAGTTTTTTCCGTACTAGCAAACAGAATAATAAGTGCCGTGTTGGCACTGTCCCTTCTTATCGGCGGATGTGCTTACGGAATAAATGAATTTCAGCTTGTACAGCTTTATCACTCCTATGTTCTTGCATCGGATTTTATAGAGAATAATTTTGCTGACCCCGATACGGTAAAATTGACATTTCCCGAAAAAAAGAGAAATCTTATTCACATTTACCTTGAAAGTATGGAAAATACCTTCCTTTCCAAAGAACTCGGAGGCTTTTGTGAGGATAATCTTATTCCTCATCTGTATGAACTCAGCAGTGAGGGAATATCCTTCTCTCACCTAGAAGAAGGGCTCGGAGGTTTTCAGGAGTCAACCGGTGCCGGCTGGTCAGTTGCTTCCATGGTAAACATGGGAACAGGTCTTCCCATGAAGGTACCGGATAAACAGAATCAGTACGGTGATGAAAACAATTTCCTTCCCGGAGCCACCGCAATAGGTGACATTCTTAAAGAACAGGGCTATGAGCAGACTGTTATGTTCGGAGCAAATGCCGATTTCGGAGGACTTACATATTATTTCAAATCTCACGGTGATTATACAATAATCGACCATAAGGAAGTCAAAAAGAGGGGCTATGTTCCTTCGGATTATAAGGTATTCTGGGGTTATGAGGATGATAAGCTCTATGAATACGCCATGAATGAAATCACCCGTCTTTCTGAAACGGGAAAACCCTTCCATTTTATGATGGAAACGGCAGATACCCATACTCCCGAAGGTTATCTTAGTCCCAAGGCACCAACGCCTTATGATAACAAATATGCAAATGCCGTAAGATATTCTCAGGAGGAAACCGTAAAATTTGTCCGCTGGATACAGCAACAGCCTTTTTATGAAAACACAACGGTCATTCTTATAGGTGACCATCTCAGTATGGCAAAGAAATTCTTTGAAGGTCTTGACGGAATTGAGGATTATCACAGAAGCTGTTACAATCTTATTCTTAATCCTGCACCGGTACTTGAAGATATTCCGAAGGAGAGATGCTTCAACAGAGACTGGGCGGTGTTTGATATGTTCCCGACCATTCTCTCAAGTATTGGTGTTGAAATAGAGGGTGACAGACTGGGAATCGGTACAGATCTTTTCTCCGACCGTGATACCTTATTTGAGGAGTACGGTGTGGATTTCGTAAATGACGAGCTTGTAAAGAGAAGTAATTTCTATAATTTCAATATCCTTACAAACGGAATATTAAGTGACAAAAAATAAAATATTCTTCTGCAAAAAAAAAGACTTCATACCGTATCTGAAAAATGACGGTACGAAGTCTTTTTATTTATGTATGACTCAAATGAAATAGATAAGGGAAGCAAGAAGTATCTCTGCGGCAAAGAATGTATACATATTGAAAAGTTTCAGCTTGAAATTCTTTTTCTGCTTCTGATTGAACATGAGAATTGAAATTGAAAAATCCGACATGACAAAAAGCAGTGCACCGAGAATGGAGCTTACAAGAACAAAAGGAGAAACTGAACTGTTGAAAGCAGTGAAGCCGAGTATAACTGCCTTACACATCATCAGTGTTATAACAGCACCGTAAATGAAAACAGGTACTGTTATAATGGCGGGAAGGGACATTTTTTTGATTTTGATGTATACTAAAAATGCTATGAGAGCCGCCGCTATTGTAAGTATTTCGGGTAATGATATAAATTTACTGTCAGGGTTAAATACTTTTATTCCGTTGAGATATGCAAGTATAAAACATACATGGGATGAGAGAAAACCCATAAATCCCAATCCTGTACAGATGACCGGTTTTCTGATATGTAAGAAGAGGTCACCTATCCATGAACAAATAAGAGCACCGAGCATGATTTTGTCAAACTGTGTAAGCTCCTCTGTCATAAGAACACAAAGTACGCCGACTGCAACGTATCCCGTAGCACCTACCATCTTTATTGCGAGAGATTTCGGCGTAGGGCCGTCCTTTTGTGCATCAACATAAAAATATGTAATGCCGATTACAACCAGAGAAATGATTACCGTTAAAATTTTAAGAAGCATACTTATCCCTCTTTTTTGCGTCTTTTAAAGAAATATATCTGAACTGCCACTACAGCAACAACAAAAACTATACATAAAAGAATTCTCGGAAGAGTTATTGTAGTACCTGCACTTCCGTCCTCAAGGGCTGAGAAATTTATGTTGATGTCATTTGCCGCCTTGTTAAGGGCACTGTAACAGTCATTAAGCTCCTGTACACAGGAGGATTTGTCGGAAAGTAATGATTCAGCCATACTTACGGCATCGGTATATGCCTTCTTGAAATCATTGAGAACATCATCCTTGAAATCGGGAAGGGTGTGCTGTGTCACATATTTATCATATATCCTCTGAAGTCTGTCTCTTGCTTCATCGGTTCTTATGAGATATTCGCAGAAAAGCTCTGCGTGGTCAGTAATTATTACGGAATAACCTCTTCCTATAAGGTCATTCCACCATTTTTCGCTGTCCTGTCTGAAGCCGCATTCCTCGGGTATTGTGGGGTCTGCAATTACTCTGAGATTTTCAGCATAATTTCCGACTACGCTTTTATAATAATTTATTCCGTATCTGTTTTTTGTCTTCAGTTCAATTCCCACTGCACCTTCATCTTCAAGAAATGATGCAAAAGCATTCATTGCAAAGATAACATTACCTCTTTTTGTTCCTATTATATGAGGTTTTTTGTAGCACTGTGAAAGAGCCGTACTTATTTCCTTTTTGCTGTCTCTGCACATAAGTATGCACATATCAAGTGCATTATTTTCGGATAATTCGTCGGTAATTACGGATATAATATCAGAAGAGCATCTGAGTATAAGAGGAATGTCATTTTCTTTTGCAACTGATAATACATCTGTAAGCAGGGGGATTTTTTCCTCGGATACTTTCTCATTGCTTCCGCCGCAGGAATATTTCAGGTTGAATCGGGAAAGCTCAGCAAAAGAAGTTTCTGCAATATTCATGACATTCTCTGAATCAAGCATTCTTTGTGTGGTATCATCAGAGAAGATAATGAGCTTCCCGTCAGCCGTTATTTTTACATCAAGAAGAATGAAATCAATATCAGTCTCAGCGGCTTTTACTATTGCAGGAATTGAGTTTTCGGGAACCGTGTCCCATTCTCCTTTTGATGAAACACCAAGAATTCTGCCCGACGGGTCAAGAAATTCCTTCATTGAGTTTTCTGTTCTTGTGTTTTCTGCCGCAAAAACAGAAGGTACAAAACAGGTCAGCAGTAATATAACCGAAAAAATAATAGAAAATATTCTGGTTTTCATAATGTATTTCGCTTTCTTTATATACTCTGATACATAAACACTGTATCCGGCATATATATTAACATAATTCTGTTTTTATAGTAGCATACAAAATTGACATAAACAAGTCTATTTTTTACAACATAATAAAAACAGAACTTTCTTGCTGTAATATAAACACTGAAATAAATTGCAGTAAAGTGCAATTAAATGCCAAATCCCCATTTGAACGGAGTGTAATTATGTCTGTTAAGAAAAAAGTTGTAACTTCTGCCGCATCTGTGGCACTTGACGGAGTTCTTAAATATATCGACAAAAGACCGGAAGAAGGCTTTGTCAATATAATCGATTTCGCAGAAAAACTTATCGGTAATATGTTCCCGCCTGAAAATTTCAAAAAAATCAAGGCAGGTGCCGCTGACCCCGATAATATTTACAATAAGCTTGCAAGAAGTATGCTCACCGATATTGACAGAGGAATTCTTAAGCATCTGCTTCTTTCCCTCGGTGTTGAGGCAGGTTATTTCGGAACAAAAGAAGTAAGAGCAAACCGTGAGAAATATGACTGCAATATACCTTTCCAGATTCTTTTGGATCCTACCAGTGCGTGTAATCTTAAATGTAAGGGCTGCTGGGCTGCAGAATACGGTCATAAGCAGAATCTTACTTATGATGAGATGAATTCCGTTATAAGTCAGGCGAAGGAACTCGGCACACATTTTTATATGTTTACGGGCGGAGAGCCGCTTATCAGAAAGGATGATATCATTCGTCTTTGCGAGGAGCATGCAGACTGTGCTTTTATGGCTTATACAAACGGTACTCTTATAGATGATAAATTCTGCGAAGAGGTAAAGCGTGTAGGAAATCTTGCCTTTGCTTTAAGTATTGAAGGAACCGAGGAGAGCAATGACTTCAGAAGAGGTGAGGGTGCTTATAAGAGAACTATGGATGCCATGGCAATGCTCAAAAAGCATAAGTGCCTTTTCGGTATTTCCGTCTGTTACACAAGACTTAATCTTGATTATGTAACAAGCGATGAATTTGTGGACCTTATGATAGAAAACGGTGTAAAATATGCATGGTATTTCAACTATATGCCCGTAGGTCACGGTGCTGATAAGGAACTCATTCCCACACCTGCACAAAGAAAGTATATGTATTTCTGGCTGCGTAAAATGAGAAATACAAAAACAGGTAAACCCATGTTTGTCATTGACTTCCAGGATGACGGCGAATATGTCGGCGGCTGTATCGCAGGCGGCAGAAACTATTTCCATGTAAATTCCGCAGGCGATATTGAGCCTTGTGTGTTTATTCATTATTCCGATTCAAATATCCGTACACACACTCTTCTTGAGGCCCTTAAAAATCCTCTTTTCATGGAATACAGAAAAGGTCAGCCCTTCAATGACAACCATTTAAGGCCCTGTCCCATGCTTGAAAATCCCGATAAGCTCAGGGAAATTATCAAAAAAACAGGTGCGAAGTCTACCAATCTTATTGTTGAAGAGGATGTTGAAACTCTCTGCTCCCGTTGTGATGAATTTGCTTACGAATGGCAGAGTGTTGCCGATGAATTGTGGGCAACTACTACGCATCCCAAGACCCATACCCAGTATTACAGAGATAACGGTAAGGCAAAAAGACAATAAGTTACTTATTTTTCTTGATTGTAACAGAATTTTATGGTATAATGAGTACAGACAGATTTTCAGAGGAAATTTGTCTGTACTTTTCATTAATAATAAATATATGAAAATTATCCGGAGGGGAATAAATGAAAAAATCAACAATGTTTGCACTGTTGTGTGTTCTTCTTGTCTGTGTGATGTCTTTTTCTGCCTGTCACCTTGAAGTAGGCGGATATGCCATCGGAATAATGAAACTGGAAGAATTTGAGTCTTCTTCTCATGGCTCAGTTCAGCAACCTGATACTACAGGTAACGACCCCATATATAATATTCCCGATGAAACTGTTGCTTCTGAAGACAGCACGGGAAATCAGGGCGGAATTCAGATTGATACCTCATATCAGCAGCTTGCCATGTCTGCTCAGGACGTAATAGAGTTTTATAAACGTGCTACTACTGATGTTAAGGTGAGAGCTCCCGGATACATCAGAAGCAGACATCAGGAGATAAGTGATGTTGAAGGCGGTGACGGAACTGTTCCGCTCATTAACCGTGTGCTTAATCTTGTCGGTACAGAGGTGCTTAAGGCCTCGGGAGATGAAGAGGACAGCATACAGATAAATCCCCATGATGATATTGCCGTCCGCGAGACCTTCCCCATGTTCAATAAAGATGTGGGATGTGAACTTACAGATATGTCAATAGTGAAGTCTGCAGTGTGCTATTCTGACGGTTTGACCTATAAAATCATCATTACCTTTGACGACCAGCTCAATCCGGACCCTGAAAACAGTGCCTTCGGTCAGATAATGACCCCCATTGACAGAGACGCTCTTTCTGACCCCATAGAAGAATATCTTGTTGTCCTTGATATGAATTCATATAAGTTTGATATAAATTATACAAACTGCGAAATAACCTGTATCATTGATAAAGAGACTTCAAGAATGACTTCCCTCAAACACAAGATGATTATGGATATTGACATCGTTATGAATCTTGACCTCATTCTTTTCCAAACAAACAATGTAAAAGCCGGCGGAAGAATAGTAAACTTCCTCGAATACTACAACTTCGACTGGACATAATAATTTTTCCGGATAAATCAAAACTCCTGCAGTTCATTTCTGCAGGAGTTTTTTTACTTTACAGGAAATTTCCTGTAAAGTAAAAAAAGATTTTATGTCCCGCCGAACGGGAAGTAAACTTCCCTCGGCGATGGACTATCCGAAAACGTTCCGCCGTAGGCGTATGGCGAAACCGTTTTCTTGGAGATTACAGTTTTTTTATCATATTAAACATATCGACCCAGAAAGCGTGGGTGTCTGTGGCTGAAGCATTAAGTCCTATTACCGTTCCGTGGTCGCCGTTTCTTACGGGCATTACATTCCATACTCCTTTTTCGGTTTTTTCTTCGGTGTATTCGCACCATTCTTCCGAAAACGGATATTTTGCTGAAATGAGATTTACGAGGCCGTCGTTTTCTCGCCAGTTTTTATCTATTACTATACCGCCCTTTGTGGTGCCTTCAAATGAGCCCATGGCTATGGCAAAGGGATAAAGCACGGGCAGTGTGTTAAGCTTCGGAGCGTGTATGCCGAGAATGTCGGTCTCGTTTGTAGTGGAATAAGAATATGAGAAATAATAAACCGAATCCACTGTCTTTATCTTTTCGTTGAGCTTATTAGCTCCGTCGGGAGATAGGTCATAACCTGCATGGTCATTACCTGAACTGCACACTGCATCAAAAGCTTTTCTGAAAGCATTTTTATCTCCTGAGGTACTTGTAAGTCCGAATTGGTCAAGCTGAAAATCATATATAGCTCCGCTGTCAAGTGTTCCCGCAAGAGAAAAACACAGAGAAACGAGAAGCTCGGTTGAGCTTTCTATGTTTGCTATGTTTCCTATTTTATCAAGGACTGTGGCAAGGCTTGAACCGTTGTGGGGTGCACACAGGGTTATTACCGAGTTTACAAGGTCTCCTTTTCCTCCCGTAAAAAGGGGAGAGGTATTCTCACCTGTTGCAGCTTTTTCCTCTTTGCTGCCGTATTCAAGAAGGGAGCACAGAAGCCGTACGGTTGCACCGCCGAAGGAATGTCCCACAAGATTTATTTTATTCTTATCAAAAAGACCTGCCTTTTCACCCCAATCAGGGACAAGGGGCGTTGAGTATGCTCTTCCGAAGCGTTCATGATTGTGATTTTCAGAATGAGCCGCACCGTAGTCAACACGTGTGCCTGTCAGCTGTGCATATAGCTCACACGCCCTGTCCCATGCACTTGACAGAGGCCCGACAGACGGAGCCACAGTCTTAAAACCCTGTTCATTGAGATATGTTACAAGGTCATCAGTACCTCCGCCCCAGTAATTTGCATAGGCATTTATTCCCGTGCCGCTGCCCCAACCTCCGAGCCCGTGTACGAGTACAAAGGTATGTTCAGCCTTTTTTATTCCGAGAGAACCGAGAAAAACAGCCATATTGTCAACTAAAAAAGGACCGAAAATTGCAGTAACTGTAATAACAACAACGAGAATAACTGCAGTAAATGCAGTTATGAGAACCTTCTTTTTTGTGTTTTTTTCTCTTTTCTTTTTTTGTTCTTCCTTTGCTGTGTTTTCGGTAATCGGTTCATTTCCGCTGTTTCTTATCTTTTCAAATTCCTCTTTTTGGATTACGGAATCTATGTCTTCTTCAGAACCGTACATTTTCAGAAGCTTATTCATTTCGGGATCATTTTCCGAGGATTTTTCCTCTCTTCCCGTTATTTCATCCATAGTCACACCGAAAAGGTTACAAATACTGTGAAGCTTTTCAAGCTCGGGCACGGAAGCATCAGTTTCCCATTTTGAAACCGATTGTCTTGAAACATGGAGCAGTTCTGCCAGTTTTTCCTGTGAAAGATTTTTTTGAGTTCTGAGACTGTAGATTTTTTCACCAATGCTCATTGAAATCACCCCGTTTCTTACATTATACAATAAAAAAATATATTTTTCTACCAACTTTGCTTGACATTTTTATGCAACTGTCGGTTGACATCTCAAAAAACAGCTTCGAGATATTCATGCTTTTATTGTTGTCGAGAGGTTCGTGCTGCAGGACATATAATTTTTACGGGAATTTTCTGTAAAAAATGAGCCCTCACAGAGTATATCTGCGGGGGCTTGACGATATTAAAGACTTCTGAGATAATCTATGCTCATTTTTACTGCAGAAAGCTCTGTGTTTCCGCGGTCGGGCTGATCCTGTTCAACAATAAACCACTGAGCACCGGATTTTTCACCTGCACTGATAATAGCAGGAATATCCTGAACACCGTGACCTACAGGCTTGAAGCTGAAATCATCTTCGGAAGCGGCTTCGGTGTCGTCTTCAATCCCGATGAGTTCATACAGCTTTTTGGGCTTTTCCTTACCCTTCATAACAAAATCCTTGAGATGTATAACGGGAGTTCTGCCTGAATATTTGAGAATATAGGGTGCAGGTTCTTCACCGCCGACATTTACCCAGCAGGTGTCAAGCTCTGTCTGAAGACAGTCTGCAGGAACAGTGGAATACATGACATCAAGTCCGTATTTTCCGTCAATTTTGACGAATTCAAAATCATGATTGTGATATAAAAGAGTAAGTCCTGCTTCGGAAGCCATTCTTCCGAGCTCTTCAATTTTTTTCAGTGTCTCGGGATAATCAGGGGTACCGGGACGGTATTTTTCATCAACATAAGGAATTGCAATAAACTTACAGCCGATTTCTTTATATGTAGCAATGACCTTATCCATATCCTCAAGCATGTCTGCAAGAGGGACATGAGCTGATACTGCTTTAAGTGAATATTTTTCAAGAAGTGATTTTATTTCTGCGGCACTCTTATCGAAAAGACCTGCAAATTCAACACCCTCATATCCCATTTCCGAGACCTTGGCAAGAGTGCCCTCAAAGTCTTTTTCCATTTCGTTTCTTACAGAATATAACTGAAGACCTATAGGTAACATAAATATTCTCCTTTGCGTTTGATGATATTTATTTTAGCACATAATATCAGCTTATACAACTGTTTTTTTTTATGTGGGGCGAATATCAGAAAAAAGCAGCAATATCACTGTAGGATATTCTTTCATGTTTTTCTCCTGTCAGCTGATATTGTGTTTCATCTGAGCTTATGCTGACAGCACATATAAGAACACATATCAGAAGTATTGCAAAGACCGTGACAAAAAAGTTTCTGAATATGCAGCTTACATCATTTTTTTTATTATTCTTCCTGTTTTTATTCATTGCTGTATTCTCCTATTATTTTACTTAAGACCTGCCCTGCGAGATGACCTGAGTACATTGCTTCATCAAGTGTATTTGCATCGGTGCCTATTTCAAGCAGCAGGGAGCATTTTGCCGTGTCCATATTATATTTTCGCTGACAGAAATACAAGGGTTTCATAAGCCCCGGAAAAATTTCCTCTGCCGTTTTCTGAAAGCAAAGAGCAAATTTCAGATTGTCCTCCCAATGGGGAAAATCCGTAATATAGCCTTCCTCCGCCCCTGTTATTATCATTATCTGAGCAGCTTTTCTTCCGTTTATTTCTGCCGTGGGCTTACAGTGCGATGTGTCGGAATAATATATCGCATCCCTGTGCACATCGAGTACGATTTTTATTGAAGGATATTCTTTAAGATATTTTTCCACAGTGACTCTTG
Source organism: Oscillospiraceae bacterium (assembly GCA_015065425.1). GTDB lineage: Bacteria > Bacillota > Clostridia > Oscillospirales > Acutalibacteraceae > RUG806. The sequence goes on from SVQH01000012.1 coordinate 40,342, forward strand.
AACGGGAATATGCTCCGTTATAACTCTCGTCATATATATTTGTATCGTGGATATAGCCTATGCCGTTCAGCTCAAGCACTTTGCATATTTCATCACCCACACGTGCCATGTTCATGCTGTTTTCCATGCTTCTTGTTTCATAGTCTTCATAAAAGTTTCCCGTATCCGCAAGAAGATAGCTCTCCGTTGTGTGGGTGTGAAAAATAAGCACACAGGGTTCTGTTTTGTCTGATATCTCAAGTGTAGGACCTTCTTTAATGAGAGCCGCAAAGTCAGGTTTTTTTGTCGAAGTCGTGTTTTTTATGTGTATACCTTCAACACTGTCCGTAGCACCCGATGTTCTGAAGAAAACCTCCTCAGTAGTCCCTGCAATTTTCCCCGAGTAACAGCTGAGATATTCTTCTTGTGCCTCAAGTATATCCCCGGGAGTTTCATAAGGTTGGATGACCTTCTCATCTGTTTCCGTTTTCTCTGTCGCCTTTTCTTCTGTGCTGTCTTCTTCTGCAAGGGTTTCGTGAAGGTCATCGTTTTCTTCCGAAAAACTTATATTATCTGTTTTTATCGGATATAATTTCAGCATGCTCTGAGAGAGAAACTCTGCAAAGGGAGTTGAAAGGTTTATTGCAGCGAAAATAAGAATCAAGGAAACAGCCGTTTTTAAGACAGCCGAAAATCCCGAAGAGTAAATGATTTTTTTGATGTTCATATATATACCTCTTGTTTTTCTGTTTAAGATATATATATGAAAGTTGTTTTATTTTTATTGCATTGCAAGGGACATGATTTCTTCTTCGCCCAGTTCCTTCTGTAGGGCACAGTTTATTGAAAAAGAGATAAGCCTTGCTGCTCCGAGAACAATCATGTCTGTATCTTTGGGGGTTACAAACATATTGCTGTATTCAGTATTATCTGTTTCCCGCCCCGTAATGTCCGAAGCCATTGTTGCCGCATCGACCACTGTGGGTATTCCTATTGCAATTACGGGGATTCCCATAGTTTGTTCGTTTATTGCAAACCTTCTGTTTCCCACACCTGACCCGGGTTCAATGCCTGAATTGCTTATCTGGACAGTGTTCCCGAGCCTTGTAAGGCTTCTTGCTGCAAGGGCATCAATTAAAATTATGCAGGAGGGCTTGATTTTTTCTTTTATTCCTGCTATTATTTCTCCTGTTTCTATTCCAGTTTTTCCCGTAACCCCGGGAGATATTACTGCGACACTGCGAAGATAGGGGAGCGACAATTCTCTTTTTGTGTCTTCGGGAATGTGTCTTGTCGCAAAAATTCTTTCGGCACATAAGGGGCCTACGGCATCGGGTGTGATGTCGCCGTTTCCCAATCCCGCAACAAGCACGGTACCTTTTTCGGGAACAAGTGAAGCAATAATGTCTCTGAGCATTGTATGTCTTCCGTCAGAAAGTGCCGAAATATCAGGATAAGTGTCCATTTCAAGTGTTATATATTTCCCCTTACTTTTCCCGAGTGATTTTTCCCCTTCGGGTGATATTATTTCAATTACAGTGGCTTTGCAGTCTTCGTTTTCCGATTGTGAGACTATTACCCCCGGAAGCTCACTTTCAGGGTGCATTTCCCTCTTTTCAAGGGCAAGATCCGTCCTTATCATAATTCATCACCGATAAAAGTTTTACCTCTGTTATAATTTAATATTCATAAGTATAAAAATATTGAAAAAAGTGTTGCATTTCAGCTCTTTTAGTGATATTATAATAAACTGTATAGGAGAAGGAGGTGTAGTACCATGCCCAATATCAAGTCTGCAAAAAAGCGTGTGCTTGTTAACAAAACAAAGGCTGCCCGTAACAGATCTGCTAATTCTGCTCTCAAGACTGCAATCAAGAAGGCAAATGTCGCAATAGAGACAAATGCTGCTGACAAGGCTGCTGTAGTAGCTGTTGCAGTTAAGAAGATCGACCAGGCTGCTGCAAAGGGTCTTATCCACAAGAACAATGCAGCTCGTAAAAAGTCTGCTCTTGTTACAAAGCTCAACAAGGCGTAAGTTCCGAAAGGTATTGCAGGCACTCCTGTAACCCCGGAGTTGCTCCGAAAACACACGGATAAACGGACCGTGTTAAACCGTTTATCCCATCTTTGAAAGGACGGTAATAATATGAAAAAGGCTCTTAAGATAATCGCTATCATCGTCGCTATTGCCGCTGCAATAGCAGGTATTTATGTAGTTGTTACAAAGCTTATCAACAAAAAGCAGAATACAACAGATGAAGAAAATTATGTATCCTGCTCATGCGAAGAGGAATTTACTTCCGAAACCATAGCATAAAGATATATAACAAAGGGCGGCTGAAAGCCGTCTTTTTTTCTTGGGTTTACATGTAAAGAATGTTAATTATCCCCTTATGGCAATACCGAAGTTTTTAGCTTTAGATGTATGCCTTAAGGGGATAATATTAAATGATAGATTATTGAATTATAGGTATTTATAAATATTTTTAATCTGATATCACATGATTATACATTTTAGTGACAGCTTCGTTCATGTTTACCGGAATAAACTCAATATCGGGATGCTGATTTTTATATACAACAAACATCTGATGTGCAAATCCCTGTCCTACCCAATCAATACCGTCAAAATCAATTATTACTTCTTTGAATTTATCAAGTCTGTTACAGACTCTGTTCGCCTGAGAACGGGATACCGGTGCATCACCGAAGATATTTTTTAACGGTATCCGTGTTTTTGTAAAGCTTCCTTCATCATTTGAATAAATGTCAAAAATCTCAAAAGTTTTTTTGTCGGAAAAGTTGGAAAGACTCATATAAACCAAAGTACCTTCGGTTATTTTTTCTTTTCCTGTGAAAAATTCATGCTGTTCACCTCATAACACTTTATGCTTATGTTTTATATTAATATGCGGTTTTTGTCAAGAAATATTCATTATAAAGCAATAGATATTCATCTTAAACAGAATTGTATTCATTTTAAGATTTTTAAGAGGAATATCTCAAAAAAACAGTGCAGAAACGGTAATTTTCTGCACTGTCTTGATTTTATCTTGTACAACCTTCAAGGAAGTTTTCTTCGGTTACTTTTCCGTCTTTGTCTACTCTGAAGGTCTTTATTTCATTTGCTCCGAAATCTGCTTTGAAACCGCAATCTATCATATCGCATACGATATTGACTCTTGTTTCTTTGCCCGAGGTCTCATAGAAACGCATAATTACATCTTCCGAGCCGTCTTCACAAAGCTTGAATGCTGTCATTATGACATTATCCTTGCTGCAGTGAATGAATGATTTCTTCTGAGGTTCATTTCCCTTATGATAACTTTCGGGAACAAGAACGGGACGGACATTGAAAAGAGCTGCTTCCTTTGTGATGCCGTTTCTTTCGGGGGCACCGTCACAAAGGAATATGCCGTATTCAAAGGTGGATTTGCCTTCATCCGTGAAATTGAAATCTGCAGCAGGTCTGTGTGAATAGTGGTCTGCAAAAATTACATTTCTGATAAGAGTGATTCTGAGGTCATTTCCGGGGCAGTCGTAGGAATATTTGCTGTCGTTTATAATGCCGAGCGTTCTTCTAACTTTTCCGTTATCAAAGGAAATTGCACCCCAACGTCCGGTAGGTTCTTCCTCGCCGTTTGTAGGTCTTCTTATGAAGCCTGCGGGAATTTCGTAAGTATTCTCAGCGTTTTCGCCGTCAACAGGGAAGGACATTTTAAGAAGAGTAAACTTCTCCTGCCATATAGCCTTACACTTTACACGAAGAATTCTGCTGTCTGAGCCTAAAATAAAGTCCTGTGAAAGGTGAGACTCACCGAAACGGTGTTTTACTCTTACTACTGCACGGGCAGGACCTTTTTCAACAAGCTCAATGCTCTCACATTCCATAATGCCTTTTATATTGTGGAATGTGAATACATTATGTGCCCATGTGTCTGTCTCATGGTCGTCAATTACTGTGGGAACTGCAACACTTTTTGCTTCACTTGCATAATCAAAGCCGTTTTCTTTATTGATAAGGCTTATAATTGTACCTGTTTTATCAGAGAATGTAGCCTTGATATATTTATTTTCTACAGTAAGTCCTTCTGCAGTCACATCGGAAGAAATGCTCTTTACTTCATCTTCTTCTCTCCACCATGAAAGCCAGTAGGTGCTGTAGCCGAGAGCAGGAACCTTAGCAATAAAGCAGGTATCTTTATGTGAATCGTTGGAGCGTGAGGAACGGACATTTTGGAAAGGAACATCATTTCCGTCCGCATCTTTTACAGCATTTGAAGCATTGTATGCCCTTACGGGAATTTCTATATCAAATGAATGGGGATTGAAAACAACAACGGGACGGGGGAACTTGCCGCAATCCTGATTTCTTACTTCCGTACATACGGGGTCTGAAACACCGTCTATCCATGTGTCAATTTTTCTTGCAATTCTGAGCACTGCTTCGTTGTATATCTTTGCGGATATGTTCATGGCATGTCCCATGGAATCTCTTACATCGTCATAAGCTTCCATTATGGAGCAGCCGCAGAGAATATCGTGGAACTGATTGAAGCAGACTTCTCTCCATGCGGTCTTGAAATCCTCGGTCTTTGCCTCCATTCTGTATTCCTTGTTGGCAACAGTTGAAAATGCTTCCGATGCGAAAAGAGAATTTTCAGCCTGACGGTTGAGTTTCTTTACTATTGATGTGGCACTGTAGCAGCCGCTTGCATGGTGCTGTAATTCGTCTTTCCACAATGGAAGGTCGGGGAACTGAATGGTAAGTGCCTTGAAATATTCATCGGGAGAAGAGAATTTAAGTCTGTGATACCCCTCTCTTACCATGTTCTCTTTAAGATATTCAATATCTGCTCTTGTGGGACCGCCGCCGTGGTTTCCGACACCGTAAAACAGCATCATTCCGTGGCCTGTTTCATTGATGAATTTTTCTGCACATTCTATACCTTCATCTATGCTTCTTTTTCCGGTATCTGCATATCCGTGGGGAAGTCTGTATGTAAGCACCTTTGAACCGTCCATGCTCTCCCATATAAATGTTACGGGAATATTGGGATTTTCGTTAGGTGTGGGACGCTGGAATACATAATTTGTCATGCCACCCTTGAAAAGAAGCTGAGGGAGCATTGCATTGTGGCCGAAGGAGTCAACGTTATAGCCTGTTGTACAGATTTTTCCGAATTTTTCAAGATAATAAAGCTGTGAATAAAGTGCCTGACGGGCAAAGGACTCGCCTGAGGGCATATTGCAGTCTGGCTGTACCCACCAACCGTTTACAGGCACCCATCTGCCTTGCTTTACTCTTTCAACTATTTCAGCGAACATATCGGGGTCAATTTCCTCGACCCATTTATAATAAGCTGCAGATGAGCAGGTAAATACAAAATCGTTATATTCATTGAGCCTGTCGAGAGCACTTCTGAAGGTCTGAAGCACTTCGCCGCAGCCTTCCTGCCAACGCCAGAGCCATATAGGGTCAAGATGAGCATTTCCGATAAGATGTACTCTTGATGTATCAGCCATTTTTATTCCTCCTCAATAAGTCCGTAGTATCTGCCGAGCCAGTAAGCGAATGTATAAATATAAGCACTTTCTACCTGATAGCAGTCTCTTCCGCCTTCGTGGTCTTTGTAAGCATAGGGGTTTCTGTCATATTTTGAAATGGGGAATTCATCGGGAGGAAGTCTCCATGAAGCCTCCTTTTCGCCTCCGTGACGGTAACGGCAGGGAACATCATATCGGGAAGAAAGTCCCACGGAGGTGACAAGTCTTGTAATTCCCACTCTTCTGAACCAATCTGAAAGAGCCTCTGTATCTATTTCATCTTCGGGACATGAAAGCATGAAGGGAATATCATAAGCAGGATTGTGTTCTCTTCTGAAGGTTCCGTTCCAGCCTCTGTAGCCGTTCTTGTAAAGTTCTTTAAGCTCTTCATCTTCTTCAAGTGCAATAAGAAGCCAATAAGAAGAAGTCGCAAGCATATTGTCGCCGTACATAAGTCCTTCTACGGGTTCAACGCCTTCAAACATTGAAGATACGAAAAATCTTTCATTATGAAGTGATGTAAGCTTTGCATAACCTTCTTCATTAACGAGCTTATTGTATGTTTCTTCCCAAAGTCCCTTTTCGCCTGTTATATTCATTGTGACTTTGAGATACATAAGAAGCTCCGCAGCATTAAGACAGCCGTCGGACCAGCCGAGAGGCTGATTGAAATATGCTTTACTCCATTTTGCCCATGTGGTAGGTTTTCCGGTTGAAGTCTCGTGGAATTCAAATCCATGGTCTATTATGTGTTTCAAAGTGTTCTTAGCTGCATTGCAGACTATTTCATCAAGCTCCTTGTCTTCGTCCCCTAAAATCAAGTGGAAGAAATACATAAGAAGATACTGATGTGTAATTTCATCTGAGCTGGTATCTCCCTTATATACAAGACCGTCTTTTGTAAAGCCGAGGTCTTCATAAAGATGTGAAAGTCTCTTGGGAATAGGAGCACCTGCATATATTTCCTTTCCTGCAATACCTCTTTTTTTGCCGTCTGTTGTAGGAAGGCAAACCGCCTTGTCGCCCGTTATCCTGTAGAAAAGTCCGTCATCGGGGACAGGCTCTGTGGGAACAAGATATGTTCTTGCAACAAATCCGTCACCGCGGCAAGGAATGTACATGAGAAGCATACAAGCCTCAGTAGCTCTTATTGCAGAAGCTTTTGCTTTTACTGTTCTTTCATCATTTTCGCCGTATTTCCTTTTCATAACGGCATATTTACAAAGCTCACCTACGGCATAAGCACAGGTAAAACTTCCCGAATTGTCTGAATGACCGTAAGGCACAGCAGAGGAAAGCTCTCTCGGAACTGTAAGATTTCTCTGAGTGCACATACCTCTTCTTGAAACATATTTTTCTGTTTCCTCTGTAAGTCTCAATGCTTTTTCCTCGGGGGAAATTTCACTCAGAACAATATTTACAACTCCTGAAGAAGTCTGTACCCATACACTTTCTTCTTCTTCGCTGTCATCAATATAAATTGCTTTTACTTCATTGTCGGGAAGATCTCTTGTTGCAGAGAAAAACAATACCTTATCAGTATCATTTTCAGCGTCTGCATCATATCTTGTAAGACCGTTTGCCGCCCCCATCCAAAGGATGTTTCCGGACTTTGCAAAGCAGGTATAGTCCTTTTTCCTTGAAGGAAGCGGATATAACACACCCGACAGGTCAGGTGCTTCTTTCTTTACAGAATATAAAGCTTTAGGCACTGCTGCAGCATATCTGTCATAAAAAGTGACTTCTCTTGCAAGAGTGCTTTTTAATATAATAGACTTCATATAATTCCCCTTTATGAAAATATAGTCATAATAATTTTACTATTTCTGAATAAAAATTGCAATAGAAAAAGGACTATCCCTTGTATAATATAAAAAAAAGTTGTATTATATAAGAAAAAACGAAGCGGTGAAGAAATGAGAGAAGAATATTCGAGAACTGCAATGCTTATAGGTGAAGAGGCTGCGGAAAAACTGCAGAAAAGCCATCTGATAATTTTCGGACTGGGCGGTGTTGGCTCTTATGTTGCCGAAGCACTTGCCCGTGTCGGTACAGGTGCACTTACCCTTGTTGACGGAGATACTGTTTCCCTTTCAAATATCAACCGTCAGCTTTATGCTCTTCATTCCACAGTGGGAAAATACAAGACCGAAGTTGCCGGGGAAAGAATATCCGATATAAATCCGTTGTGTAAAATCAATATTATTACTGATTTTGTGACAAAAGAAAACATTGATTTGTTTTTCAAAGAAAAATATGATTTCTGCATTGATGCCATTGATGATACAAATGCAAAAACCGCAATAGCAGTAAAATGTGATGAAATGAATATTCCGCTCATTGCTTCAATGGGAACGGGAGCAAAACTGTCCGGGGAGTTTTTTAAGATAACCGATATAAACAAAACCGAATACTGCCCTCTTTGCCGTGTTATGAGAAAAAAATACAGAGATGCGGGACTAAAAAAAGTAACGGTGCTGTATTCTCCCGAAATGCCCGAAAAGCCGAAATTTATTCCCGAAAACGAGGATGAAAAAAGGCTTCCTCCTTCAAGTATCAGTTTTATCCCGTCTCAGGCAGGTCTGAGGATTGCTGAATACACCGTAAAGCAGATTATAACGTAAAGAACTACCGCCCTGATGGCTTATTTCATCAGAGCGGTATTATTATGTTGATTATGCAGCCTTAACTGTTTTATTAAGAAAGCTCTGCTATATCAAGTATAAGCTTTTCTGTCTTTTCCCAACCAAGGCAGGGGTCAGTAATGGAGCAACCGGGTATTTCATCGGGACCGATTTTCTGTGCACCGTCAAGAAGATAGCTTTCTATTATAAATCCCTTGACCATTTTTCCGATTTCCTCATTGTGTCTCATTGAATGAAGAACTTCTTTTGCAATTCTCGGCTGTTCAAGATATTTCTTACCCGAATTTGAATGGTTTGTGTCAACAATGCAGGCAGGATTTTCAAGTCCCGATTTATTGTAAAGCTCACATAAGTGAGAGAGGTCTTCATAATGATAGTTGGGAATGGCTTCACCGTGTTTGTTTACATAGCCTCTTAAAATGGCGTGGGCGAGGGGATTGCCCGTGGTTTCAACATCCCAGCCGCGGTAAATGAATTCATGGCTGTGATGTGCGGCTGTGATGGCATTCATCATGACACTGAGATCTCCCGAGGTGGGATTTTTCATGCCTACGGGAACGGTAATTCCGCTTGAAACAAGTCTGTGCTCCTGATTTTCAACACTTCTTGCACCTACTGCAACATAAGACATAAGGTCTGATAAATAACGGTAGTTTGCAGGATAAAGCATTTCATCCGCCGTTGAAAGTCCGAGCTCCGTAAGTACTCTTGCATGAAGCTGACGAATGGCAAGAATTCCCTTGAAGGGGTCAGGCTTTTCGTTGGGGTCAGGCTGATGAAGCATACCCTTATATCCGTCACCTGTTGTTCTCGGTTTGTTTGTATAAACTCTCGGAATGATAATTATCTTATCTTTTACCTCGTCCTGAACTCTTCTGAGTCGGGAGCAGTATTCAAAAACCGCATCCTCTCTGTCAGCCGAGCAAGGACCGATTATAAGAAGCTTTTTGTCACTCTCTCCCGAGAGAACCTCAGCAATTTTTTTATCAGTTTCCGCTTTTATTTCAGCCGCCTTTTCCGATACGGGATAAAGTGCCTTAGCCTCCATGGGAATCGGAAGCTTTTTCTTAAAATCCATTGACATATATAGTACTCCTGTAAATCATAATTTATCGGCTCATTTGCCGTGAGGCACATTTTGCTGTGGGGAACGACGCCCGCGATGTCCCCACACAAATTATTGATTTTCTACGTTGAAATATGTTGCTGAATTATGATTTATGCCCATGTTCCGTTTTTGAAAATCGGGACGGCTTTTCCGTCTTTATAGCCTGTGATTTCCATATCATCTGCACCTATCATAAAATCAACATGTATCATACTGTCGTTTATTCCGAGGGCTCTGCATTCTTCGTTTGTCATGTCAAGATGACCGTCTATGGCATCATTGAAGCCGGCACCGAGAGCCAGATGACAGCTTGCATTTTCATCGAAAAGTGTTTCGTAGAACAAAATTCCGCTTTCGTTTATGGGGCTGTTTTTCGGAATAAGTGCCAATTCTCCCAGCATGCATGCTGTCTCATCCATGGTTATCATCTTTGTAAGAAGGTCATATCCCTTTTCGGCTTCCCATTCCACGGCTTTTCCGTCTTTGAAGGTTATTGAAAAATTGTCTATTATCTGTCCTTCATAAGATAATGGCTTTGTGGAAACTACTTTTCCTTCGGCTTTTCCCGCCATGGGAGATGTGAAAATTTCTTCTGTGGGAAGATTGGGATTGAAAACAACTCCCTGTTTTGTAACTTCACTTCCGCCGCACCAGTGTCCCTGAGGTATAAGCCATGCCATAAAGTCCGTTCCGTTGCCGCTTTTATAATGAAGATAATCAAATTTATAGGAGTTCAACCAGTCGCATTTTTCCTTGAAGGTCTTGTTGTGTTCTTCCCATTCCTTTTCGGGGTCGTTGGTTTCATTAACCCTTACCGTACTGAGAATTGCTTCCCACAGCTTATTGTATGCCTGTGATTTTGAAAGTCCGGGGAATACCTTCTTTGCCCACTTGTAAGAGGGAACTGCCGCAATGGTCCACTGATGACGGTTTTCTATTGCATCTCTGTAGGGCTTTATGATGGGATATCTTGCAATTCTTGCCTTCTGCATCTTTGTCTGATTTATCCCCTTAAGTCCGTCAGGGTCGTCACTTAAAATGTAAATACGGCAGGGAAGCTCTTCTGTCATAAGCTTCAGCTTTTCTTCTTCCCATTTTTCTACTTTTGAAAGAGATTTTAGTGTTCTGTAACGGTAATCAAGCTTTGTCAGCGGCTGATGCTCCCATTCGAGCATGACCTTTGATGCACCTGCCTTATAGCATTCATCGGTGAGTATTGTTATAAATTCATACTGGTCAACACTTGCATAAAGCTTTACTGACTGACCCTTCTGAATGTTTGCTCCCGTCCTTGCAATAAGACGTGCATATTTTCTCATAATCGTCTTTTTCATGTTTATCACTTCCGATATAATAATGTAAAGATTTTACCATTATTATTCTCTTTTTGCAACACTGCATCAATCAAAAATTACAAAAAGCGATATAAAAATTACAAATTAAAAATATGTGTTTTATGTGTGATATGATATTATCAGATTAATATGAGGAGGAATGCTATGAATTTCAGTATAATTTATAACCCCATTGCAACAAAATTCTCTCAGGCTGCTCTTGACCATCTTATTTTTAAGTTTGTAGAGCGTGGCTTAACTCTTAATACTATAGCTAAAAGTGAATATTCGGGACACGTCATAAAACTTATCAAAGAGCTTGACCCCGTTTCCGATTATCTTATAACATTCGGCGGTGACGGCACTGTTAATGAAGCAATCCGTGCCTTTAATGAAATAGAACAGCACTGCATTTACGGTCATATCTCTGTGGGTACTACCAACGATATGGCAAACAATTTCAACCTTTTCAGAAACGATCCCATAAAGAGTATTGATAAACTTGCTTCAAAAGGCAAGGAGACCTTTATGGATTCTCTTATGGTAAACGGCGAACCCGTAAGCTATGTTTCATCCTTCGGTTATGTAACGGCAGTTCCTTATCTTGTAAATCCCAAGATAAAGAAAAAGCTCGGACATGCCGCCTATGTAACTGCTGCCATTCCCGTTATTCTTAAAGGCCCTCAGCATATCAAGGTTACATACACCGCAAACGGTCAGACCAAGTCATGCGAGGTTATGCTTGCCCTTATAACCACTTCAAAAGGTACCGGCGGTGTTACTCTTTATCCCGAGGTTCAGCTTAACGACGGAAAGTTTGAAGTATGTCTCATAAGAGATTTTACCCCCGCTCTCATTGCTAAGGTCTTCGGTGAATATCTCAGAGACAGCATTGACCTCAGCAAATATATGGATTACATCGATGTTTTTTCAACAGATGACCTGCATATAAGATTTGACGGTGTCCTTCCCTATGATGCACTGGACAATGACGGAAATAAGGCAAGTTTTGAACTCACCCTCCACGACAACGAGCTTCATTACACCGTCGGCAAAAAAATAAAAATATTAATGCCCGAATATTAATACTCCGACCATGGAATGTATGTTTCCATGGTCGCATTTCTATTGTACAGCTTTTATTTATCAACCGATTGACAAAGGCGTATGTTCAATGTTACTATGTACTAAATAAATAAAAGGAGAATAGGTTATGGAAATTTTCAGAGCGATGATAGCATTTATTGAAGTTTTTATGTTTTCCCTCGGCATTATTCCCGTTGATACCAATATAAATTACGGGGGAGACGAGTATGTCGCTCCTGTAATTGAAACACCTTTATATATAGCAGAAGACGGTGTTTCGGATTATTTTATAGTTGCAGATACTGAAAATGATGAGTGCATTGCCACTGCCGCAGATGAGCTTCAGACTTATCTTGAAAAAATATGCGGAGTATCCCTTCCCGTTGTATCTGAATCTTCTCTTCCCGAAGGCGGTAAAGCTATCGCCTTAGGTGAAACTGCAATTTCAGACAGCGTTCAGTTCGATTATTCCGTTATTAAAGAAGACGGATTTCTTCTTCACTCGGACGGAGAAAACTTCATCATCCGCGGGGAAGACAGCAGAGGTACTCTTTTCGGTGTTTACACCTTCCTTGAAGAATACCTTGGTGTCAGATGGTTTACACCCACACTTGAAGTAGTTCCCGAAAATGACGATGTTATAATTGACAAAAACCTTCACCGTGTGGTTGAGCCTTCATTCAGTGTCAGAAGAAATGATGCAATGGGTACAAATGAAGCATACAGAGCAAGGACAAAAATGAATGTGTCCTTCCATAAAAATGCAGAAAAATACGGCGGAACGCTTACATATTCCCTGTGGGATGCCTCACTTCTTACACTTGTTCCGAAGTCACTTTTCAGTGAACACCCCGAGTATTTTGCTGTCGGTGAGGACGGAAACAGAACCACTGACCATGTATGTCTTACAAATCCCGATGTGCTTGACCTTGTTGTTGAAAACGCAAGAGAGATAATGACAAATGCCACAAACGGAGCTAAATTTATTCACATTGGTCAGGATGATAATATAAATTACTGCCGCTGTGAAAACTGTGAGGCACTTTATGAAAAATACGGTGCTGTATGTGCTCCCACTATTATATTTACAAATAACCTTGCAGACATCTTAGGCCCCGAATTTCCCGATTATACATTTACTTTCTACGCATATAACGAAACAGACCGTCCTCCCACGGACACATCCCTTAAATGCCGACCCAACGTAGCTCCCGTTCTCTGCGGACTTCATAAAGCCTGCCGCAGCCATTCATTACTCCAATGCGGTGCTCAGGACGGCGACGACTCTTTTATAAATCTTTACGGTGACCCTGAACCCACCATAGCTGAGGATTTCAGAGTATGGACAGAAATTGCCGAAAAAACATACATTTATGATTACACGATAAATTTCCTGCTTTCTGCACAGTTTTTCTCAAACTTTGAATATATGCAGGAAACTATGGCATATATGCACGATATTGGTATTACAGGTTATATCTATAACTGCGGTGACGGACACCCGGCAGCCTTCAATGAGCTGAGAAACTATCTTCTCTGTAAATTACAGTGGGATGTAAATGCCGATGTTGAATATCACATGAACGATTTCTTAAAGGCTTACTACGGTGAAGAAGCAGCAGGGTATATCAAGGAAATAATTGATATTCAGACTGCACAGATTAAGGCAACTGCTCACGCATTTGATTTTGACTGGCACTATCAGTCAGGATATTATCCCATTCATACAATGATAAAGCTTGACCTTCTTTGGGAAAAGGCACTTAATTCCGATATTACCGAAGTGCAGCTTAACAATGTGGAAATTGCAAATCTCAGTTGGGAGTTTTTTAAGGCTAATCAGATGCAGCTGGAATACTTCTTCCTCAATCCCTTCAGAATGCTTGAACAGGAATGGCTCTATGATGAATTAGATGCCCATGGAATGGACAGAGTTTCTTCTTTTTCAATAATTCCCGAAAAGGATGATATTAATTTTATACAGCGTCCCATTATGTGGGAATAATAAAAACAAAAACGGCTCGGGTCATATTGACCTGAGTCGTTTGAAGTTATTCGGCAATATTTTCGATTTCTTCAGCCGAAGCCGTTCCTGTCCTTCCGATTTTCTTGACGGTAACGGCAGATGCAAGCCCTGCAAGTGCGGCGGCTTTTTCTAAAGGTGCCCCTGTTGTTACGGCAAGTGAGAAAGCCGAAAGGGAAGTGTCACCTGCACCGCAGATATCGAGTTCTCCCGTAAGTTTTTTTGCGGAAATTTTTTCCCCCGTTTTGCCGTTAGTGACAAAAGAGCCTTTATCTCCTAAGGTGCAGAAAACCTTTGCGTTATTTTTAACGGCAAGTGTTTTTGCCGCTTCAAGAAACTGTTCCTCACCCGCATTTATAAAACCGTCATTACCGTAAACCGCTCTGAAGCATTCCACCTCATTGGGTTTTAATATGCAGTCGGTGTATTTCCCGATATTATAACGGCTGTCGCAAATGACCGTAAGACCGCCTTTTGCAAGTGAGATTATTTCTTCTCTTACTCTGTCTGTTATGATACCGTAGCGGAATTGGTCTGCAACACAGAGAACATCTGTCTTTTTTGCAAGGTCACGGAGATTTTCAATCACCTTTTCTTCTGTGTTTTCGTCAATGGGAATACGGTTTTCAAAGTCAAGTCTCGGGTCTTCATAGACTGTCATTGAAATTCCGTGTCGCATGGGTTTGCAGTAAGCATTTGTAAATCTGCCTTCTGTTTCGATGATATATTCATCACTTATTCCGCTTTTGTTTATAAGAGAGCGGAGAAGCATTCCTCTCCAGTCATCACCGATAAGTGAAACAGCATATATCTTTTTTGGGTTCAGTGCCGCCAAATTTGCCGCAACATTTCCTCCTGCCCCCATAGAGGTCTTTTCAGCCGTTACGGGCAGAGGATAATGAGGAGTTTCACGGGATAATTCCGAGAGTGTCATATCTGCATGCCAGTAGATATCAACACAAAAATCTCCTATAATACCTATCGTACATTCTTTGATTCTGTCCGTTATTTCACGGACCTCTTTTTTTGTCAGCATATCAGTATTGTTCCTTTAATTTATCATAAAGTGTGGGAATGGTTATCTGATGGTCACCCACAAAATGCCATCCCATACCGCCTTTACAGGTCGGACGATTGACAATATTCTTTCTCGGTCTGTAATAATAATTGGGATCTTCATAACCTATCTTGCAACGGAAATTGCCGAGATTTATAAGGTCAAAATTGGCAGTTGTTATATTGAATGTGGGGTATCCCTGATTTCTTGCTATTGAAAGGGTCTTAAGAAATACCTCGGGACCTATGACGGATGAACCGAAATTAAGGAACACACCGCCGTCAAGCTCTGCAACGGAATAAGCCATTTTCTTGAAATCAATTCCCGAACATTTACCGATATTTGCCATATCGCAGGTGGGATGCTGATGAATTATATCAGTACCCAGTGCAATGTGATATGTAGCTGGAATATCAAGTTTATATGCATTCCACAAAATGCAGTCTTCACGGTTGGGGAATTTTTCGGGATTTTCGTCAATATATTTTCCGAGAGCCTCACCGTAACCGAGGTTGAGTTCAGCACCTTTATTAATAGCTTCGTTCATCCATGCTCCCGTTTCTTCCCACATACCGAAAGAACCGTCCTCAATGGCAGTGGGTACATCCTCCGAAGTACCGCCGAGATAGCAAAGCTCAAAATCGTGTATGCTCGTAGCACCGTTGGCTGCAATGTGGGTGATTATCCCCATTTTCATAAGTTCGATTATATATCTTGAAAGACGGTTTTTTACGACATGAGCACCCATGCTCCATATAACGGGTCTTCCGTTTTTTCTTGCCCTTATTATTCTTTCAATTAGCTCATCGAAGCCTTCCGAGGTGTATTCTTCGTGGGGAGTGATGCCCGGTGTCATCATGTTTTCAATGGTTACAAGATTTATTCTGTCCTTTGCAGAATAGGTTTTTATGCCTGAAAAATCAAGCTGTTTCTGTCTTCTCATTTTTTTATTCCTTCTTACATAAAGAGTATTGAACTTGCAATTACAAACTGTGCAAGGTAATATGAAACATGGTTTGTTATTATATCAACAGGTCTGTTTTTGCCTTCGCCGAAATATGTTCCAGAAAGAATAAGGTCGGAAATGACAAAAAGAACACCGCCGATAAAGAAAACGAAAAGGTGAGTATTTGCTGAAAAACCTGAGAAAATACAGGCGAACAGTGCAAGGACCGTAACAAAAAACAAAAGTGCACCGTAAAGCGTTGATATTATTTTATAACTACCGTAATTGAGCTTCATAAGTTTTTCTCCGAAATACACGGCACAGCCTGCAATTAATGCAATGCCGATGGACGGCAAAAGGGAAATCACCTTGAATGAAGGGGCAGTCCCGGCAATTATAGCGGCAATATAAAAGAAATGACCGCAGGCAAAAGAAATGAAACCTGCATTGGTAAGAAATTTTTCATCCTGTCTGTACATGAATTTCATATCAAGCCAGATATCCCCGAGGATTCCGCAGGTAAGTCCTGCAACGATAAGTCCCGCGTAAAGAGATGTGTTTACGATGGTAAGAAAAACACCTGTCAGTATAAACATCACACTTGTGACAGCCTTTAGCATAAGGGATTTTACATCGGTCTTTTTTACTCTCAGAAAAAGAAAAGCACAGAGGCTTATAAGTCCGATAAGAACGATAATTGCGTAAAAAATAAATGTAATTTCCATAATATAAAACTCCTTTCTTCTATTAAATTAATAATAACATAAGATTTTATGTTTTTCCACAGTTTTTGGAAAAAAGTAATTGAATAAACAATAGGCTTGTGATAAATTAGAGTTAAGCGATAAAAAAGGAGTGTGCAATATGAAAATAATGAGCTTTAATGTTCTTTGTGCAGGCCACGACGGCAGAGAATGGGAAAACCGCATTCCCCGTGTGGTTGCAGCCATAAAAGAAAACTATCCCGATTCATTGGGTGTGCAGGAAGCACACATCGGATGGATGAAGGCACTTTCTGAAAATCTTCCCGAATATGATTTTGTGGGAGTTGGAAGAGATGACGGTAAGGAAGATGGCGAATTTTCCGCTGTTTTCTATAAAAAGGACAAGTTTATACCCGGTGAAAAAGGTAATTTCTGGCTTTCCGAAACACCCGATGTCCCGGGCTACGGCTGGGATGCCGCATGTATCAGAATCTGCTCCTACGTAATGCTGACAGAAAAGGAAACAGGTAAGAAATTCTGCCATTTCAATACACATCTTGACCACAGAGGAGCCGTTGCAATGCAGAAGGGTGCAGAGCTTGTTGCAAAAAAAGCGGAAGAGATATGCACTGACTGTCCCGCAGTTTTTACGGGTGACTTCAATGTAACTCCTGATTCAGCTCCCTGCAAAGCCGTAAAGGACGGCGGCTTTGTTGATGCAAGAGATGTCGCCCCCGTAACAGATAACGGTGAAACATACCATGCATTTTTAGGTCCTGAAAAATACCGTTGCGTTATAGACTATGTATTTGTTAAGGGTGATATAAAAGTAAATGAACTTAAGGTAGACAGAAATGAATACCTCGGAGACGTCCCCTCAGACCATTATCCTGTTATTGCAGACATAAAAATATAAATCATAAATTTCTCGGAATGATAAATTATGATTTTTTTGGTGTTTTATGCTTGGTAATATATTTGATATTCAAAAATTCTGCATAAATGACGGTCCCGGTATAAGGACTACGGTGTTTTTCAAGGGATGTCCGCTTCGTTGTGAGTGGTGTCACAATCCTGAATCCAATCGCATAAAGCCTGAACTGCTTTTTATGGCTGAAAAGTGTATCGGCTGTGAAGAGTGTGCTGCAGTATGCGAAAGTTTTGTTCATATATTTGATGAGGAACATATTGTTTTAAGGGATAAATGTGTGTCCTGCAAAAAATGCGAAACTGTCTGTCCCGTAAAAGCACTTGAAATTGCAGGAAAATCCGTTTCTGCAGATGAAATAATAAAAATAATAATGTCCGATAAGGAATTTTACGAAGACTCAGGCGGCGGACTTACCATATCGGGCGGTGAACCCTTTATGCAATATGGGTTTATGCTTGAAATTCTGAAAAAAGCAAAGGAAAACGGTCTTCATACCTGCGTTGAAACCTGCGGCTATACCGATGAAGAAAAGCTTCTTGAAGCGGCAGAGTATATTGATATATTTCTCTTTGATTATAAACTCACAGAAGCCGATTTGCATAAAAAATACACGGGTGTCGATAATACAAAAATACTTGAAAATCTGAAAGCATTGGACGAAAACGGCAGTAAAATAATTCTCCGCTGTCCCATAATTCCCTCAGTCAATGATAATGAAGGGCACTTCAGAGGAATAGCAGCTACTGCCGATTCACTAAGAAACGTAATCGGTATAGAAATCGCCCCATACCATGAGCTTGGTATATCTAAAAGTGAAAGATTGGGACAGGAAAACATAATTTCTTTCAGACCTCCCGAAAAGGAAGAATTCGACAGTTACATCGCCTGTGTAAAAAAATATACATCTGTCCCCGTAAAAAAGATGTGAAAAAATCCTCCCTGTCAGACCGACAGGGAGGACGGTATTTTAAAAGCTTATTATCCCAATGGATTGATAAGATTGCCGAGGGCTTCTAAAATAGTGCAGGCAATGTTTATAAGAATTGCATAAGATATGGGCATAAGAAGGTCGAGACCTTCGGTTTCTGTTACGGGTTCGGTGTTTTCGCCGAGTCCGAGCTCATAAAGCACATCAAGTATAGTCTGAGCGATTACTTCGTTACCTCTTGAACTGGGATGAAGTTTATCATCAGCAAAGTTTGCTCTGTTCTGATTGAGTGCTTCGCCTACTTCCACTATGACTATTTCACCGGGATGTTCGGCATCATATTTTCTTATCATTTCGTTGAGCTTATCACCGCCGAGACCGTATACTATACCTGCAGCACCGTCCTGAGGGTTGTAAAGAGTCTGCATAAGTACAACGGCATCGGGATTGAGCTCATTGATGACATCCATGATTTCACAGAATTCATCATAGAACACATTTGCAATCTTGTCAAATCTGTCTGTTTTCTTTGTTACAAGACAGTCTACTGCAAGAGCTACCATGTTGTTTGTAAGATAATTGTTGCCGCCTATGGAAATGCTGATTATTTCAGCTTCTTTCACTCTTTTTTCAACAGAGTCTGTTTTAAGCATACCGAGAAGTACACCTGAAGTAATACCCGGGATGGAATGATTGGAATAATTATAGCCGTTTGTATCGGCAACAATTTTACCGTAACAAGCACCAACCGTATTTACCATACCTGCACCGAAGGCTATGGAGTCACCGAGAACCACATAATCCGTCTTTTCTTCTTCAGCAAAAGCGGTAATTCCGAAAACAGAGAGAGTAAGAACAACACTTAAAAGAATTGAAACAATCTTTTTCATATAAAAACCTCTTTCTTTTGTTCATAGCATTAATTTTAATACTAAAAAATAAAAAAGTAAAGAAAAAGTTTTGAATATTTTAACAATTTTTTCATATATATCCTGAAATGCCTATGTGAGGTTATTTTACTATATTTATACAATACAAAAACGGCTTAAGTTTACTTTATTTTCGGTAAACCTAAGCCGTTTGCTTTCAGAATGATTATTCAGGTATTATTACTCAGAAAAGGTTTACAAAGAAACTGTATATCTTTCCGAGAAATTCAAAAATCTTAACGAAGAAATCAAGGAAAAAGAAGGAGAATCCGCCTTCAAAATCTCCGCCCTCTGTTTCAATTACGGGTTCCTTATACTCTGCTATACCGATACTGTCGAGGGTTTTAAGTATTTCAACCGCAATCAGCTCATTGCCTTTTGCACTGGGGTGAATGTCATCAGCAGCAAAGCAATCCATGTCGTCACCGAGAGCAGCACCAACCTCAACTATGACTATCTCACCGGGATGCTCGTCATTGTACTTATGTACCATTTCGTTAAGTCTCTTCTGTCCTTCGCCGTAAACATCTCTGATAGTACCTGACTGAGGGTTGTAAAGAGTCTGCATAAGAACAACGGCATCAGGGTTATTTTCATTTATGATATCCATTATCTGAGAAAATTCCTTATAGAAACCTTCTGCAATGGCATCCATTTCGCTGTAATCGGATTTTACAAGAGCATCAAACATAAGTCCGATAAGATTTGACAAAAGGAAATTGTTACCGCCTATGGAAATACTTATTATCTCTGCTTCCTTAACTGCAGTAAGCACAGTTTCATTTTCCAGTCTTTTGAGAAGATTACCCGTTGTGTGTCCGGGAACGGAATAGTTTGTGTAATTAAAACCGTGTGTGTCGGAGACTATTTTTCCGTAAACAGCCTCAACAGGGTTTGTAAGTCCCGAACCGTAAGCAATGGAGTCACCGAGAACAAGGTAGTCCGCCGTTTCCTCAGCCGAAACCGAAACAGCAAAACAGGAGAGTATCGTCAGAACAGATAAAAATACAGATAAAGCTTTTTTCATTTCAATGCCTCTTTCTTTATTTATTTTGTTATTATAATTTTAGTCCTGTTCTACTGAAATGTAAATAACAGATTGCGGATATTTTCAATAGTTTAATAATAATTTGAAAATCATATAACACGAAACAAAAAAAGGAAACATTTTTTTAACAAATACGTTTCCTTCAGTTTATTTTTTTGTGAAATTATAATTTATTTCTCAGATACTCTATTGCTTCAACATAGCCGTCAAGTCCGTGACCTGCTATCTGTTTTTCTGCATAAAGTGAAACATAAGAAAATTTTCTGAATTTTTCACGGGTGTTTATATCTGAAATATGTACCTCCACTGTGGGGATTCCCACTGCTTTCAGTGCATCAAGTATGGCAACGCTCGTGTGAGTATAAGCGGCAGGATTTATAACTATACCGTCAGCATTTTTATAAGCGGATTGTATTTTATCTACGATATCTCCCTCATGATTGGACTGATATATTTCAAAATCAATACCCTCACAGGCTTTCTCTATCATTGTGCAAAGAGTTTTGTAATCCTGTTTTCCGTAAATGTCGGGTTCTCTCAGTCCGAGTAAATTAAGATTCGGACCGTTGATAATAAGAAGTTTCATTTTTACCTCATCCTTATTGCATCGATTATTCTCTGCACCGTTATTTTCGGATTATCGCTGACTTCAACTTTTGCATCCGAAAATTTTTCGTACAGCGGTGCCCGTTTTTTGTAAAGCTCATTTATATCATTCTGCTGTGATATGGGTCTTCCGTCAGTTGGCAGCAGGGAAGTGTCTCTCCGAAGCCATATTATATATGAATTCTGATGAAGGGGATAATAGTTTTCTTCCCTTGTGATTATTCCGCCCCCCGTGGCTATGACACTGCCTGACGTCTTGCCTGCTTCCTTTGCCGCTTCTGTTTCTCTTTTTCTGAATTCATCCTCGCCGTATAAAGAGAAAATCTCGGGAATCGGCATGGCGGAATTTTTAATTATAATTTCATCGGTATCAATGAAAGCTTTTGAAAGCTTTTCGGAAAGAAGCTTTCCTGCGGTGGATTTTCCTGAGCCTGGCATTCCCACAAGAACAATGTTTTTAAGCCTTTTTTCGATGTTTTTTACTATTTCCGTAGTAGGGTCTTTTTCAATTTCAGTGCCGAGGAACAGTTCACAGGCTTTTTTAGCCTGTGCCGAGAGCATTGTAAGCCCGTTGATATGAGGGATTCCGAGCTTTTCTGCATCATATAAAAGCCTTGTGACAGACGGGTTATAAATTAAATCAAGTACACCTGAGAGCTTTTTGAAAATTCTCAGGTCAACGGGAGCGATACCGTTATTTGGAAACATCCCCACGGGAGTGGTGTTTACGATAACATCGGCATCGGCATGAATATGTATGTTTTCATAATTGTTTTCGCCGCTTCTTGATACGGTTATTATCTCTTTTGCATCCATATCGGAAAGTACTGTCTTTACCGTAAGAGAAGCACCGCCTGAGCCTAAAACCAGCACTTTTTTGTCTTTTATTTCAATACCGCTTTTTTGAACCATATAAGAAAAGCCGTAATAATCGGTATTATATCCGTAAAGTCCGTCTTTTCTTTTTACTATTGTATTTACGGAACCGATTTTCTGTACTGTTTCTGAAATATAATCAAGAAACGGCATTACCGTTTTTTTATACGGAATTGTGACATTAAGTGCATCAAGAGGACAGTTTTTAAGAAATTCTGCCACTTCATTTTCTTCCATCTCATAAAGCTTGTATTCATAATCTGCAAGATAAGAATGTATTTCGGGAGAGAAACTGTGTGAGAGCTTATGGCCTATAAGTCCTGTTCTGAAATTTTCCGTATGAAGCATATTTTATCCCACGCTTTCCGTATAACTGCCTAAATATCTGAATTCTCCCGAATATCTTTCAAGCTCCGATAAAACTGTTTTAAGCTTTGGTGAATATATTGAAACATCCAGATCGAGATAGAATATATATTCAAAATCTCTTGTGGGCATTGGTCGGGATTCAAGCTTTGTGATATTTATTCCGTGTGCAAAGAAAAGAGAAAGAAGCTGATAAAGTGCACCGGGGGTATCTCCCGTAGCAGCCATTATGGTTGTTTTGTCGGCTCCCGGGTATATTTCAAGATTTTTTGAAATACAGATAAATCTCGTATAATTGTTACCCTGATCCTGAACACCTGATGCGAGATTTGAAAGCCCGTAAAGCTCTGCACAGTGTCTTGATGAAAGAGCCGCAACATCCTCTCTTTCCGACATAGCTACAGCTTTTGATGCCACTGCCGTGTTTGCTACAGGTGTAAATTTTATTTCGGGATGTGCTTTTATGAACTGAGAACACTGGTTTATTGCCTGTTCATGAGAAAAAATCTCTTTTATATCTTTAAGCTCAGCTCCTCTTTTTGCGAGCAGACAATGGTCAATTTTTATTCTGACGGAACGCACAATATTAAAATTATGGTGCATCATAAGGTCATATATTTTAACTACCGAGCCTGCCGTGGAGTTTTCAAGAGGTAAAACGCCGTATTCGCATTCACCTTTATCAAGAGCATCAAAAACGCTGTCAAAAGAGGGACAGTAAGTAATATCGGGAAGTGAAAAAAGCCTTCCTGCCGCGATACCCGAATATGCTCCTTCAACACCCTGACAGACTACCTTAGCTGTTTCGGGGAACATCTTTTCCGTTTCGTCAAGGGCTTTTGTTATCTTGTCATATACATCGGATTCAATTCCGAGAAGAGCTCTCTGATATGATTTTGAAAGTGAGAGAATGGTTGAGTACAACACTTTTCCGTAATCGGAGAATTCACTTCCCGAAAGCTCCGAAATCTTTGCGAGAAGCTGCCTTTCTCTTGCAGGGTCATGAACGGGAAGTCCCTTTTCACGCTTATATTCAGCGACATTTGCTGCCGTGTTCATTCTTTCCTTGAAAAGTCGGACTATTTCTCTGTCGATTTCATCTATTTTTTTTCTTGATTCTTCTATGGGGATTATTTCATTCATGCCTTTTACTCCTTGTCGAGCATTATATCAAGTATGCTTATTGCTGCTGCCGCTTCAATTACGGGAACGGCACGGGGCACAATACACGGGTCGTGTCTTCCTTTTATTGTATATCTGATATTTGTTTTTTCTTCTAAATCAACTGTATCCTGTTCTTTGCCGATAGAAGGTGTCGGTTTTACGGCAGTTCTGAAAATCAGGGGCATTCCCGTTGTCATACCGCCGAGTATTCCGCCTGCGTTATTTGTTTTTGTCAGAACCTTATCTCCGTCAAAATAATAAGGGTCATTATTCTGACTTCCCGTAATTGAACTGCAGGCAAAGCCGTTTCCGAATTCTATTCCCTTAACGGCGGGAACCGAGAACATCATGGCTGATATTCTGCCTTCACAGCCTGCAAACATGTGCTCCCCGAGACCTGCAGGAAGACCTGTGACAGCACATTCAATTATTCCGCCGACGGAATCGAGTTCAGCTTTTATCTGTAAAATTTTTTCTTTCATCTTTTCTCCGCTGTCTTTATTAAGTACGGGAAAATGAGAGCCTGCAAGGACATTTTTTTCAGCTTCTCCGATATTTACACTATCGAAGGGATCATCATAAATGCCGCCTATTGAATATATATGTGCAAAAACATCAATACCTTTTTCTTTAAGATACTGAATGGACAGTGCACCTGCAACGGCAATAAGTGAAGTCAGTCTTCCCGAGAAATGACCGCCGCCTCTCAGGTCAACATTTTTTCCGTATTTCATTATTGCAGGAAAATCTGCATGTGAAGGGCGGGGAATAATTCCTACGGATGAATAATCGGAAGAATGCTGATTGGAATTGAATATGACAACTTTTATGTCTTCACCCGTTGTAATTTTGTTTCTGACACCGCTTAAAAATACGGGGGTGTCGGCTTCTTTTCTCTTTGTTGACCATTCGTTTTGCCCGGGAGCACGTCTTGCCATAAAAGAACTTATAAATTCTTCGTTTATTTCAAGACCCTCAGGAAAACCTTTCAGAAGCATCTCAATTTTCTCATCGTGGCTTCCGCCTTCAATGTAGAGTTTTATATTATTTCCGTAAGGAAAAAGCATATATGTCACCCCTCTTTTATTTCATCCCAGAAACGGGGATAGGATTTATTCACAGCCTCGGCATTTATAACCGTCACCGCATTTTTTGCACTGAATGCCGCTACTGCCGCACTCATAGCTATTCTGTGGTCGTTTTTTGAATCTACACTGCCTCCCGTCAGGGGAAAACCGTTTATAATGAGGCTGTCATTTTCAACACTTATCTTGCCGCCGAGTGCAATTATCATTTCTTTTACGGTTTCTATTCTGTCGCTTTCCTTAAGTCTCAGCCTTGCACAAGCTGTAATTCTTGTTTCCCCTTCTGCATTTGCGGCGGCTACGGATAAAACGGGTACAAGATCCGGTATGTCCTTTGCATTGATTTCAGTTCCGTGAAGTGATGACGGAAATGCTGTTACCGAGTTTTCGGTAACTTCAATTTTTGCACCGAGTTTTCTGAGTACGGTAATAATCGCCTTGTCACCCTGGCGTGAATTAAAATCAAGTCCCGTAACGGTTATTGCTTTTTTTCCGATAACTCCTGCCGTAATAAAAAATGCGGCATTTGACCAGTCTCCGTTTATCTCCGTTTTTTCAGGGGAAATCAGAGGACGGGTTTTCGGAACAGTTATAACATTGTCAATGAAACTGATATTACAGCCGAATTCTTTAAGTGCATCTGCCGTCATTTCAATGTACGGACGGCTTTCAATGCTTCCCGTTACGGTAATTTTTCCTCCCGTGAGACTCAACATAAACATAAGCCCCGATATAAACTGTGATGAAATATTACCCTCTATGGTAAATTCATCTGAATTGCAGCATCCCGAAACACATATTCTGTTATCCCTTACAGAAATCACGGTTCCGCCTTTCTGTAACTCCTCTTTAAGAGGAGAGAGAGGTCTTTGCGACAGTCTCCCATTTGTATGAAACTCATATTCACCGCCGAATGCAGACGCCAATGGCAATAAAAATCTCAGAGTAGAGCCTGATTCATTGCAGGGCAAAACAGCAGCTTTTTCGGTATTCTTTATGGGTTCAACGGTAAACGCACCGTCTGAGAAGGAAATATCTGCACCAAGGGCTTTGAGACAGTCTACAGTCGCCGTTATATCCTCATTTATGGTTTCACAACGTATTTCTGTCCTTTTGTCCGAAAGTGCGGCACATATCAGGACTCTGTGTGCCTCGGATTTTGAATTAATGGCTTTTATACATCCTGAAGTTTCGGGAGAATGTAATGTTTTTATCATCTTAAAACGCTCCTGAAATAAATTCTTCAAATTCTGAAACAGGTATTTTTCTGAGCGAGCATTTTCCTCTTTCTTCGGGTATTACAAGTGTAATATCCTTTCCCGTGCGTTTTTTGTCGTTCATTGCACGAGAAGCTATCTCCTTTGGAGAAAATACATTTTCAGTGGGAAGGGAATACTTTTTAAGAAGCTTTTCCAGTGTTATAAGTGCTTCTTTTTTGCACAACCCAGCTTTTATAGCGGATTTTGTCATTATCATCATTCCTATTGCGACTGCACACCCGTGAGAAACGGTAAATTCGGATAAAATCTCAATACCGTGGGCGGGAGTATGACCGAAATTCAGAAGCTGTCTCAGTCCCGTATCCTTTTCATCCACTGCGACAATATCTCTTTTTGTCTTTACACAGGTCTCTATAATGTCAATGATATCCGTTCCTTCTTCAAGAGTATCAAGAAATTCAGGAAGATTTATCATACCGTATTTTATTACCTCAGCCATGCCGTCAGAGAATATATTATCGGGTAAACTTGTGAGTGTGTCGGGATCGCATATTACAAGGCTCGGCTGATAAAAGGCACCTGCAAGGTTTTTTCCGCCTTTAAGGTCAACTGCCGTCTTTCCCCCTACAGATGAGTCTACCATGGCAAGAAGTGTTGTGGGAATGCCGATATATTTTATGCCTCTGAGATATGTTGCGGCTGCAAATCCCGTTATATCTCCCGTAACACCTCCGCCGAGAGCTATAAGCACATCAGAGCGTGTTACAAGATTTTCAGCCAGAAATTCCCATAAATCTATAAGGGTGTTTGTGTTTTTGGATTCTTCTCCTGCAGGAAAAACAAATGACAAGACGGTGTAGCCCTCTTTTTCGAGAGATTCTTTAAGATATTCTCCGTAAAGAGGAAATACGTTTGTTTCTGAGACAATAACCGCAGTTGAGCCCTTTGCCGTCTGTTTTATAAGCTCTCCCGCTTTTTTCAGAAGCCCTCTTTCAATGAGAACTTCATATTCGGAAGATGCCGATATTTTTACCTTTTTCATATTTTCACGCTTTCTTAGAAGAATTTCCGTCTATAAGCTCTTTCATTTCTCTGCCGTCTTTAAGAAGTTTTCGTAATGTGTCCCTGTCAGAGTTTTCAAGAGCCGCTTTATATTCGGAAAGTGAGTTTATAATGTTGTCCAGTTCTTTTATAAGATAATCCGAATTATCCGTAAACAGTTCTGTCCATAAATTTTCATTAAGCCATGCCACCCGTGTCATGTCCTTGTACGAGCCTGCCGAAAAACCGCCGTGACTTTTTGCTGTTTCACTTTTGATGTAAGCATTTGATACAACATGGGCAAGCTGTGAGGTGAAAGCAATCATTTCATCATGCTTTTCAGCGGTGGTTACTGAAATACTGCCGAAGCCTGCGGGTGAAAGCAGTCCCTTAATGTTATCAAGAAGAACTATATCATCATACCTCGGCGGTACGATTACCATGGGGGCACCTCTGAAAAGGTCTTTTCTGGAATATTTAATACCTGAAAACTGTGTGCCTGCCATGGGATGTCCTCCCACAAAGGTAAATCCGTATTTTTCAGCAAGTACAAATCCTGTTTTACATATTCCTCTTTTTGTTCCGCACAGGTCAATGACCGTACAGCTTTTATTTATATATTTACTGTTATCTTCAAGATATTTTACAGCGGCTTCAGGGTAAAGAGCAATAAAAATAAGGTCACATTCTTTTATTGTATCACAGGTGAGTTCCTTGTCAATAATTCCCGATAAAACTGCATAACCCAATGAAGCGGAATTTATATCTGAACCGAAGACCTGATGTCCGGCAGATTTATATGCCCTTGCCATTGAACCGCCTATAAGTCCTAAACCAACTACGCCGACATTCATCAGTTTATCCCCTTTACTGCATTTCTTATTGCCGTTACAGCCTTCATCATATCACCGAACTGTTCGGGGGTAAGTGACTGTGCACCGTCACAAAGAGCGTTTAACGGGTCTGAGTGCACCTCTGTCATAAGTCCGTCTGCACCTGCTGCCACTGCGGCGAGTGCCATGCTTTTTACATATTTCGATGAGCCGGTTGCGTGTGATGGATCAATAACTACGGGTAAGTGTGTAAGCTCTTTTAGTACGGGTACAGCCGACAGGTCAAGACAATTTCTTGTGTACTGACTGTCAAATGTTCTTATTCCCCTTTCACAGAGCATAACTTTTTCATTTCCGCCTGCCATAATGTATTCTGCAGACATTAGCCATTCTTTTATGGTGCTTGAAAGTCCTCTTTTAAGAAGTATTGGTTTGCTTGTTTTTCCCAGCTCCTTAAGGAGCTCAAAATTCTGCATATTACGGGCACCAATCTGAATTATATCCACATCTTCAAAAAGAGGAAGATGTGCCGCATCCATAATTTCGGTAACTATGGGAAGCCCCGTTTCTTTTTTTGCTTTCAGTAAAAGTTCTATGCCTTCGGCTTTTAGTCCCTGAAAATCATAAGGGGAGGTTCTCGGCTTGAAAGCACCGCCTCGGAGCATCTGACAGCCGTATGCTTTAACATCTCTTGCTATACCTGTGAGTTGTTCTTCGGATTCTACCGAACAGGGTCCCGCAATGACAGCAAAATTTCCTCCTCCGACTTTTACCCCTGCACAGTCGATTACGGAGTCATCAGGATGGAATTTTCTGTTTGCACTCTTGAACGGGTCCGATACCCGTCTTACGGCTTCTACCATGCTGAGACTTGCAATAAGGTCAGCATCTATTTTGCTTGTATCTCCGATAAGACCGATAACAGTCTGAAATTGTCCGTTTGAAATATGTACATCAAGTCCCTGAGCCTTCAGCCAGTTTGTAAAATTGTTCTGCTGTTCGGGTGTTGTTCCTTGTTTCAATATAGCTATCATGTTTATATACTCCTTCTTGTATTCGGAAAAAATTAAATGCACCTCAGTTTTCACTCAGGTGCACTAAAATAACATTTATTATGTCACTTTTTTTGCAAGCAAGCGAAAACCTTTACTGTTTTAATGAGTAAAAGTAAAAATAAAAATATTCTGCTGCAAAAAAGCTTTTTTTCATAAAAATGTGCCTTCCGATAATTTATATCAGTAGTTTAGCACCTTAAAGCATGAAAGTCAAGTATTTCTGAAAAAATATGTTGATTTTTTGTTTTCATTAGTATATAATATCAAAGTAATATTCGCCGGTGTGATGGAATTGGCAGACGTGACGGACTCAAAATCCGTTGGTAGCGATACCGTGTGGGTTCGAGTCCCACCACCGGCACCAAACCAGAAAAATCCGAACCAAATTTTCCCAATAGAAAAAGGGTTCGGGTTTATTGTTTTTCTGAACTATGAATCTTATAACTAATATTGCTTTTATTGATTTGCTTGTGGTATAATTATAAAAAACATTTGGTTGGATAAAATGATATGAAAAAGAAGCAGATAAATAAAAACTCTCTTATAAATAGATGGGCAAATGATAAGAATCCGGTTGGGGTTAGTGGTAAGCCGTCTCAAAATAAACAGTCTAAAAATAAAATAGAAATCAAGTATGTTGCTGATATCAATGAAGTATTAAATGAAAAGTAGGTACAATCAAATGAACAGAAAAATCAAAGAACTTGATACGACTATAAAAAAAATATGGAAAGAGGATGTTGCAGACGACTACAACCATAACCTTATTCTAAATGAAGATACATTAAAGAATGTTCTGTACTTCTATCTTCGTAATTGTTTTGAAAAAACACCTGAACTTGAAGATTTTTGCATATTTACAGAGTGTACACAGTACGGCTTTTCTTCACTAAACTATACTCCTGATATGGTTGTTGTTGATACAAAAACAGATAAAATCGTTGCAGTTTTTGAATTGAAATATAAGGCAAGGAACTGTTACCATGTTGAAGATTTAGTAAAATATGATTTTTACAAGCTAAAAGAGTATATGCGATCTCTTGATACTGTACATAGTGATTGCCAATACTACATTGCGGCAATAACCTTAGGCGAATTTGACAGAGCAAATTGGCTTGACGGCAGAAGCAAATGGGCGAACGGAAAAGTCGCTGAACTTATTGCAGATGAATCTGAAGGTTCTGTTAAATTTCAGGTTATTCCGCATAATGAGTAATTGGTTTCGTGCTCACCCTCAGTGAGCATACTGCACTAGCTTTGCGGTGGTGAGTAAGTGCGCCCTTAAGGGAATGTATCAATAGCAAAATATTGATTCGGATATAGATTGCTTACCCGCCTTTTTTCAGTTATATTCGCCTTTCGGCGAGTTATATTGCTTCGCAGTGATATTGGCTAACACCGAGTGATATTGCCCTTCGGGCAGTTTTAGAGGCGAATATTGCTCCGCAAGATACATCTTGCTACGAAGAAGGACGGTGCTATGCACCTTATTGAATATCACTGAAACCGCAGGTTTCAATATCACTTTTACAAAGTGAAATATCACTCCGACAAAGTGGGAATATCACTTCAAGCAAATCTGTTGTTATCATTCATACCATAACCGGACACCAATTTTGATACAAAGCGTATCGAAGCATGTCCGGTTTCTTTTTGCAAAAACTCCTGTCTGTAAGGAGTTTGCTACACTATTTAACGATAATAGGCTCTACTGCGATTACAAAATAGTCGCAGCAGAGCCAGTCTTATTTTTGCCCTCTCTACCCTTAAATGAAAGATTTGTGGGGCATTTTGAGACAAGGGGTGTGCAAAGGTAAACTATTTTACTCAAATGATAGGCTTGCTTTTCGTAGAGGTTATGGGAAGCCTGACAAAAAAATAAAGGTAAGCTATAAAATAAAATTTTTACCGAGCTTTCAGAAATTTCGTGTTTTCGGTGCGGAAAAACATTTTTTAGCCCTACTAAAGTTGATTTTATCCGTTGGTTTATATATAATCATTAATATAGTCACTGCAAAGAGTTATTATTAAGAGGGGAAAATATGAATAAGTTATCTTTGTATAATGAGCTGCTTGATATTTTTGAGTTTAAGACCATTCATGATAAAGTGGGAAATGAATTAGTAATTTATAAAAACAGCAGTTCCGGCATTTTTGATGGCACAGTAATTGAAGACAAAACTGCTTTTGAGGCTTTAGACAACCATTTTCATCTTATTGATAATATCAGAAGCTACGATAAACAAGCCTTGGTTGAATTCGGTGAAAAAATAGGCAGGCTTCTGATTGACAGATTATCATTTTCTTTTCCCGATAAACATTTTATTGTATTCGTAACTATTACAGATTCAATGATAATCAGATTTCATCAAAAGTGGGAAAATGAACCATATTATTGCGGTGAAAATTCAGATGAAAATGAATATATGATATCATTTGATAATTAAGTGTCGGTATCATCCTTTATACTTACAAGGATGATACCGTCGCGGAATACGCTTTGAGCAGCAGTCTTTCTTCTGCAATGGTTGCGGATTATACCTTACAGTTGCCGGATATATCAAAGAGATAACGTCATTAAATGCTGATTGATGCGTTCATCAATGCGTTTTTTTCTGTGTGATGAGACATATTTTTATCAGCAAAGAAGATATAGGCTCCATTGCTTTTAATATAGACAATAACGGTAAAAATCATATTACGGAGAATGTTTTCTCAGTGTTATTATATACATAAGAAATGAGGGGTATTATGTCAACGAAAAAGATAATTATTATTGCGGTTGTTCTTGTTACTACCGTAATTGTCGGATGCACTGCAGGGGTTGGACTGGGTGTTCTGATATTCAAATCTCCCGAATATGCACTTATACAGATTCAGAAGGACATACAGGAATACGGAATTGAAGGGCTTGAACCATATCTTACGGGGGATGCAAAGGAAACCTGGGACGGTGTTGAGGAGCTTTCGGATAATACAATAATCAGTTCCATTTTTGCATTCCTTGATATTAAGGATTATGTAAGTCTTATTAAGAGTGAACTGGGGGAGATTACCTGGACAGCAGGGGATATGCTGAAAGGCTCTGATAAATGTACTGTCACGCTGGGGTTCAATTATAAGGATAAAGTAACAGGTGAGACTACTGTCACACTGTCAAAAATTGACGGAGACTGGTATATAAGTCATTTTACTTTCCCTGACCTTGAAAAAATTGATTTTTAATATAAAAAGCTGTGTTGCAATAACAGACACAGCTTTATTTCTTTATAGGAAATTCCTTTCCTATAAAGTAAAAAAGATTTTATGTCCCACCGAACGGGAAGTAAACTTCCCTCGGCGATGGACTATCCGAAAATGTTCCGCCGTAGGCGTACGGCGAAGCGTTTTCTTGTTCTATTTTGCATAAAGCATCCCGACTATTCCGTTTCTGACGGAAGAAGGAAATATTTTACACAAGA
Organism: Oscillospiraceae bacterium; assembly: GCA_015065425.1. Lineage (GTDB taxonomy): Bacteria > Bacillota > Clostridia > Oscillospirales > Acutalibacteraceae > RUG806. Next base: position 72,314 of record SVQH01000012.1, read on the forward strand.
TACACAGGAATTTGTATGTAAAGCCTATTGCATATACGGGCTTTACTTTTTTCTTTACGGAAATTTTTGCTATGTATTTGCCTGCTGTTTGTGCACTCATGCCTTTTCTTTCGTCTTTTTCCATGCCCTCGACACTTCTTGATATCCTTCCGCAGTAAATGTCGTCGCCTTCAAAGGATTTGGTTCTTGCATCGGTAAATCCTGTGCTTATGTCTCCCGGCTGTATGGCGGTAACGCTTATTCCGAAGGGACTTATTTCATTGTGAAGTGCAAAGGAATATGATTCAACAGCCGCTTTTGAAGCAGAATAATAAGTCTGAAAGGGAATATGTGCAACAGCGGCAACAGAGCTGATGTTTACGATTCTGCCGCATCCTTTTTCTCTCATATATGGTATCACGGCACGGCTTACATTTACGGTGCCGAAAAAATTCACATCAAACTGAAGTTTTGCCTGTGACAGCTCAGTATATTCCACTGCACCCGATATCCCGAAGCCTGCACAGTTTATAAGAATGTCTATTCTGCCTGCTTCATCGTATACCTTTTTTACGGCATCATTTACCGCCTTTTCATCCGTTACATCACAGGAAATATGGGTAATTCCCTCTGCAGCACTTTCTCTTCTGCTTAATTCATACACTTTGATTCCCAATAAAGTGAGTGCAAGGGCTGTCTCTTTTCCGATGCCTGAGCTTCCGCCCGTTACTATTGCCGTTTTTCTGTCCATGATATATCCACCTTCCCTTTTTTCATTCTATATTATTTTCATTTTTAAGTCAAATGATATCAATACTGTTTTTATGTTGATTTTTCCCTTTTCTTTTGTTAGAATATCCTCTGATAATGTGAGGGATAAATATATGGAAAAATCATTTACCAAAGGTCAGCTTACAATGGGCAGACTTTATATTATAAGTACTGCACTTTTGTGGGGACTTGCAGGAGTATGTGTAAAGTCTATTCCATGGAATTCCATTTCAATTATGGCAGCCCGTTGCGGAATAGGTATCATTATGTTTGCGGTCCTCAGAAAAAGCTTCAGGATACGTTTTAATAAATATACTCTTTTCGGGGCTGTCATGATGAGTATTACCGGAATACTTTATATGATGGCAATAAAGCTTTCCACTGCGGCTACTGCCATAGTGCTTCAGTATACCGCTCCCATATTCGTGTTTCTCTATTCCGTAATTTTTCAGAAACGAAAAGCCCGCATTTCGGAAACGCTTATAGTTTTTCTCGTTTTCGGCGGGTGTCTCTTGTCCTTTCTCGATGAACTCGACCCTACAAGGCTTCTCGGAAATGTTCTCGGACTTCTCTCCGGCGTGTCCTTTGCGGCACAGATAATAGGCTTCAGCGATAAAAGAGCAGATTCAAATGACGGAATGTATCTCAGTAATATAATTAGCTTTGTTGTTTGCATGCCCTTTATGTTTTTTGATAAAAATATGGCATTTTCCGCGGAAATAATTTTCTGGGTGCTGGTTCTCGGTGTATTCCAGTATGGCCTTGCAAATATCTTTTATGCTAGAGGCTGTCAGAGAATAAATAAAATTGAAACATCCCTTCTTCTTACAATAGAGCCTGTTTTTAATCCTATTCCCGTGCTTCTTGTCAATAAAGAATTCCCGGGACCTCTTGCCGTTGCCGGATTTGTCGTTGTAATAACGGGAATAACACTCTATGCCCTTCTCCCCGTTATTGAAAAGAAAAAGAAAAAAGTATAGGTTGTTTCTTATATAATTAATACAGACCTTTCTGTGCACGTTATTAACGGATACCGGAAGGTCTGTAATATTATCTGAAATTGTTTTCGGTGCTTATTTCAATAACGGCTCCCCGTTCTCGTCAAAAGTTACTTTTTTGATTCTTGTGTGTCTGCACGGGTCATATAATGATTCATCGCAGTATGTTCCGCACTGTTTTGTAATATGAGACAGGGGTCTTGCATGGTAAATAAGAAGAAGTTCACCGTTTTCGTCTCTTACGAAGCTGTTATGCCCCGGTCCTGCACAGGAGTTCAGGTCTTTTGTTGACAGAACAGGGTAGGGAAGCTTTTTCCATGATGAAGCATTCATAAGGTCGCTGTCACTGTCAGCCTCCAGCCGTCCTATGCAGTATTCTGCCCCCGTTCCGGAGGCAGAGAAGAAAACATAGATTTTACCGTTTGCTTTAAGTACCGATGCACCCTCGTTTACCTTATGAACAACTTTTTCCCAGTCATACTCGGGCGTTGAAAGAAGAACGGGTTCCGTTTTCAGCTTCCACGGTGCTTCTTCATAAGTTTCTGCCATAAAAAGCGAAGAACAGCCTTCTATCTGTGCCCATATAAGATAGTGTTTTTCATTGTGGCTGAAATAAGTCATATCAAGTGAAAAGCATCTGAAAGAAAGCTCATCTTCCGCAGTTTTACGGACAACTCCCATTTCCTCCCAATTTTCGGTATAAGGGTCATCTTCATTGCATCTGAGTACATAAGGCTTTATATCCCACTTGTTCTCACTTGTTGCCGCCGCAAAGAATATATACCATTTACCGCCTATAAGATGGATTTCGGGAGCCCATATATGCCGTGACATAATCCCTTCTCCGTGAGCCTTCCATACGGTTATTTCTTCCGAATCCCGAAGGTCTGACACTGTTTTTCCGCGTCTTAAAATAATTCTGTCATATCCGTGTAATTCGTCATTTACGGCAGGATAAGAAGCCGTAAAATAATATGTGCCGTCAGGTGAACGTGTAATGAACGGGTCTGCCCGTTCTGCAATAAAAGGGTCTTTATATTCCATAAAAATTCCACCGTTTATTTTATTTCGTGATAATTATATATTTATCACGTAAATTCTGTCAATTAAAATATATGAAAAAACAGTAGCATTACTGAAAAATATGTAGTATAATATCTCAATATCGAAGGGACGGTGTTGTTAGGATGAAAATAATCGTTGTCGGCTGCGGCAAAATAGGAACAGCTCTCATAGAAAGTCTTGTGGCAGAAGAACATGATATTATAGTCATTGACAGTAACAGAAAGGTTCTTGAAGAAATAAATAATATTTATGATGTAATGTGTGTATGCGGAAACGGTGCCGATTCGGATGTGCTTGAAGAAGCAGATGCCGCTTCGGCAGATTTGTTCATTGCCGTAACAAATTCTGATGAGCTTAATATGCTCAGCTGCTTTTTCGCAAGAAAAATGGGTGCAAAGCATACGGTTGCAAGAATCAGAAAAACCGACTATAATGATAAATCCCTGAATTTCATGAAGCAGACTTTGTCTTTGTCAATGCCCATAAATCCTGAATTCAGGGCTGCCAAAGAATTTTACAATATTATAAAAATGCCCTCTGCAGTCAAGATAGAATCTTTTTCTTCGGGTAACTTTGAAATGCTTGAATTAAGACTTCGTCCCGACAGCAGACTTCACGGCATGACCCTCAGTGAGATGAGAGGTAAATTCAAGGCGAATTTCCTTATATGTGCCGTTCAGCGTGACGGAAAGGTGTTTATTCCTTCAGGTAACTTTACTCTTCGCGGCGGTGATAAAATAGGTCTTACTGCAAATCAGAGTGAAATATTAAAGCTTCTTAAAGAACTTAATCTTATTCAGAAGCATACAAAATCGGTAACGATTCTCGGTGGCAGCAGAATTGCATTCTATCTTGCAAAGAGACTTGTTGCGGCAGGAAACAGTGTTAAAATAATAGAACAGAACATTGAAAGATGCGAAGAGATAAGCGAACTGCTTCCCGAGGTGTCCGTAATTCATGCTGACGGAACCCAGCAGGAGGTTCTCGAAGAGGAAGGCATTTCAAGAACCGATGCTTTTGTTGCTCTTACAGGTATAGATGAAGAAAACATCCTTATTTCCTTCTTTGCTTCAAGAAAGGGCGTTCCGAAGGTAATTTCAAAGGTAAACCGTGAAGAACTGGCTCAGATAGCGGAGGATATGGGACTTGATTGTGTTATATCTCCAAAAAGGATAATTGCTGATGCCATAATTCAGTATGCAAGAGCACTTCAGAATTCCATGGGAAGCAAGGTTGAAACTCTTTATAAACTTATGGATTCAAATATTGAGGCACTCGAATTTAAGGTAAGCCCCGAATTCAGAGAAATTGAAACTCCCCTCAGGGATATGCAGCTGAAATCACAGATACTTATAGCAGGTATAATCAGAGGCAGAAAAACAATTATTCCCGCCGGTGATGATGTAATTCTTCCCGGTGACAGGGTAATTATAATCGCAGGACAGAAAGGACTTCAGGACCTTTCGGATATTTTAAGATAAGGACAGGTTTTTTTCGTTATGAACAAAAAAATGGTTTTGTACACACTGGGAAAAATCATCTGGGTGGAGGCGGCTTTGTTGCTTCTCCCCGTGGTTGTCTGTCTCTTGTACTCAAATGATTCTCTGTTCTCCTTTGCCGTTACTCTTGTAACAGCAGTTGCCGTTGCCGCTCCTCTTACAATATTCTGTAAGCCTCAGAATAAGGTAATATATTCAAAAGAAGGCTTTGTAATAGTGTCGCTTGCATGGATTGTAATGTCTCTTATCGGTGCTTTGCCCTTTGTCATTTCAGGTGAAATCCCGTCTTTTATTGATGCATTTTTTGAAACTGTCAGCGGTTTTACCACCACTGGTGCTTCGATAATTGAAAATGTTGAAGCTATGAGTGAGGGAATACTTTTCTGGCGAAGCTTCACCCATTGGATAGGCGGTATGGGTGTTCTTGTGTTTGTTATGGCTCTTACTGCAGGTCTTCCCGACAGATCCATTCATATTATGCGTGCTGAAATGCCGGGACCTATTGTGGATAAACTTGTGCCCAAAGCAAGAGAAACTGCAAAAATACTGTATCTTATTTATATATGTATGACTGTTGCCGAGATTATAATACTTGTTATCTGCAAAATGCCTCTTTTTGAAGCACTGGTACATACCTTCGGTACTGCAGGTACGGGAGGCTTCGGTGTCAAGGCTGATTCAATAGCAGGGTATTCGCCCGTTATACAATGGGTCATAACAGTTTTTATGTTCCTTTTCGGAATAAATTTCAACCTCTATTATCTCATACTTTTAAGACGCATAAAATCAGCTTTCAAAAGTTCTGAACTCTGGGTGTATGCAGGTGTCGGCGTGGTTTCATGCATAGCCATCACTTTTAATATTAGTGAAATGTACGGCAGCTTTTCTGAGGCTCTGAGGCATTCAGCCTTCCAGGTATCTACAGTAATGACCACAACCGGTTACGCTACGGCTGATTTTAATATGTGGCCCGGTTTTTCAAAGACATTGCTTCTTATTCTGATGTTTATGGGTGCCTGTGCAGGCTCTACCGCAGGCGGTCTCAAGGTTTCAAGAGTTATAATTCTTGCAAAGGGTATCAGAAGAGAACTTACAAGACTTCTTCATCCCAGAAGTGTAAAAACTCTGAAGCTTGACGGAAAGCGGCTTGATGAACAGACTCTTTCCACAACTGCATTGTATTTTACCGTGTATGCCGCCTGCCTTGTTGCTGTCTGGTTTATTCTGAGCATGGATAAATACGACACCGAAACCAATTTCAGTGCAGCTATTGCATGCTTTAATAATATCGGTCCGGGGATTGGTATCGTAGGTCCCGCAGGTAACTATTCGGGATATTCCGTAATTTCAAAAATAGTTTTGTCTGTAGCAATGCTTCTCGGCAGACTTGAAATATTCCCGATGCTTTTGTGTTTTTCGCCGGCAACCTGGTCAAAAAAGAAATAAGGCTTATAAAAGTGCATTTTGTTGTGCATTGAAAAACTTCTGTGCCGGAGAAAAACTAATTAATAAAAATAAAAATTAAAGGGAAAATTTCTGTTTTTTCTATTGACAAAATGCCTTTATTACTATATAATACATCAAGCAGTGTGCGTGAAGCACACCTTGATATGTGGTGGGTATAGCTCAGTTGGTTAGAGCGCCAGGTTGTGGCCCTGGAGGCCATCGGTTCGAATCCGATTATCCACCCCAGTTAAAATCGCAAGGTCATCCGATTTTGCGATTTTTTTAATAAAACAGTGGGGAGTCGTCAAGCGGTAAGACACAGCACTTTGACTGCTGCATTCGTGGGTTCGAATCCCGCCTCCCCAGCCAGAAAAAAGCATCGCAACAGCGGTGCTTTTTTCAGTTTTATTCGCCTTGCGGCGAGTGGTATTGCTTCGCAGTGA
>SVQH01000013.1:0-4828 GCA_015065425.1 Oscillospiraceae bacterium
TATTCTGTTTCCTCTGTTTTCCAGAGGTCGGGATTATAGTAGTAAAGAGGTTTCCAATTTCTCTGATAGTCAGTTCCGACTCTTTTATAACCGAAGGCGGCTTCGTTATTTCCGAGAAGAGTTGCATTGTCTATTCTTGCCCAGCCTTCCGTCGCTTCTCCTCTTTCTATTCCTATATGATAATTTGTGCTCTTGGGTACGGTAAAATCAAGCTGAACATCTTCCCATTCTGTATTTTGGAAATTCTTGTATGCCACAAGCTCACCTGTATCAAGGTCTCTTACAAACATACGGCATTTGCAGCCGGATGTCTGAAGCTTTGCCCAAAAGCAACAGGGCTCGGCAGATGAAATGTAAAGTCCCTGATAGATTGCGGCATCACCCTCGTCAAGATGAGCGATATATCCGTAAGCACAGTCTTGCTGACCTGCTTCATCATAACCCACCCCGACTGAATCGGGATTTTTATTTTTTCTGTCGCTCCAGAATACAAAGCCGCCGTTTTCAAAGCCGCCGTTCAGGAATTGCTTTGAAGAGTGGAAATAGTTCATATCCGTTATCTGTGTTTCAAAGAAATTCGGCTCAATGGCATCTATTATATTGTTTTCAAAACGGAACTTTGTCACGGGAGGGAAGCCGTTTCTTGTGGTATAGGGATTGTAATTCCAGTTCCCCATAGTCTGAAAGTAATTATCGTGCACATAAACATTCCGTACTTCCACTTTGCTCTGGTTAGGACAGTCTATACCCCAGAGTATCATTCCGAAGCCTTTGCAGTGATTTGAACGGAGATGGTTATGGTCTATTTCGATATTGAGTGAAGGCTCGGGTTCATCAGATGACCACCAATCACTTTTTCTCGGGTCCTTATATGATGAGAAAATGTAAACGGAATCATCACCTGTAAACATCTCACATCCCGTAATACGGATATCCTGACAGTTCATAAGACAAATTCCGTCACCGTTGCCGTGGCTCCATTTATCGATTTTTACATTCTTTATAAGCCCGTTTCTGCTCGTAAAAGGCATCATGGCATAAGAATGATAGTCCGTTATGTGAATGTCCGAGATTTCAAAACCGTCAACCCTGTAAAATCCTATGGGACATATTTTCATAATAAGCTCGGGCACATCATCCGGCATCATTCTTACTGTGCCTTTCCCTGTGACTTTGATATTCTTTGTACCTTCGGGAGCAAATATAAAAGGAAAGTTATAATACCATAAATGGCTCCATTTTATATCCGGAGAAATGTTGTGTCCGTAAGCGGGTTTATAGGGAACATATTCACCGTTAACAGGTTTAATATAATGCTCCTGTGAACTGCTCTGAAAAAGCTCAGCTCCGTCTTCAAAATGCAGTTCAACATTATCTTTCAGAATGATACCGCCACTCAGAAAAATTCTGTTTTTTGTAAGAATGACCGTACCGCCACCTTGACTTGCGACATCATCAACGGCCCTCTGAATAGCCTCACGGTCATTTGTCTTTCCGTCACCTTTTGCGTTATACGGTGCATCGGTAACATAAGCGGTAAATTTACATTGATCCATAATATCCCCCCCTTTTTACGGAATATTTGCTGTGAATAAATTGTATCATAGGATATATTTGTATACAAGAGGCATTTCTTGCATTTGCATTAATTAAAATCAGCGTCCGCCGAAGCGAACGCTGTTGAACTTACTGTTTAGCACCTTCGTCAAACATTTCAAGTGTTTTTACTGTTGCGGCGAAGCAGTTTGCTATGCCTTGTTTATTCATGTTTGTATATGTATCAAGTCTTGTATGATAATATCTTTCAAGCTTGTGGTTAAGTCCCGTGATGCCTGCGGCTCTGAAACCACCCTGTACGAAGGCTGCTGCGTCAACGGCACCGCCGAGAGGAGGAATCATACCTTTTTTGCAGGGAACTCCTACGGCTTCGGCTGCTTCAAAGAAAAGGTCTGCAAGCTCGGCATCGGTTTTTACCGTACCGTTAAGGTCACGGTAGTTAGCCATAAGGTATTTCGGGTCATTGATTGTATCAAAAGAATAAATAAATGTGGGAACATCCTTGAATTCATCGGGATGAGCTTCTACCCATGCTTTTGCACCACGAAGACCGATTTCCTCAGAACCTGTGAGAATAACACCGATTTCAGTGTTTTCAAGCTCAATTCCCTCGTCCTTGAGAGCTTTGAGAACAGCAATACCCATATAACAGCCTGTGAGGTTGTCGTTTGCTCCGTCAACAACTCTCTTATAGTTTACCATGAAGAAAAGTCCGATAATAAAAGGTACAAATATAAGTCCTGCAAGTCCTGCCTTTGTTAAGGGGTCAGCCATATCGGGCATGCCGAAGGAAAGACCGTTTTTGATTACATTGATAATTGAAAGAACGAGATAGTAAAGAGCACCCACAACAACTAAAATTGCGTGTCCTTCAAAGCCTACACCGCCCAGAGCATAGTTTACGGGCCATTCCCATGTTGCATCGGGGTGTCCGTTGAAGATAATTCTTCTCTTTGTCTCACCCTTACACTTTTTGATTGCAGTAACATTATGACTGGTTTTTTCTTTGAAAAGACGGTCAATAGCTTTTTTGTAAAGACCGAATTCAAGTATGGTGAGTGTGAAGCCTATAATGATGAGAGGTATTGAAAAAACGGGTGCAAAGAAAAATGTTATTATTGCAATGAGAATAAAAGAGCAGACAAAATATATCCAGCCATAGAATGCTCTGGGATTTACCTTATAAGATTCAACTTTTACATCTTCACAGCCGCAGTCTTTTTTCAGCACTTCTGCCATGTATTCGCAAGATTTCTTTTCACCTTCCGAACCGGGATCTCTTTTGCCACAGGTCTTGATAATTTTTGTTATATCATCAATGATATACTGAGCAGTTTTGTCTTTTTTGTCAATAATTCTCTTTAAGTCCATGACACACTCTCCGATTAACAATATTTTGATATAATATTATCATTATACTTAACACTTTGTCAATAGAATAGGAAAATTGTTAATTTAATATTTATTTGTTTTTGCATTAAAAAAGAGCTGCTTATGCAGACCTCTTTTTGACTTGTCTAAGAGTTTTATTCCGAAAAGAAGTTTGTATCAGAAACTTCTTCCGTTTCATAAGATAAAACTGTTTGCCGGGATATATCAGGATTTTCAAGAATGCTCTCAAAATCAGGAATGGAAAATTCCTCTGTTTGTGCCATTGTTTCATTTGTTGCAGCAGCTTTTTGTGCTTTCTTTCTGAAAATGATTTCAATGCCGATAAATGCTGCTGTGCTTGCAATGGCAGTGAGAATGTATATAATGTAAAAAGCTATGCTGGAAAAAATTGAAGCAACATCTGCATCAAACAGAGCGATTATTCCCGCGATAAGATTTGACACAGAAAGGAGCAGTGTCTTGAAGAAAAAGTAGCAGCCTACGGCACTGAACCCCGCATTGCTGTCTTTGAAAACAACAATACTCAAAATAACAATGGCAGCAATAATTATTATTACTACAGTATTCCAAATTGCCGAGTTGATGTTATTTGCAATCAGACTTGCAAAAATGCTACTCGTGAAATTATGGAGATATTGTGAGGTGATAACTGTTATTGCATTTGTTACTAAGCTTGTTACTATATTTAATACAGGAAGTGCGGCTGTCAGCACACTTAAGGACACAATCTTTGCATTATCGTTGATTTTTTTTGTGCCAATCCGATTTTCTGTCAGAATACTGACAAAAAATATAATAAGTGTAAACACAGCCGTAAGAATGATCGTTATAATGATCGAAATGATTGATTCTATGGACAATGCAGTGCCATAAGCTCCATGTACCATTGAGCAGATAATAAATATTACAGATGATACGAGAATACTTACAAATGTTGATAAAACTGATGCAACAGCGATCATTCCTATTGCAGCACTACCTTTTTTTATGTTTTTCAATAACAATAATCCGAGAACAAATATTATTACATAGCATAAAACATTTGACAGATTAAATATCGTGTTTGAAAAAGAGGAAGCTGCAAAGGAAATCTCATAACTATTACCGAAATTATTTATAATTGTAACTATCAGCGGAGCAATAACAGATGAAAAAATGCCGGATATTGCCGGAAGAATTATAATGGTAATCGCAAAGATAATATCTTTTCCTTTGATATTTAACTTTTTTTTGCTTGAGTTTTCGTTTGTCATGGCGATATTTCCTTTCTTAAATGGTTGTTTTTGTTAATTTGTTAAAGCTTGAATATCTTTCCATGAAAAATACTCATAACCTTACTGGAATACATCAGGGTTCTTTAATACGAAATCTCTTGTGAAATAGTCATAAACAGCGAGTGCAACACCGATGACACCACCGAATAAGAAGTTGATAACACCGCCTATTATTATGTTTGTGAGGCTGTTTTCGTATACACGCATAAGCCCTGAGGGCATGTTGAGAATATTTTTTGACAGTTTTTGTCTTTGAACTGCTACGATGATGTTCCATACACCTGCAATAATACCTGCAAAAGATAAACATTGGATAATGCCAAGAATAAGAGCGATAATAAAAGCAATATTTTCCTTTTCGGAAAGCTGCTTGAACATCTGCTGTTTCATTTGAGGGGTGACAGTTCTCTGAAAAGGAGTTCCATATCCGCCATTGGGGTTGTAGCCGCCATTCTGATTATAACCACCGTTGGTATTATATCCGTTATTCTGATTATAACCGCCGCTGGTATTATATCCGTTATTCTGGTTATAACCACCGTTGGTATTATATCCGTTATTCTGGTTATAACCACCGTTGGTATTATATCCGTTGTTCTGATTAT
>SVQH01000013.1:4928-77176 GCA_015065425.1 Oscillospiraceae bacterium
TATCCACCATTGGGAGTATAAGCGTTGTTCTGATTCTGATTGCTGTCGGGTTCGTTGTTGTTATCCAGAGTTTTCTCTGCCTGATTTGTTGTTGCAATGTTTTTTCCGCAGACCGGACAGAAAGCCATATTATCCTCAATAGAATTTCCGCATGATGGACAAAACATAAAAATACCTCCAAAAAAAATGATAATTTATTATAGAATGTTTTTATCGGTTTTTCAACATTTTTCGCATAATGATATTAAATTTATCATACGTTTCTTTTCTTGACTTTTGTAAAACAATATTTTAATATATTTATATAAATCGGAGGAGAAATTGATAAATGAAGCAGATAATGGAAAAACACGGTTTTATATGCGATATGGACGGTGTTATTTATCACGGAAACAGAATACTTGAAGGTGTAAGAGAGTTTGTGAGTTGGCTCATTGAAAATGACAGAAAGTTTGTTTTCCTTACAAACAGCCCCGAAAAAACTCCCCATGAACTCAGTATGAAGCTTGGCAGAATGGGACTTGATGTTTCGCCTGACCATTTTTATACCAGTGCCATGGCAACGGCAGCATTTCTCAGCTCACAAAAACCGGGTTGTACTGCTTATGTTATAGGTGAAGCTGCACTTTCAAAGGCTCTTTACGATCAGGGAATATATATGAACGATGTCAATCCCGATTATGTAGTAGTCGGTGAAACAAGAAGTTATAATTTTGAGAAAATTGAAAAAGCAATAGAACTGGTAAGAAACGGTGCTAAGCTCATAGGAACAAATCCCGATATAACAGGCCCTACTGAAAGAGGAATAATGCCTGCTACAGGTTCACTTGTTGCCCCCATTGAAATATCAACGGGCAAAAAAGCATATTTTATAGGAAAACCAAATCCTCTTATGCTGCGTCACGGACTTCAGAAGCTGGGTTGTCACAGCGGAGACATAGCATTTGTCGGAGACAGAATGGATACCGATATCATTGCAGGAATCGAATCAAATGTTGATACGGTACTGGTACTCAGCGGTGTAACTTCACTTGAAGATATTGATAATTTCCCTTACAGACCCAAATATATACTTAATAATGTCGGTGAAATTTTGACAAAAGAATAAGTATTCTTTGCTTGAAGATACAAAAATAAACAGACCCGGGACATACAAAGGTATGCTCCGGGAATTTTTTAGTCAGTTTTCGGTTCTCATTATAATGTTTTCCTGTAAGGGTTCATCAAGATTGATGAAATGCTCACTGAATCCGCCGACTCTTACAATGAGATTCTTGTGTTTTTCAGGTTCTTTCTGAGCATTCAGCAGGTCTTCGCGACTGAGAACATTTATCTGAAGAGTCTGACCGCCGTTTCTGAAATATGTTTTTGTGATTGCTGTAAATGCTTTTCTTCCTTCTTCTGAACAAAACTGAGATTTTGAAAATTTCATCTGAAGTACATTTCCGCTTGTGGCAAGATACTGATTTGCCTTCATAACGGAACACAGAAGGGCAGTAGGACCGTTTGCATCATTGCCGGGCGTTGGACCTATGCTGTCAGCAAGAAGTTTGTCTCCTTTTTTCTTGCCGTTTGGAAGTGCTCCCAGATGAAAACCGTAATCGGGGGCTCTGTGGAATGTGCTGCAGCCGACACCGAAGACACCGCCTCTGAAGGTCTTTTTCGTCTGAAAATATCTGTATATATGGTCAGTTATTTCAGAGTATATGTTGTCTGTCTCTTCAATATCATTTCCGAATTTATCGTAAGACGCAAAATCACGGTACAAATTATTGAAGCCTTCAAAATTGCTTTTCAGTGCAGTGATAAGCTCTTTCATCGTATACTTCTTTTCGTCGTATATAAAGTGCTTTATCGCTGCAAGGGAATCTGCCGTATCAGGAAGTCCTTCTGTAAGTACCTGACCGTGACCGTATATGGGACCTCTGTTTTTGTAATCAAGTCCTTTTTCAATACAGCCCTGAATCATAATAGATTTCCACGGGTTCGGTGCTTCTCTTCCGAAAATTTCCTGTGCTCTGTTCGATGTGTCCGTTATGTAATCAGCCATATATTCTATCTGCTTTTTATATGCGTTCATCAGCTCATCGAAGGACTCAAATTTTTCGGGGTCTCCCGTATCAGGAGCGAGTTTTTCCATGGAAAACTGACATACACCTCTGAAAAGTGCAAATTCAAGAGCCTTTGCAACGCTGATTTCTCCGTCTTCGAGTCCCATGTGTGATTTTCCGAATATATCAATCTGATTGCAGCCGTTCATGCAGTAAAGATGTGCATCGCTTGCAGGTATTCCTATGGCTTCAAGTGCCGTACATACTGATTTGTCGTTATATATCGCAGGCATTCCGATACCCGTTGAAAGTGTATCCAAAGCCAGTTCCCATAAATCATCGGGAGTGTTTTTATTTAATCTTAACGTGATATTGGGTGTGTTATATTTTTTCTCTTTTGCTATGCGAAGAACGGCATAAGTAAGCTTGTTTGTGTGGTCGTTGCCGAATTCATCGCTTCTGCCTACACATAAATTCCATGTGCGAGTTTTTCTGAACAGTTCCCAAAGTTTTTCAAGGCATCTGTAATCATCTTCAGTATCTTCATAATATGCTCCGAGTGCATAGTCAAAAAGCCCCGGTGAGTCAATATCAAAAAGAGAGAAAGATACCCAGAAAAACTGGCAGGCTTCAAAAAAGTTTCTCGGCTTGTTTTGCGGTATGTTTGAAAATGCATCTGCAATACGGCAGAGAAGCTCTTTTTCTTCTCCGCAGGTGCCGTCAATCATTTCAAGTGCCTTCAGCCTGTATTTTTCAGAAATTGTTTCAAGGGCTTCAACACAAAGCAGAAGTCCGTCGTAAAAATCCTGTTTATCGGTGTGAACTTTTCGGAATAATTCTATTTTGTCTCTTACACCCTTTGTGCCTGTACGCAGAAGCATTTCATAGTCGGGATTTGAATGTCCCCCCGCCGCGGCCCAGCAGCACTTGTTTATTTCAAGCTTTTCCTGGATGGGTGTCCTTATTTTACTTATTATTCTTGTGGTCTCATAAGGGCGGAAATAATCAAAATAAAAATTCAGCTCTTCCAGGTCCTTCAGCTGAGAAAGCTGTCGTGCATTTCTGTCTTTTACGCTTTCATTAAGTGTAATACCTTCACTGCGGTTATAATAAACTGCATACGAAGAAAATGCTCCTAAAGGTGCCTGAAAAAAATCTTCGGCTTTTATGCTGACACTCAGTTCTTCTGTAAAGACCTTCATACCGTTTGCAATGCGATATTCTTTATCCTCTCTGCCTGCATGGATATATCCCCATGCAAAGGGTTCGAGATTTTTTATGTTCATGATATCACTCCTTGTTATCGGTTTTCTGCTAAAGTATCTGCAGGTGCTTATTCCAAGGTAAAAAGTTTGAGTACGAAATCATTTTGTAAAGTATTTTTATTGAAAATGTATTCTTAATTATAATCGGATTGTATCACATATAAATTAAGTTTTTCAATAAAAATACAAAAGAATGAAAAAACTGTATTATTTGACAAATTGAACAAGTATTTACTGATAAATATTCACAATATTCAAACTTTGAATATTGAAAAAAATTTTTTATTGTGTTAAAATAAAACCAAATTACTTAAAGTTGGTGAATGAGAAAATGAAAAAGTTTATATCATTGCTTTTGTCCGTTGCTGTTCTCGCTTCACTTACAGTGACTGCATTTGCAGCTGAATGGGGAGATGTCGATGCTGACGGTGTTATAGCTGCGGCTGATGCCAGACTTGCTCTTCGTTATTCTGTAGGGCTTGACGAACCCACCAAAGATCAGCTTGAACGTGCCGATTATGATGCAGACGGTGAAGTTACTGCAGCTGATGCAAGACTTATTCTTCGTGTATCCGTTGGACTTGATGCAAACGGACCTGATATCCCGGAATATCCCATGCCGGAAATTCATGTTCCTTCTGCAAAAGAGCTTAAGTTCCATGAAACTCTTTATGAGACATGTCATCCTCTTCTCGGGCAGACAAAGCCCAATTATCCCGATAATTTCCAGAAGTGGTGCTGTTATTACACGATAAAGGATGTTTTCCGTCCCGCTCTTGAAAAAGCCGGTTATTCAAAGGCTCAGATTGATTTACTGGCTCCCACAAAGTTTTCCTCTGATTCCATTGCAAAGGGAATTTCAAATCTTTTAGGTACATCATGGCCCTCATGGCTTGTAATTACAACACTTGACCTTATGATTCCGTCATTCCTTGCGGATTACTACATCAAGACTCCTGAGGCAGCAGAGACTTTCTTCCTCTACGATTTCTATGATGATATTATTGAATCAAAGGTGTATGAATACAGTGATGAGGACAGAGCGACCTATGTTCCCCGTGTGGGCGATGTGCTCTTTATAAGTAACAAGTCAAAGACTTATGAAAACGGCTATCCCACAGTTGACCATACAGCTCAAATTATAGAGGTTTACGAAGACGGCACTTTCCTGTGCACAGAAGGCAGTCTCATAGAATCCTCAGAAGGTGACAACAGGGCAAGAGTTCGTGAGCGTAAGTACCGTTACAACGCAGATATCGGAACCTATGAATTTACGAGAAATTCAATAGTAGTCGTACTCTTCGCCGCTCAACCCAAGCTTTCCTGATAAATTTATATGTATTAAAAAAACCGCTGATTGACCGTCAGCGGTTTTTTACGTTCAGTTTACGCTTTTTGCAATTTCAACAGCCTGTTTGCACTTTTCGGCAATTTCGTCGGGAGAACCTTTCATCATCCAACTGCCGCCTACTGCAAATATCTTGTTCCAACTGAGATATTCAGCAAGATTAGTGTCTGAAATGCCGCCTGTGGGAAGGAAAGTCACCTGGGGGAATGCTGCTGCAAGAGCCTTCATGGTGGGAAGACCGCCGTAGTTTGAACAGGGGAAGAACTTTATTATTTTACAACCATAAGAAATAGCTGTCATGACCTCTGTAGGTGTTACACATCCGCCGAGATAGGGGATTTCCTTTTCATTGCAGTATGCTGCAACTTCTTCCGAAAAACCGGGAGATACTATAAACTTTGCCCCGAGTGAAATTGCTTCTTCAGCCTGAGCCTTATTTATAACTGTTCCTGCACCTACGAGCATTTCGGGGAATTCTTCAACAGCTATTTTAATTGCTTCACCAGCACAAGCTGTTCTGTAGGTGATTTCTGCAATGGGAAGACCGCCTTTAACCATAGCGGCGAGCTTCGGGCGTACTTCTTCAACGGTATTGAACACCACAACGGGTACTACTTTATACTGACTTATAAATTCATTTGTATTCATTTTTATACCTCTTAAACTCCGCTGTAAGCATTAAAACCGCCGTCAACGGGAATTACGATACCTGTGATAAATCCGCTTGCACCATCATCAGCGAGGAAAAGGAGAGAGCCGATAAGCTCACTTACATCGCCGAATCTTTTCATGGGTGTACCTGAAAGGATTTTGTGCGAACGGGGAGTGGGGTTGCCGTCTTTGTCAAAAAGGAGAGCTCTGTTCTGATTGCCTACAAAGAAACCGGGGGCAATGGCATTGCAACGGATTCCCATAGGTGCAAAATGAACTGCAAGCCACTCCGTAAAGTTTGAAATACCTGCCTTGGCAGCGGAATATGCGGGAATCTTTGTAAGGGGATGATAAGCGTTCATTGAGGAGATATTGATAATGTTGCCGCCTGTTTCGAGCATATCCTCTGCAAATACCTGAGTTACAAGGAATGCAGAAGTGATATTAAGGTCAAATACAAATTTCAGTCCTGCTTCATCAAGGTCAAAGAATGTTTTCACATCTTCTCCTATATCGGGTGTCATATATTCATTGTCGGTTGTTGCTTTGGGATTGTTTCCGCCTGCTCCGTTGACAAGGAAATTAACCTTTCCGAATTTCTCGTTTATAAGAGCCTTTGCGGCTTTGATGGAATCTTTATTAAGTGCATTTGTTTCAATGGCAAGTGCATTTTCACCGATTTTATCTGCAACAGCCTTTGCTGCTTCATAATTTATGTCAAGAAGGGCAACCTTTGCTCCGCAAAGTGCCATTGCTTCTGCAAACCGGCTTATGATTGCTCCGCCTGCACCCGTAAGTGCAACCACTTTATCTGATAAATCGACATTAAAGGGAAGTTTCATTTTGTTTTACTCCTTTTTCTATAGCTTCAAAAAGTCCGTTTATGTAACAAGCACCGAGAGCTCTGTCAAAAAGACCGTAACCGGGTTTGCCTGATTCGCCCCAGATGTTTCTGCCGTGGTCGGGACGGACATATTCCGTAAAGCCGCCTTCAACGAGTGCCTTTACTATACCGTAAATATCAAGGCTTCCCGCTTCGGTGAGATGTGCAGTTTCTCTGAAATCAAGCTCGTTTGAATAAGCAATATTTCTTATATGTGCAAAATGAATTTTGTTTCTTTTTGAATATTCATAAGCCATTTCTATGAGGTCATTGTTTCTTCCCGCACCGAGAGAACCTGTGCAGAAAGTGATACCGTTTGTATCATCGGGAACAGCACTGAAAAGTCTTTCGTAGTCTTCTTTGCAGGAAATAATTCTCGGTAGTCCGAAAACATCCCACGGCGGGTCATCGGGATGAATAGCCATATTCATTCCTACCTCGTTACATACGGGGATTATCTTATTAAGGAAATACACGAGATTATCGAAAAGCTGTTCGTGGGACATGTCCTTGTAGCTTTCAAGAAGTGCATTGAGTTCATCAGATGTGTAGCTTTCATCCCAGCCGGGAAGAGAAAGGTTCTTGGGGTCAAGGCTCATAATTTCTTCGTGATTGTAGGAAAGGGAATTTGAACCGTCATCTGCTTCTGTCTTAAGATTTGTTCTCAGCCAGTCGAATACGGGCATAAAGTTGTAGCAGATACATTTAACACCGACTTCGGAAAGTCTTCTGATGTTTTCACAGTAATTTTCTATATAAACGTCTCTGTTTCCTCTGCCGAGCTTTATATCCTCATGAACGGGAACTGATTCGATAACTTCCATTTCAAGTCCCGCATCGTCACACTGTTTTTTTAGTGAAGCTATTGTTTCTCTGCTCCAGACATTTCCTACGGGAGTGTCGTAAACTGCAGTTACAACACCTGTCATGCCGGGTATCTGTCTGATTTTTTCAAGGGAGATGCTGTCATTTGGTCCGTACCAGCGGAAGGTCATTTTCATACGCATTTACTCCTTATCTGTTTACTCTGGCGTTGCCGCCTTTTACTATATTTTCAACTTCTTTAAGAACTGCAGTTGATGTATCGCCGGGGGTTGTCATTGCAAGTGCTCCGTGTGCGATACCGTAGTTTACGGCAATTTTTGCATCATCATAAGTCATAAGTCCGTAAATCAGTCCCGATGCAAAAGAATCGCCTCCGCCGACTCTGTCAAAAATTTCAAGTGCGGGAAGCTCCATGCCCTTATATACTTCACCGTTTGCATAAACCATGGCACTCCAGTCATTTATTGAAGCGGAACGTACGGTTCTGAGTGTGGTTGCAATAACCTTAAAGTTGGGATAAACCTTTGTGACTTCTCCGAGCATCTTTTTGTAGCCTTCAATATTAAGCTCCTTAAGATTTTCGTCATTGCCCTCTATTTCAAAGCCGAGGCATGCTGTGAAATCTTCTTCATTACCTATCATAACATCAACATAAGGGGCAATAGCCTTGTTTACTTCCTGTGCCTTTTCCTTTCCGCCAATGGATTTCCACAGTGAAGGACGGTAATTAAGGTCGTAGGAAACTATTGTTCCGTATTTTTTAGCGGTTTTGACAGCTTCAATAACGACCTCTGCCGTGCTTTCGGAAAGTGCTGCAAAAATACCGCCCGTATGAAGCCATCTGACTCCGAGTGTACCAAAAATGTATTCCCAATCGACATCTCCGGGCTTCAGTTGTGAAATTGCGGTGTTGCCTCTGTCCGAAACCCCTGAAGCACCTCTGATACCGTAGCCTCTTTCCGTGAAATTAAGACCGTTTCTTACACTTCTTCCGATTCCGTCATAGGGAACCCACTTGATAAAAGATGTGTCAACTCCGCCCTGAAGAATGAAATCTTCAATAAGTCTTCCCACATCATTGTCAGCAAATGCCGTAACAACAGCGGTTTTGAATCCGAAGCAACGGCGAAGACCTCTTGCAACATTATATTCTCCGCCGCCTTCCCATGCTCTGAAGGAGCGTGTGGTTCTTATTCTTGTATCGCCGGGGTCAAGTCTCAGCATTACTTCTCCCAGTGCTATCATATCATAAGTACAGCTTTCTTTTTTACGAAGTTCGATCATATTAGTTTTCCTCTCTTAATATTCTGAAATTATACGAAGCCTGTTAACAGCTGCAAATGCCTTTTGTGTAAATTGTTCTACGGAAAGTCCGTTATATTTGTCTGACATCTCTGTTGGAAGGTCTATTTCGAGCATAAGTGTTTTATCATAATTGTACTGCTTCAGCAGTTCAGCCGTTCTTCTGAAATCAATATTTCCGTCAAAGGGAATGAGATGTTCGTCAACATTATAACGCATATTGTTGTCATGTATGTGTGTTGTTATACACCTGTCTCCGAACAGGGGCATATATTCTCTTCCGTGTGCAAAGCATTTCTCATGTCCGACATCCCAGCAGAAGGCAACATTGCTGTCCTTTCCGTAAAGCTCAAGAATCATTGCTATATTTCCGAGCTTTCTCTGATTTTCAACGGCAAGAGTAATATTTTTCTTTGCGGCAAAATTTACAAGCTCATCAAAATACTTAAGTCCTGCATCTGTCACGGGAGGACAGATTTCCCCCGAACTGAGATGGGTTATAACAATACCGATTCCGTTATCTTCAGCAAGTTCAACCGAATTTTTGAGAATGTCGGTAACTTCTTTTCCGCTGTCTTCATACCACAGCCCGTTTATCATATTGAACGGTGCATGCAGTGTCTCATATCTCAGACCCAATGAGATACATTTTTTGTTGACATAAGAGATGAAATCTCTGTCATTGCCGCAGGTGAAAATACTGTTGAAACCTATTGAAGCAATGCATTCAAGATACCTCTCGGTGCCGTATATAATATCATGGGAAACATTGATGCCTACATCCTTCATTTTAACACCGCCGATGAATCATATTCTGTCATATTTTAACATTATATAGCCTTTATGTCAATTAAATAAAATATAATCAATATAAAATTCATGATTTATATGCAATAAAATCCGATTTGCTGAATCAAGGAAAAGAAAAACAAAAAACAGATGCTTATCAATGAGATTAAGCACCTGCTTTTATAAATATTTATGCTTTGGGATTGTTGGCTCTTTCAAGCCATGCTGCAGCAATGTCCATGGCTGCATAAAGTCCCTTTTTTTCACTCTTTTTAACGATTCTCTCCCTCGGACGCACATCGGGGTCTGTGTTAAGAAGCTGAACGAGAACCTTGTCTGCTATTTCCGTATCACCGCACTGACGGGTAGTTGCAACCTGAATCATTATAATAAACGGGTCATAACTGTTGCCGTAGTATATAGTCTTTCCGCTTCTTACAAGAGGATAACCTTTGTATGTGAGAAATTCTTTGTTTGCCATTTTGTTTTCCTTTCTTATGCCGGTATCAGGAATTGTCCGCACCGATAAAATCTCTGAGCATTATCTGCAAAAGCTCAAAGCGGTCTATACGCCTTATAAGATTACGGGCATTATTATGTGTAGTAATGTATGTGGGATCTTCTGTAAGGAGATAGCCGACTATCTGGCTTATAGGGTCATAACCTTTCTCATTCAGTGCATCATAAATAGCCTGAATGGTCATTCTGAGATCGCCTTCATTCTGTCTTCCTATGGTAATGGGTTTTGTGTTGCCGCTCATAAGAACACCTCCATGTAAATATAATACCACATCTATTATCTCATTATATACAACAATTTTTTAAATTACAAGGGGAAAAACAAAATATTTTGTCATATTTTTCAAAAATATTCAGGCGGAAACCTGAAAAACACAGATTTCCGCCGTGATTTTTAAGAAATCAGCTTCTGAGAACTGCATTTACTTCTGCGAGTGCCTTTATGACTTTCTTTACCGCAGAATCTGCTTCTTCATCCGTAAGTGTTCTGTCGGCTGCACGAAGACGAAGGCTGAACGCAACACTCTTCTTATCTGCCGCAATGTTACTGCCCTGATATACATCGAAAAGCTCAATGTGTTCAAGGTTCTTGCCTGCAGCATTTTTCATGAGTTTTTCAAGCTTCAGTACGGGTAAATCCTTGTCGCATACGAATGCAAGGTCTCTTGTGAGGGCAGGATATTTGGGAAGCTGTTTATAAAGTCTCAGAGTGTTCTTTATGCCAAAGAGCATATCAAGATTTATCTGTGCAACATAAACTTTTGTTCCCACAGAATAATTCTCAAGCACATCGGGATGTATTTCACCGAGAACGGCGAGACGCTTTCCGTCAATGAGAATTTCTGCGGTTCTTCCGGGATGATATGAGGGGTCATCACGGACGGGCTCTACCTCATATTCATGAACACCTGCTGTCTCAAGTATTTTTTCAACCTTGCCCTTAAGGGTGAAGTAATCGCAGCCGCCGTACATGCCGAGGGTGAGCATAACAGTTTCTGTCGGGAGTGTATCATCCCCGTTGGGAGTATAAACGGTAGCATTTTCAAAAAGAGATGCACTGAGATTTCTGTTGTTGTAGTTTCTTGAAATGATTTCCATCATTGAAGCCAGTGATGTTGTTCTCATTATACTTGTATCTTCGCCGAGCGGATTGGTGATAACAACACTGTTTCTGAGGGGTGAGTCGGGGGCAAGACATATTTTGTCATAAGCCTTGGGGCTCATGAATGAATATGTGCATATCTCAGTAAAACCGAGCGAAAGAACGGTATTGACCATAAGATTTTCAAATTTCTGTTCTTCACTGAAGCCGCCGTCTGCTTCGCCTGTAAGGAAATGGGTTGCAATCTTGTCGAAACCGTAGAATCTTGCGATTTCTTCGGAAAGGTCAGCCTTATGCTCAACATCAAGTCTGAAGGAGGGGACATATACCTTGCCGTCTTCCACACGAAATTCAAGAGCTTCAAGAATCTTCTGCTGTTCTTCTGCACATACGTCAATACCGATGAATTCGTTTATCCAATCGGGGCAGAAATCAAGAACGGTCTGCTGTCTGGGATTAGGATATACATCAATGACACCGTCAACTATATCACCTGCATCAAGCATTTCAACAAGCTGTAAAGCTCTTTCAAGTGAGGTAAGACAGCCGTCTGAGTCAAGACCTTTTTCAAATCTTGCAGATGCTTCGGTTCTCATGCCGAGCTTCTTTGCAGTGATTCTTACGGAGGGACCGTTAAAGCAGGCTGATTCAAAAACTATTGTGTTTGTATCATCCATAATGCCGGAGAATTCACCACCCATGACACCGGCAACTGCAACAGGCTTGTTTTCGTCTGCAATTACAAGCATATCGGGTGTGAGAGTTCTTTCAATATCATCAAGTGTTGTTATTTTTTCGCCGTCCTTTGCGTTTCTTACAATTACTTTTCCGCCGTCAAGATATCTGAGGTCGAATGCATGCATAGGCTGACCGTATTCAAGCATAACGAAATTTGTAATGTCAACTATGTTGTTGATAGGTCTTACTCCTGATGCACGAAGGCGTTCTCTGAGCCATAAGGGAGAAGTCTTTATTCTGACATTTTTTACAACAGCACCGGCATATCTGTAGCATTTATCGGGTGCTTCTATTGTGACGGAATGAAGGTGGTCTTTTACATCGCCGCCGCAGGTTTTATGTTCGTTTGAAGGAAGAGTAAGCTTTCTCCCGAATGTAACGGCTGCTTCTCTTGCAAGACCCGTTACGGAAAGGCAGTCGGGACGGTTGGGGGTTATTTCAAATTCAGTAACAGTGTCATTGAGACCGATGGCTTCTTTTATATCCATACCGGGAATTTTCTGACAGTCATCACCGAGAATGAAAATTCCGTCTTCAATGGCATAAGGGAAATCATGAAGGGTAAGACCGAGTTCTGCGACCGAGCAAAGCATGCCGCAGCTGAGCACACCTCTGAGCTTACCTTTCTTTATCTTCTTGTCACCTGCAACAACGGAGTTGTCAAGTGCTGCGGGAACATAATCACCTACAGAAAGATTCTGTGCACCTGTGACTATCTGTGTGGGTTCTTCTTCCCCTGTATCAACCATGCATATCCACATGTGGTCAGAGTCAGGATGCTTTTCGAGAGTAAGTATTTTACCTACAACTATGTTTGAAAGTCCGTGACCTTCTTTTTCGTAACACTCTACCTTTGAACCTGAAAGGGTCATTGCATCTGCAAATTCTTTATCGCTGATGTCAGAAACATCAACATAATCGAGTAACCATTTTCTTGATAAATCCATTTTCCGACACCTCCTTAAAACTGCTCCAAGAATCTTACGTCATTTTCAAAATAAAGACGCATATCGTCAACTGAGAAACGGAACATTGCAAGTCTTTCAACACCGAGACCGAAAGCAAAACCGCTGTATTCTTCAGGGTCAATGCCGCCTCTTTCAAGAACCTTGGGATGAACCATACCTGCACCGAGAATTTCAATCCAGCCTTCACCCTTGCACATGGGACAGCCCTTGCCGCCGCAACGGAAACAGGAAACGTCTATTTCACAGGAGGGCTCTGTGAAGGGGAAGTGATGGGGACGCAGTCTTATTGCCGTATTCTCTCCGTAAAGCTTTTTTGCAAGAGTAAGGAGATTACCCTTAAGGTCAGCCATTGTGATGTTTTTATCAACAACAAGACCTTCTATCTGGTGGAACACGGGGGAATGTGTTGCATCAACGGGGTCGGAACGGAAAACTCTGCCGGGAGCTATCATTCTGATGGGAGGCTTGTTGTTTTCCATATATCTTATCTGACAGGGGGATGTCTGAGTTCTCAGAAGCATTTTTTCGGTAATATAGAAGGTATCCTGAGTGTCTCTTGCGGGATGTCCTTCGGGAATGTTGAGTGCCTCAAAGTTATAATAATCCCATTCAATTTCAGGACCTGTTGCAATTTTAAAGCCCATTCCGATGAATATTTCTTTAACTTCATCAAGAACTATGGACAGAGGATGTCTGTGACCGACGGTATTTCTTGTGCCGGGCATGGTAACATCAAGAGTTTCATTGAGAAGCTGCTGCTTCTTTGCTTCATTTTTTAAGTTTGTTTCGGTTTCTTCAATAACTGCTTCAATGGCAGCTCTCACTTCATTGGCTAACTGACCGATAACGGGTCTTTCTTCCGGTGTGAGTTTACCCATCTGCTTAAGTATGGCGGTAAGCTCACCCTTCTTGCCGAGATATTTAACTCTGAGAGCATCAAGTGCTGTCAGGTCGTTTACATCCGAGAGAGCGGCAAGAGCCTGATTTTTAATAGCTTCAAGCTGTGCTTTCATGTTTTACTTCCTTTCAAAAAAATAATAGCCTCCGTCCCCTATATAGGGACGAAGGACGTGCTTCGCGGTACCACCCTGATTTTTACCCGTAAGGGGTAAACACTCATAGTTCCTGTAACGGGGAATAACCGTTGCCTCCTACACTCCGTAAAACGGATTTCAGTGCACCGCTCCCAAGTGAACTTCAGCCTTTCTGCGGTAAAGTCGTTTGCAGCCGTGACGACTTCTCTCTGTAACCGTCGGAAAAAGACCTACTCTCTTGTTCCTTGCGTTTAATCTTAGTTATACTAACACAAAGAACGGAGAAAATCAAGGGTAATTTTTAAATTATTATTGTACGAAAATAAATTTAAGTATTGCATTTTAAATCAAATTAATTTATCATTAAAGTAATTATGGAAATAAAGGTGAAATTATGGGTTGCATTGATGTGTTATCCGACATAAAATGTTTCATTGTCGATATGGACGGAACATTTTATCTCGGTGATGCTCTTCTCCCCGGAGCAAAGGAATTTGCTGATTGTGTTGAGAAAAGCGGTAAAAGATTTTTCTTTTTTACGAATAATTCTTCTCACAATGAAGAAGAATGTCTCGGAAAACTCAGAAAATACGGCTATGATGCAAAAGAGGGTAATGTGATAATATCATCTCATGTTACCATAGATTTTCTTCTGAGAAACCGTCCCGGTAAAAAGGTTTATCTTCTCGGTAACGAAAATCTTACGGGAGATTTTATAAAAGCGGGTGTCCCCCTGACGGAAACCGAACCCGACATCGTAGTGCTCGGCTTTGATACCACACTTACTTATGAAAAGATAAACAAAGCGGCAAACTTTCTGGCTGCAGGTGCTGAATATATTGCAACACATCCCGATAATAACTGTCCTCTTAAAGACGGTTTTATGCCGGATACAGGTTCAATGATAGCCCTTTTTGAACGGTCTACGGGAAGAACTCCCGAGCTTATAATGGGAAAACCTTATGCATTTACTGTAGATTATGTTACAAATAAGATAGGCTGTAAAAGGGAAGAAATTGCATTTGTCGGAGACAGACTTGAGACAGACATTGCAATAGGTGTAAAAAACGGACTCAAAGCTGTTCTTGTTTATACGGGAGTCACTACTCCCGCCATGTATGAAAAATCGGATATAAAAGCAACGGTTGCTTTTGAAAATATAGGCGAACTCGGAAAAGCATTAATTTGATACGGAGGAAAATGAAATGGCAGAAATCAAAAGATCATGGTACAAAGAAATGACCGTCTATCAGGTATGGCCCCGTTCATTCTGTGACGGAAACGGTGACGGTATAGGTGACCTCAAGGGTGTACTTTCAAAGCTTGACTATATTAAGAGTCTCGGTGTTGATGCAATATGGTTCTCACCTCTTTATAAGTCTCCTCAGAAGGACTACGGTTATGATATAGCCGATTACCGCAATATTCAGCCCGAATACGGAACTCTTGAGGATTTTAAGGCTGTTCTTGACGGTGCTCATGAAAGAGGTATGCGTGTCATTATGGACCTTGTTGTAAATCATACCTCCGATCAGCACGAATGGTTCCTTGAAAGTAAAAAGGGTGAAGACAACCCCTATCACGATTATTACTACTGGCGTAAGGGCAAGGGCAAAAAGGGTAAGCGTTATCCTAATAACTGGATGTCCACTTTTGCCGGCAGAGCATGGGAATACAACGAAGACCTTGACAAGTATTATCTGCATCTTTTTGCTGTGGAACAGCCTGACCTCAACATGGATAACCCCAAGGTGCGTGAAGAGGTAAAGGATATTATGCGTTACTGGCTTGATATGGGTGTTGACGGCTTCAGAGAAGATGTTATTACCTTCATTTCTAAGCGTGAAGGCCTTCCCTCAAGTCCCTACTGGATTCCCGTTGCAACAGGTATTGAAAACTATATGCACGGACCTCATCTTGATGAATATCTTATGGAATTCAAAAATGAAGTGCTTTCAAAATATGACTGCATGACAGTCGGTGAAGCACCCATGATGACATATAAGAATGCTCTTAAGCACATCACGGAAGGACCCGACCAGCAGCTCAATATGATGTTCCATTTTGAACACATGGCTGCAGACTGCCTGTTCTACAGCTGGTTCAAGACAAAGTTCAATCTCAAGAAGCTTAAGAAGGTTTATACAAGATGGCAGGATAATCTCTACGGCAAAGCATGGAATGCTCTTTACATTGAAAACCATGACCAGCCGAGAATCATTAACCGCTACGGTTCAACGGAATACAGAAAAGAAAGTGCAAAAATGCTTGCCGTAATGTATATGTGTCAGTGCGGTACTCCCTTCATTTATCAGGGACAGGAAATCGGTATGCTCAACCTTCCTCTCAATAACATTGAGGATTATACCGATGTTTCCACAATAAATAATTACGGTATTGCAAAGTCTCTTCTCGGTGAAAAGAAGGCAATGGAACTTGCAAACTATGCTTCCCGTGACAATGCAAGAACTCCCGTACAGTGGAGTGCCCAAAAGAATGCAGGCTTTACAACTGCTGACGAAGCATGGTTCCATATCAATTCCAACTATAAGCAGATAAATGTTGAAGAGGCTGAGAATGACCCCGATTCCATTCTGAATTTCTACAGAAAACTCATTAAGTTCAGAAAAGAAAATGACATAGTCATCTACGGTTCATATAAAGAGCATTATAAGAACAGCAAATCTCTTTATACATATTCCCGTCATCTTGATTCTCAGAAGATGCTTGTTGTCTGCTCTTTTGAGGATAAGGCTGTTTCTTTCAAGGCTCCCGAAGGATTCGACCTTTCCGAGGCTGAGCTTATGATACACAACTACAGAACCTGCGGCACTATAGATAACGGCTTTACTCTCAGACCTTATGAAACCAGAGTATATCTCTGGAAATGATTTTCGGAGGTGTAATATGGCAATAATCAGAAAGGAAGCATATTTCTCGTCTTCCAATCTTGTCAACAGTATAAGAACTCTTATCTGGCAGGATGATACGGCTTCTCCCATAGGCGTTATACAGATAGCCCACGGTGTATGCGAACACATCGGACGTTATGACGAATTTGCCCGTTTTCTCGCTTCCAACGGTTTTGTTGTATGCGGTAATGACCATCTCGGACACGGAAAAAGTGTTCAGGAGGGGGATCTCGGCTATGTGTATGAAGGAGATCATGTAAACATGGTAAGAGACATGAACACTCTTCATAATATCATGTCAAAACGTTATCCTGAACTTCCTTATATAATTTTCGGACATTCAATGGGCTCATTTCTTGCAAGAATATATTCAGCCGCCTTCGGAGACAGACTCTCTGGTGCTGTATACTGCGGAACGGGTCAGCTTCCTCCCGCAGTGCTTCTTCTTGAAGACCCAGTTGACTATCTTATGAACAAGCTTTCGGAAACCTCCGAAGCTCCTGCTTCCGTAACCTCTCTTTTTGAGAAGTTTACAAGTAAAATTCTCAAAGACGGAGACAATCTTGCGTGGATATCAAGAAGTGCGGAAAATCTTGAAAACTACCGCAATGACCCCATGACAGGGTTCCCCCTTACAACATCTCTTTCAAAAGAGCTTATTATGCTTGCAATAAAAGCAAGTGATCCCGCATGGGCATCAAGGCTCCCGAAAGAGCTTCCGGTGATGCTGGTATCCGGTGCAAAAGACCCTATAGGAATGTTCGGCAGAGGAGTTCTTTCCGTTTCTGATGCTCTCGTAAAAGAGGGAATAGAGCCGGAAGTAATTCTTTATCCTGCAGACAGACATGAAATACTTAATGAGGATGACAGGGATAAGGTTTATGCAGATATTCTCAAATTTGTAAAAGGTGTTGTTGATGGAAACACTTGCGAAGACTGAAGAAAACAAAAGATATTATTTTCTTGATTCAATCAGAGGCTTGTGTATTCTGGGCATGATATTATATCATGCCCTTTTTGATATTGTGTTTTTTTTCGGATTTGATGCAAGTGAAGGGCTTATTGCAGTTGTTAATGTTATCAGAGATTTCGGAGCTTCGTGCTTTATATGTCTTTCGGGAATATGTATCCATTTCGGGAAAAGACCTCTGAAAAGAGCACTTATTCTGACCGCTTCTTCTCTTGTAGTAAGCGGAGTTACCTTTTTTGTAATGCCCTCGACCCCCATTGTTTTCGGAATTCTTACCTTTATGTCAGCGGCGGCATTTATAATGCTTCCTCTGAAAAAATTTTTCGATAAGCTGCCGCCCGTCCCCTTTGCTGTGCTGTCTTTTATCATGTTTCTTCTTACCTTCAATGTGTATACAGGTAGTCTCGGGTATTACGGGTTCAATCTTGCAGCTTTGCCGGAGTCACTTTATTCCAATTATTTTACTGCATTTTTAGGCTTTCCGCCCTATTATTTTACATCTTCCGATTATTATCCCGTTTTTCCGTGGATATTTATGTTCTTCTTCGGATTTTTCCTATGGAAAATTCTTTCAAAAAGCGAAACGGTTCTTAAGATACTTAGTTTCAGAATACGCTTTCTTGAAAAAACGGGAAAATACAGTCTCTGGATATATATAGCTCATCAGCCTGTTATAATGGGGCTTCTTCTTGCTGTTTTTTATGTTGTTTATCACTTTGCCTGACGGGTAACAGCAAATTTATGATGAAAAGAAAAAATTAAAATATTATTTTGTTTTATTTAAGGGTATTTGGTACTTGAAAAAATTATAAAATTTGTTAAAATATTAATATGGCATCGGTCGATTCCCGTGTGTCGTATAAAGTCGTAATAAAAAGGAGAAAGAATATCATGCCGGTTTATACTGACGAATTTACAACCATACCTTCCGGTTCTCTCGGAATAGTTGCTCTTCCCGGTTGTGAGGAGCTTGCACGCAAGATTGATTCGTATCTCGTGCAGTGGAGAGATGAAAGAGAAAGTGAGCACAAGAGCACACTTGCCTTCAACGGTTATGAAAGAGATTCTTATATTCTCAAAGCCGTTTTTCCCAGATTCGGAACAGGTGAAGGTAAATGTATGCTTAAGGAATCCGTAAGAGGTTACGATGTATTTATACTCTGTGACTGCTTCAATTACGGAATAACACATGAAGTATACGGACAGAATGTTCCTTATACTCCCGATGAGCATTATGCAAATCTTAAAAGAGCCATTGCCGCAATGACGGGTAAAGCAAAAAGAATTACTGTCATTATGCCCATGCTTTATGAAGGCAGACAGCATAAGAGAGCCGCAAGGGAATCTCTTGACTGTGCAATTATGCTTCAGGAGCTTTTTGATTATTACCATATTGATAATATTATAACATTTGATGCCCATGACCCCAGAGTTATGAATGCCATTCCTCTTGACGGCTTTGAAAATGTTTATACTACATATCAGATGATAAAGGCTCTCGTAAATAATATCAGCGATCTTAAGATTGATAAAGAAAATCTTATGATAATCTCTCCTGACGAAGGCGGTGTAAACAGAGGCGTTTACTATTCCTCCGTTCTCGGTATAGATCTCGGTATGTTCTATAAACGCCGTGATTATTCAAGAGTTGTAAAGGGAAGAAACCCCATAATCGCTCATGAATTTTTGGGTTCAAATGTTGAAGGTAAGGATGTTATCGTTGTTGACGACATGATTTCTTCAGGCGATTCCATGATAGATGTTGCCAAGAGACTTAAAAATATGGGTGCAAGAAACATTTATGTCTGCTGTGCATTCGGTCTTTTCTGCAACGGACTTGATTCTTTTGATGAGGCTTATGAAAAAGGTTATATAAGCCGTGTGTTTACCACTAACCTTATTTACCGTACTCCCGAGCTTTTACAGAGAGAATGGTTTTGTGAGGTAGACCTTTCAAAGTATATCTCACTTCTTATTGATGCCCTCAACCATGATATGTCCATAAGTACACTTCTCAACCACGCTCAGCGAATCAAGCCTTTCCTTGAGGAACACGGCTTTGATATCAAAATCAGAAGCGAGGGTTAATATAGCATTGTTTTTCAGCCCGGAGAATTTGTTTTTCCGGGCTATTTTTCAAGGAAGGAAAATATTATGAGTTATTCTGAATATGTAAATATAAAGCAGGGAAGTGCTTCAGTACACCGTTTTTCAAACGGAAACACTCTTCCTCTCATTCAAAGACCCTTTGCCATGTGTGCCATGGCTGCACAGACATCAAGCGAAAGCAGCTGGTTTTTTCATCCCGATTCAAGAAGTCTTGAAGGTGTAAGAATTACTCACCAGCCAAGTCCATGGATTGCCGATTACGGCACACTCGTTTTTATGCCTCAGAAAAGAAGGGCGATTTTCGGTGCAAACCGTTGGTCGGGTTATCGTCCTCATGAAGCTGTTATGACGCCCTCTTACATGAAACTGAATTTTCTTAAAAGCAGAAGTATTTTTGAGGTTACGCCTACCGAAAGAGGTTCTGCAATAAGAGTGAAGTTTGACGATTGTGAAGACAACTGGTTTTCCGTTCTCCCGTTCAGCGATTTCTGCAGTTATGAATATTTCCCCGAAGAAAATATGCTGTATGCCGTTGCAACAAACTGCGGCGATGACAAAGCAGTTAATTTCAGAATGTATACTGTAGTAAAATTTGCAGAGGGACAGATATCTTCTGATAAGAATATTGCGGGAACAGACGACAGCAAAAGTGTTTCAAACAATGTTTCAGGTAAAATGACGGGTATTCATCTCAGAGTTCTCGGTGATGCCGTCGATGCTTTTGTTGCCACGTCATATATCAGCTTTGAACAGGCAAAACTCAATCTGAAACAGGATACGCAAGGAAAGACTTTTGATGATATAAGAAAAGACGCAGAAGAGATATGGGAAGAATATCTCTCCCGTGTTGAGATTGAAGCTTACGATGAAAAACAGATGAAGACCTTTTACTCCTGTATGTACCGTGCTTTTCTTTATCCGCATAAGTGCTATGAAATAAATGAAAACGGAGAAGTTGTTCACTATGCTCCGTCTTCAGGAAAAATTCTTCCCGGTGTAAGATATACCGATAACGGCTTCTGGGATACATACAGAACCTGCTATCCTTTCTATGCTCTTGTTGCAAAAGATGAATACAAAGAGATGTGCCGTGCCTTTGTCAATGATTATCTTGAATGCGGATGGCTTCCGAGATGGCCCTCCATCGGTGAAAGAGGCTGTATGCCCAGTACTCTTATAGATGCACTTCTGTGTGATGCAGCCGTAAAAGGACTCATGGACAAGAAAACCATGGAACAGGCTCTTGAAGGAATGCTCAAACACGCAAATATCAATTCCGCAGATGACGATTACGGCAGAAGCGGTGCCGAAAGCTATGTGAAATTGGGCTTTGTTCCCATAGAAGCACACAGAGAAAGTGTAAATCTCACTCTTGATGCTGCTTACGGTGACTGGTGTATTGCAAAAATAGCAGAGCTGCTCGGAAAAAATGACATTGCCGAAGAATATTATGTAAGAGCAAAGAATTATAAAAATCTCTTTGATGCCGAAACAGGCTTTATGAGGGCAAAATTTGAAGACGGTACATTCCGTCCCGGTTTTAACCCTATTTCATGGGGACTTGATTACACCGAAGGCTCAGCCTGGCAGAATTCTTTTGCTGTTCCGCACGATATGGAGGGACTTTCAGAGCTTTACGGCGGAAAAGACAGACTTCTCAAAAAAATTGATGAACTTTTTGCAACTCCTCCTGCTTATGAAAACGGCGGTTACGGCTGTGAGATACATGAAATGACCGAAATGGCGGCTGCTGATTTCGGACAGTGTGCAATTTCCAACCAGCCGAGCTTCCATATTCCTTATATTTATTCCGAGCTCGGTGATGTTGAAAAAACATCATATTGGGTAGAAAAAATGTGCAAAGAAGCATTTTCTTATGAAAACGACGGATTCCCCGGTGATGAGGATAACGGTTCAATGGCTTTGTGGTATGTTTTCTCTTCTATCGGCATATATCCCTTCTGTCCCGGCAAGAATGAATTTGTAAGAACGAAAAAGCTTGTGAAAAGCGTAAAGATTCTCGGAAAAGACTTTGATGCCGACAGCTTTGACGGTAATAAGATAGCCTATTATGAGGTTGTATGATTTGTACTTGCATATATGGTTTTTATGTGATATAATAATTTGAATTTTTCAATAAAGGAGAATCAAAATGAGCGATATTAATAATTACGATAACGATTATATCGTTGATGAAGAAGAACTTGAAGAAGAATATGATGAGGAACAGGAAGAAAACGGGAGAAATCCTGAAAAACTCATGAAAATAATCATCGGTGCAGTTGTTGTTGCCGCTGTTGTTGTAGTTGTTCTTGTCTGCCTTCTTTTCGGTGCAAATTCAGGAAAAGATGATGAAACTACCACTCCTCCCGGTGAGACCACTACCGCTGCTGATGAATCCACAACTGCAGCAGGTGCAGAATTTACTGCAGGTTCATACACTGTTACCGTTCCCGGAAACGGAAACCTCAATCTCCGTAACGATGCAAGTATGGAAGCAGAAGCACTTATTGAAGTTCCCCACGGTACTCTTCTCAATGTTTCAGAAGTTAAGCATGTTGTTACAAGCCAGAATGAAGAGCAGTACTGGGGGAAGACAGTATATCTCGGATGGAACGGCTGGGTTTCCATGACATATCTCACAAAGGCATATTCTCAGAGTATTGTTACTCCTCCCGAAATACCCGAAGAGACAACGGAAGCACCCGAAATACCCGAACAGACAACGGAAACTCCCGAAATACCCGAACAGACTACTGCTGTTCCCGAGGAACCCGAGCAGACCACCGCTTCTTCAACAAGCTCCGGCAGACCTCAGACAACAGGTACATATACAGTTGATGTTGATCCCGATCCCGGAAAAGTCAATATGCGTGATAATCACAGTGTTGAAGCAACTCAGATTGCTTCCATTCCCGCAGGTACGGAAATTACCGTTACGGAAGTGTATCACGATTCAGATGCCTCCGCAAAAGAGCTTGAATACTGGGGCAAGGTATCCTACGGCGGATATACAGGCTGGATTTCCATGTGGTATCTTAAATAACATATAAATTTAATTGTCAGGAAAATCATAATTCCGCAACTTTTGTGAAGACCGAAAAACACCAAATGCTTAAGTTTATTTTTGTAAACCTGAGCACTTGGTGTTTAGTTATTTATTAATCTGATTTTTGAGAGTCAGCTTGTAAAGCGTTCTGCAAAGCAGAGAATATCGTCAAGTACTTTTTCCCTGCAATCTTCGTTATGTATTTCATGACGAAGACCCCTGTACAGTTTAATTGAAACATCGCTGTGACCGCTGTCCTTCAGTTTGTCATATACCTCAGTGACTCCCTTGCCGTAATTGCCGACAGGATCCATTTCGCCTGCAATCAGATATATGGGATAATGAGAGGGAACGGCTTCATACCACTCTTTGCCCGAAACACTCTGAAGAAGAGAAAACAAATCTTTGAAGCCTCCTGCAGTAAACTTATATCCGCACTTGTCATCTTTTACATAAGCAGCAATGTTTTCCCGGTTGACGGACAGCCATTCAAAGCCGGTATTACCGTTGAATTTTTTGTTGTAGCTTCCGAATGCCATGGAGTCAAGAAGATTTGAACGGTGACGGTAACCGGCTACAGAACCTATGATTTTTGCAACAAGTATACCTGCACCTGCAGCAGGATTGGCACCGCTTGTACCGCATATAACAGCAGCAGAGGTTGCTTCAGGATATTTTGCAATAAATCTTCTTGTGACAAAAGAGCCCATGGAATGTCCCCATATTACGACGGGAAGAGAGGGATATTCTTCTTTTGCCGTTTCAATAACACCGAGAACATCATCAACAATTTTCTCATTTCCGTCTTTTTTGCCGAAATAACCGAGGTCTTCATCACTGTCAACAGATTTTCCGTGACCTGCATGGTCGTGCATGAAAACGGCATAACCTTCTGCGGCAAGATATTTTGCAATGTCAATATAACGGTCGGAATGTTCAGCCATTCCGTGAACTATGGAAATTATTCCCTTCGTATCTTTTTTTTCTTCGGGTGCAATGCTCTGAACAAAAATATCTGCAAGTCCCGTGTTTGAAGGGAAACTGTATTTTTTGTGTGTAAAATTCATAACATCATCCTCCTTGATATTTCAATATTATCACATCAGGTATGCAATGTGAACCTAATTGACAATATTTTTCAAAAAATGTGTGAATAGCACAAATCTGTCAGTTGTCCTATGTGCAAAAATACTATGATACGCGTATAAATAATGATGTTTTAACCATATTCTTACGGTTTTTTATATGGACAAAAAAGGTTTTATGTGATATTATAAAATGTAATTATAAAGGGAGGTGTTCGCTTTGCTGGGACTCAGAATAGGAATTGACTTCGGTTCGTCCAGCTATTCGGTGTTTGTTGACGGAAGAGGTATCGTTGTACGCGAACCCTCTGTAATGATAATTGACAGATTTTCGGAAAAACCTCTTGCTATAGGAACTGCCGCAAAAAAAATGTGCGATAAACTTCCCGATTCAATGAGGGCGGTATATCCCATAAAAGACGGTATCGTAACAGACAGGGAACAGGCTTGTATAATGCTCAGAAACTGTATAAATAAGGTTTGCTTCGGAAAGCTTTTTAAGCCCAATATTCTTATGTGTGTTCCCACTACCGTAACACCGCTTCAGAAAAAAACAGTGTTTGATGTTGTAATGGCTTCAGGTGCGGGAAAGGCATGTTTTGTGGATGAGCCTCTTGCATCTGCGATAGGAGCGGGAGTCAGTCTGACTGAACCTAAAGGTGTAATGGTCTGCGATGTGGGTGCGGGAGTTACAGATTGCTGTGTTGTCACTATGGGAAATATCGCAGTTTCCGAATCTCTGAGAATAGGCGGAAATGATCTTACCAAGGCGATAATCGAATACGCTGCTAAAAAATGGAAGACAGAGATAGGTACTCCTACTGCGGAAGACATAAAAATTGCTGTCGGTTGTGCGATAAAAAGAAAAGACGAGGTTGCTGTTATTGCCTGCGGAAAGAGTCTTGATTCGGGGCTTCCGACGGAATTTGAAATTACTTCTTCCGAGGTTTATGAGGTGCTGAAACCCGGAATAGATGAGATTCTTTCCTGTGTCATAAGAGTACTTGAAGTGACACCGCCTGAACTCAGCGGTGATATTACCGATACGGGAATAATTCTTACAGGAGGCTCCGCTTCACTTTTTGGACTTGATAAGCTTATTGAACAAAGCACCGGGATACATACTGTCGTTGCCGATTCTCCCGATGAATGTGCCGTCAGCGGCATCGGTATTCTTCTTAAGGATATGAAGTATCTTGATCGCAACGGTTATATATTCAAGTCTGCAAGCGAAGAAAACGAAGAAGGCGGCGAATGATACATCTGTCATGAACGATAATATTTTTGAGGAAACGATAACGGGCATAGTTGAAAATGTTGTTTTTCAGAATACCGTTAATTATTTCACTGTAATTGAACTAAATATGGAAGGCGAGATAGTTACCGCTGTCGGTACTCTTGCCGAAGTGGCTCCGGGCGAGGAGCTTCGGCTCAGCGGAGCATGGGGTTCGCATGAGGTTTTCGGAAGACAGTTCAAAATATCTTCATGTTCCCGCTCTTTGCCTGATACTACAGCAAAGCTTTACAGATATCTTTCATCAGGAGCCGTAAAAGGGATAGGTCCTAAAACGGCAATGAAAATAATCGAACGTTTCGGAGAAAAGAGCTTTGAGGTGCTTGAAAGCGATCCCGAAAAACTTGCCGTTATAAACGGAATATCGAAACAGAAGGCACTTGATATATCCAATGAATTCAACCGTCAGTATGCTATGAGAAAAATCGTGGCGGAGCTCGAAAATTACGGTATCACACCTTCTGAATGTACATCAATTTATAAATATTTCGGTGTTAATGCCGTAAAAATAATCAGGGAAAACCCCTATATTCTCTGCGGTAATGTGAACGGTTTCGGTTTTGAACGTGCAGAAAAGCTTGTATCTGATATGAAACTCAGCCCCGATGCATCTTACAGAAATGCGGCAGGTGTGGTGCATATAATCAGACATAATCTTTCAAACGGTCATACCTGCATCCCACGAAGAAAAATAGCTCCACCTGCAAAAGCACTTCTCGGAATTGACAATGAAGAGTGTGAAGCCACTGTTGATATGCTCGTAAGGGAAAGACGGATAATTTCATCGGATATCAAAGGTGAAGAGTTTCTGTTTCTTCCCGATTTATATATAGCTGAAAATGCTATTGCAGACAGAATGAAAAGCATTCTCCGTTTTCCCCCATCGCAGATAATAGCTGTTGAAGAGGATATTGAAAGAATAGAAAACCAAAACGGAATACTTTTTGCACAGAAGCAAAAAGAAGCCATAATCACAGCCGCGACAAAAGGACTGCTCATTTTGACGGGCGGTCCCGGTACAGGTAAAACCACTACACTTAAAGGAATAATCGATATTTTTGAAAGAAAAAGAGTGGATGTTCTTCTGTGTGCACCTACAGGCAGAGCCGCAAAGAGAATGAGTGAGGTTACAGGCAGAGAAGCAAAGACCATACACAGACTTCTTGAGGTTGAATGGGACAATAATGACAAACCCGTATTCAGAAGGAATGCCGAAGACCCTCTTACCTGCGGTGCACTTATTATAGATGAAATGTCCATGGTGGATACGGAGCTTTTTTCCAGCCTTCTGGATGCACTGCCTATGGGCTGCAGGATAATTCTTGTGGGAGACTCCGACCAGCTCCCGTCTGTGGGACCTGGAAATGTGCTCAATGACCTTGTAGATTCGGGAATACTTCCTGTTGTGTGCTTGAGTGAAATTTTCCGTCAGGCTCAGAAAAGTCTCATAGTTATGAATGCTCACCGGATAATGTCGGGTGAATTGCCTGAACTCGGTGTTTCCGATTCAGATTTCTTTTTTATGAACAGAGAGGATGTATTCTTTGCTTCCGACACGGTGCTTCAGCTTATAAGCAAAAGGCTTCCCGATGCTTACGGTGTGTCACCCCTTGATGACATACAGATACTGTGTCCGTCAAGAAAAGGAGATCTCGGTACTGTCAATCTCAACAGAAGACTTCAGGCTGTGCTCAATCCTCCCGCAAGAAATAAAAACGAACTGCGTACCTCCGGCGGAAGGATTTTCCGTGAGGGCGACAAGGTAATGCAGATAAAAAATAATTATGATATCCCCTGGGAAAAAGGTGCAGAGCAAGGTGAGGGGATATTTAACGGCGACATAGGAATTCTGAAAAAAATAAATTATGCGGCAGGTGTCATGAAAATAGAATTTGATGACAGAGTTGCAAGCTATCCCTCAGATAATCTGTCTGAACTCGAACTTGCCTATGCAATTACCGTTCACAAAAGTCAGGGCAGTGAATATCCCGTTGTTATAATTCCTCTTCTTGATGTCCCTCCGCAGCTTTCTTACAGAAATCTGCTTTACACGGGTGTTACGAGAGCAAAAAAAATTCTCGTGGTGGTAGGTGTCAAAGAAAAGGTATATCAGATGAGTGAAAACAACAGACAGAATAAAAGATATTCTGCATTAAAAGATTTTTTGTTGGTGTAAAATTATTTACATTACTGCAAAATAATGTTATAATATATCGGTTAATTTTTTATCTCCAAAAAAAGAGGTTATGATATGAGAAAAGAACTTGAAAAGCTCTACGATCCTAAAAATGTAGAGGACAGAATTTATAAGTCATGGCTTGACGGAAAATATTTCCACGCAAAGTGCGAAGCGGACAAGCCTACATACACAATAGTTATTCCCCCGCCCAATATCACAGGTCAGCTTCACATGGGACATGCACTTGACAATACTCTTCAGGATATCCTTATCCGTTACAAGAGAATGGCAGGCTTTGATACCTTATGGCTTCCCGGTACGGACCACGCATCTATCGCTACAGAAGCCAAGATAGTTGAAGCCATGAGAAAAGAGGGTATTACAAAAGAGGACCTCGGCAGAGAAGGTTTCCTTGAAAGAGCCTGGGAATGGAAAAAGCAGTACGGCGGCAGAATTGTTGACCAGCTTAAAAAGCTTGGTTCTTCCTGCGACTGGGACAGAGAGAGATTCACTCTTGATGAAGGCTGTAACAAGGCGGTTAAAGAAGTTTTTGTACGTCTTTATGAAAAAGGACTTATTTACCGTGGTGAAAGAATAGTTAACTGGTGTCCCGTTTGCCTTACTTCAATTTCCGATGCAGAGGTTGAATATGAAGAACAGTCAGGACATTTCTGGCATCTTCGTTATCCTCTTAAAGACGGCACAGGTTATCTTGAACTTGCAACGACCCGTCCGGAAACCATGCTCGGAGATACGGCAGTTGCGGTTCATCCCGATGATGAAAGATATAAGCATCTTGTAGGAAAAACTCTCATTCTACCCATACTTCACAGAGAGATTCCCATCGTTGCAGACGAATATGTTGAGATGGATTTCGGAACAGGCTGTGTAAAAATCACACCTGCACATGACCCCAATGACTTTGAAGTTGGTCTTCGTCATAATCTTCCCGTTATTGATACATTTACAGATGATGCTCATATTGCTGAAGGTTACGGTAAGTACAGCGGAATGGACAGAATCGAAGCAAGAAAAGCTATTGTTGCCGACCTCGAAGCTGAAGGTGCACTTATAAAAACAGAAAATTATTCTCACAATGTCGGCACCTGCTACAGATGTCATTCCACCATTGAACCTAAGGTCTCAAAGCAGTGGTTTGTTAAGATGGAGCCCCTTGCAAAGCCTGCAATAGAAGCAGTAAGGAGCGGCGAAACAAAGTTTGTTCCCGAAAGATTTGATAAAATTTATTATCACTGGATGGAAAACATCAAAGACTGGTGTATTTCCAGACAGCTCTGGTGGGGACATAGAATTCCCGCCTGGTACTGTGCTGACTGCGGTGAGATAATAGTAGCAAAGGAAGAGCCTTCAAAGTGTTCAAAGTGCGGCAGTACAAATCTTTCTCAGGATCCCGATACTCTTGATACATGGTTCTCCTCAGCTCTCTGGCCCTTCTCAACTCTCGGCTGGCCCGAGAATACAGCCGAGCTTCAGCATTATTTCCCCACAAATACCCTTGTAACAGGTTATGATATAATTTTCTTCTGGGTTGCAAGAATGATATTCTCTTCCTGTGAACAGATGGGTAAAGCTCCCTTTGATACCGTTCTCATTCACGGACTTGTGCGTGATGCTCAGGGCAGAAAAATGTCAAAGTCCCTCGGTAACGGTATTGATCCCCTTGAAATTATTGATAAATACGGTGCAGATGCTCTGAGATTTACTCTTGCTACGGGTAACTCACCCGGAAACGATATGCGTTTCTCTGATGAAAAGGTTGAAGCATCAAGAAACTTTGCAAACAAACTCTGGAATGCCGCAAGATTTGTGCTTATGAATCTCGGTGAAGATGAAGAAGCCCCCCATATCCCTGAAAAACTTGCACTTGAAGATAAGTGGATTCTTACTAAGTTCAACACGGTTGTTAAGGAAGTTACCGATAATCTCGATAAATTTGAACTCGGTATTGCCGTTCAGAAGCTTTATGACTTTATCTGGGATGTTCTTTGTGACTGGTATATTGAAATCTGTAAGATTCGTCTGTCTTCCGAAGATATTGAGCTTAAAAAGACAGCAAGAGCAGTTCTCGTATATGTTATGAGCAACACTCTTAAGCTTCTTCATCCCTTTATGCCTTTTATTACGGAAGAAATCTGGCAGACTCTTCCGCATGACGGCGAATCCATCATGGTATCTCCCTGGCCCGTATATGACGAAAACTATGTGTTCTCCAAAGATGAAGAGAATATGGAACATATTATGACGGCAGTAAGAGCTGTGAGAAACCGTCGTGCAGAAATGAATGTTCCCCCTTCAAAGAAAGCAAGACTTGACATAGTTACTAAAGAGCAGGACCTTTTCTCGGACGGTGCAAAGTATTTCCAGAGACTGGCATCCGCTTCGGGTGTTGCCGTTTCCGATGATGAAAATGTATTTGAGCTTGACGGCAGCGTAAGTGTTGTTACGGATATAGCTACCATTTACCTTCCCATGGCAGAGCTTGTTGATTTTGAAGCTGAGAGAAAGCGTCTTAATAAAGAGCTTGAAGAGGTTGAAAAGAAGCTCAGCCAGATTAACGGAAAGCTGAGTAATCAGGGCTTCCTTGCAAAAGCTCCTGCAAATGTTATTGAAGAGCAGAAGGTAAATCAGGCAAAACTCAGTGAAAAAGCAGAATTGCTTAAAGCAAGTATCGCAAAACTCGGTTGACGGAGGTTGATTATGACTTCTTCTGAAGCCGTGGAATATTACCACTCTCTTGAAAAATTCGGGATAATGCCGGGACTTGAAAGAATAAATATTCTTTGTGAAAGGCTCGGCTCACCCCATAAAAAACTTAAATTTGTCCATGTTGCAGGTACAAACGGAAAGGGAAGTACCTGCACGGCACTTGCCTCAGTGTTGACCGAGGCAGGGTATAAAACAGGACTTTATACCTCCCCTTATGTAATTGATTTCCGAGAGAGAATTCAGCTTGATATGAACATGATATCTCCCGCGGAGCTTGCAGAAGTGACTGAAAAGGTCAGTGCTGTAATCAATGAACTCTCCGAAGAGGGTATAAAGATAACCGAGTTTGAAGCCGTCACTTCTGCCGCTTTTACATATTATGCCGAAAAAAACTGTGATATAGTCGTTCTTGAAACAGGACTCGGCGGACGGTTTGATGCAACAAATATCATACCTTCTCCGCTTTGCAGCATAATAACCTCAGTTTCTCTTGACCATGTAAATGTGCTGGGAAGTACGCTTGAGAAAATTGCTTATGAAAAATGCGGCATAATCAAAAATGGCTGTCCCGTTGTAACAGGTTGTGAACAGCCTCCACAGGTACACATAACAATAAAAGAGTGTGCAGAAAGAAAAAATGCTCAGCTTATTCTTGCCGATGCTTCCCGTGTGTTTACAGCTGTCTCGGAAAATATCACGGGAACAGAGGTTGTTTGTAAAGACGGTACATTCCTTGTTCCATGGACAGGCTCTCATCAGCTCAATAACATGGCACTTGTGCTGTCAGCGGTGGAAGTTCTCAGAGACGAAGGCTTCAGAATTTCATCGGATGCTTTTTGCAATGGAATTTCCAAGGCAAGAATACCTGCAAGAACAGAGATAATTTCCCGTTTACCTCTCGTTATTCTTGACGGTTCGCACAATGACGGTTCCACAAAAGCACTTGCCGACGTTATAAAAAAATATCTTCACGGTAAAAAAATTCTTGCCGTTATGGGAATGATGGCAGATAAAGATTGCCGTACTGTCCTTTCAAATCTTATACCGCTCTTTTCAAAAGTTATTACTGTAAGACCCTCAAATCCGAGAAGTATGGCTCCGGATGAACTTGCCGCCATTGCGGAAAGTTTTTTTGTGAAAGCTGTTTCCTGTGAGGCTCCTTCTGACGGTATAAGAGTTGCTTTTGCAGAAATCTCTGATTTCGATGCTCTCGTTGTCTGCGGTTCACTGTATCTTGCAGGCGATGTAAGAAAAACGCTTTATGAGATTTTTAATAAAAACGAAATTATAGGAGGAAAATGTTATGCCGATGAAAGTTGAAGCCGCTATAGTTACGCAAAAAAGACCTTCAGCTGTTTTTAATAATGACAGTATTAACCTTAACGGTAAGATATTTGACCGCGAAGTTATTAAAAACGGCTATAAGGGTTCAGGTGTGCTCAGCGGAGATGTTTATTTTGCACTGACATCTTCAGAAATTGAAGGTTTCGCCGATGCGGCTGTAACTGCTTTTAATGAACAGTCAGAAAACTTCAGAACGCTGCCTCCCGAAAAGGTACTGCAGGATTATTTCAGCATGTGCACAGATGCTCTCAGACAGACTTCTCATGCCGATGCTAAACTCAGTGCCCTTTGTTTATATGCTTCGGGCAGAACTGTTGCAGTTGCCTTAAACGGTGTAATGAAACTTTACAGCCTTACAGACTCAGGTTGCACTGCTGTCGCTTCAGATAACAGTTTATCTGACGAGGTAAAGTCCTGTACTTTCCCCGATGTGGCAGCAGGCGATATCTTCATCATGGTAAGCCCCGGTGTTTCAGCGGCTCTTTCCGATAAGGATATCAATGATATATGTAAGGTTTCCGATGGCTCTGTAAAGAGAATTGCAAACCTTATTTCAAAAGTAGCCCTGTCAAAGGCAGGAAGCGATGCAATAAGTGTAATTGCCGTAAATATTGTTGATATTGATGTTGATTCCAAGGGTGATGCATCAGGCTTTACTCCTGTTTTTCCGGAAGAAAAAACGGAAGAAAAAGCAGT
This sequence comes from Oscillospiraceae bacterium, assembly GCA_015065425.1. Taxonomy (GTDB): domain Bacteria; phylum Bacillota; class Clostridia; order Oscillospirales; family Acutalibacteraceae; genus RUG806. The sequence goes on from SVQH01000013.1 coordinate 36,769, forward strand.
AAATACAGCAGATTCTGTTGATGTTGAAGATAAAGAGTCTGTTAAAGAAGTCAGTGAAGATGATATTTTTACAGCAGCTGATGAAGAAAATATTGATGTTCCCGTAGTTACGGTACCCTTTGAAAAAGACGGCGATAATTATACGGAATCTCTTGAAAATAACGCAGAAGATGCAGAAATTGAGACTGTTGATGAAATTTCTCAGGAGGATGAGTCCGACATTGAAGAAGATAAAAAGTCCAAAGCATCCGGAACAAGAGGAAAACTGCTTATTGCTCTCGGTGCCATAGTCGCTTTGTCCCTTATTCTCTTTGTCATCGTTTTTGCAGTAAGAGGCTTCGGCAACCGTGAAGAGACCACAACTGATGTTGACGAGACCACCACACTGTCAGAAGAGATTACTTCCGAAGAGACTACCGACGAAGAAACCACAGAGGAAGAGACTACTGAGGAAGAAACCTCAGAAGAAGCAACTGATGAAGAGAGAACTACAGCTGAAAGAGCTACCTCAGAGGAAAGAACCACAGCGAGACCTTCAGAAAACACTACTGCAGCTCCCGAAACCACGGCAGCTCCCGAGGAAACTACAGCAGCTTCCGAAGATACCACTGCCGCTAATGAAGACACAACTGCAGCTGCCGAAGAGACAGATCCGACGGAGAATACTGAAGCTACAGAAGCTCCGGAGACTTCTGAAACTCCTGAGGCTTCCGAAGCTCCTGAACCTGCTCCCTCCGAAAACGCAGGTGATACAGGTAGTGAACCCTCCGGAAATGAAGAGCCTGCTGTTGTAAGTGAGACAGCAGAAGTTTAACATAAATTTAATATATTATGGTCATGTTGCTTATTAAAAACCTTTTTTAATGTGCAAAAGAAACATTGCATTATTCTGTGATATGTGATATAATTGCTATGTAGAAATATATCTTGAAGAAAGGAGAAAGTAAGCCTGCGGCTGAAAGATTTTATATGGACGGAATTTCATTAGACGGCATCATGGATATGCTGCAACCCATTCTTCCCATGCTTTCCTATTTTGTCAATATGCTTACAAAACTTTTTGAAGTATTCACTTCATATCTCGGTTTTAATGTGACTCTTCCCGAGGATACAACAGGAGAAGGAAATTCAGCAGACATAACGGAGTAAGTTCAGAACTTCAGGGGATGCTTATCTGCATCCCCGTTCTTTTTTAATAAAATTAATAATTAAGGGCAATAAACAGTTGCCCTTTTTTTTTATCTGTGATATAATATTATGAATTATAAGGTAAAGTGGTGAACAGATGGTTATTCTCGGAATTGACCCCGGTTATGCAATAGTCGGCTTCGGTGTCATAAGGTATGAAAAAAACAGATTTACTGTTCTTGATTTCGGTGCGATAACTACACCTGCAGGTATGGATTTCCCTGACAGACTTAAGTGCATTTATGAGGATATTACCTATCTGTTCAATAAATATAAACCCGATGCCATGGCTGTTGAAAAACTGTTTTTTAATACGAATAAAAAAACAGCCGTGGATGTCGCTCAGGCAAGAGGTGTGATTCTTCTTGCCGCGAAAATGAACGGTGCCGAATGCTTTGAATATACACCTCTTCAGGTAAAACAAAGTGTGGTAGGCTACGGCAGGGCGGAAAAAAAGCAGGTGCAGGAGATGACAAAACAGCTGCTTAACTTAAGTGCCGTTCCCAAACCCGATGACACTGCCGATGCACTCGCTATGGCAATCTGCCATGCCCATTGCAGCGGGTCACATTATCTTTGTATATAACAGGAGAAATTTATGTTTTACAGTCTTACAGGAAAAATAGTATATTCCGATATCAATGCAGTTGCCGTTGAATGTGCAGGTATTGCATTTGATGTTACCACATCTGTAAATACTCTTATGAAACTGGGCAATATCGGAGATACTGCAACTGTATACACACATCTTGCCGTAAGGGAAGACGGAGCTGAGCTTTTCGGTTTTGCCGACAGGGAAGAGCTTTCATATTTCAGAATGCTTATAAGTGTTTCAGGTGTCGGTCCCAAAGCCGCAGTTGCCATTCTTTCTGTTCTTACACCTGAAATGCTCGCTCTCAGTATTACTGCAGGCGATATCAAAAGCATAACCCGTGCACAAGGCGTCGGACCGAAGATAGCTCAGCGTATAATAATTGAACTTAAGGACAAGATTTCCAAGCTTGTACCTGATAAAGTAAGTGCAGGAAATATATCTTCTGCTGCTTCTGTTCTTAAAGGCACAAACAGTGACGAGGCTGTAAATGCACTTATGGCACTCGGTTATACTCATTCGGAAGCCGCAAATGCCGTTTCTTCGCTGGATAGTTCGCTTGGTGTTGAAGAAATAATAAAACAGGCACTCAGAAATCTTGCAAGGAGATAACAGATTATGGCAATTAGTTCTTATGATGATGATTCCTACAGACTTGCTTCTCCGGAATTTGGTTCTGAGGAAAGTGATTATGAAATAAATCTTCGTCCGAAAACACTCGGTGAGTATATCGGACAGGAAAAAGTAAAAGATAATCTAAGTATATATATGGAAGCGGCTCTCAAAAGAAATGAAGCCCTTGACCATGTTCTTCTGTACGGTCCTCCGGGACTGGGAAAAACTACTCTTGCGGGTATTATCGCAAATACCATGGGCTCACAGATAAGAATTACATCCGGTCCCGCAATAGAAAAACCCGGAGATCTTGCTGCACTTCTTACTAATCTTAATGAAGGTGACATATTATTTATCGATGAGATACATAGACTTTCAAGAAGTGTGGAAGAAGTTCTCTATCCTGCTATGGAAGATAATGCCATTGACATTATCATAGGCAAGGGGCCGTCTGCAAGAAGCATAAGGCTTGATCTTCAGAAGTTTACTCTTGTTGCGGCAACAACCAGGGCAGGAAGTCTCAGTGCACCTTTGAGAGACCGTTTCGGTGTGGTTCTCCGACTTGAACTTTATACTCCCGAACAGCTTGCTCTTATTGTAACGAGAAGTGCAAGAATACTCGGAATTGAAATTGATGAAGAAGCTGCCATTGAAATTGCTTCCCGTTCAAGAGGAACTCCGAGAATTGCAAACAGATATCTCAAGCGTGTAAGAGATTTTGCTGAGGTGCTGGGTTCGGGAAACATTACTCTTAATGATGCAAGAACAGCTCTCAGTAAAATGGAAATCGACGAGCTGGGACTTGACAATATTGACAGACTTATTCTTACCACTATGATAAATAACTATAACGGCGGTCCCGTGGGACTTGAAACTCTTTCAGCAGCCATAGGTGAAGAAGCCGTTACTATTGAAGATGTCTATGAACCTTATCTGATGCAGGCAGGCTTTGTTGCAAGAACGCCGAGAGGCAGAGTTGTTACAAACGCCGCATATATCCACCTCGGATTGCCTGTACCTGAAAAAAACTCATAAAGGAGACATCTTAAGTGGGAAGATTGTTCGGAACAGACGGAGTAAGAGGTATTGCAAACACTGAAATAAGCTGTGAACTTGCAACAAAAATGGGCAGAGCCGTAGCTACGGTGCTCAGAGAAAATACGGGAAACAAAAAACTCAGGATCCTTATAGGAACGGATACAAGGATATCGGCAGATATGCTCTCCTGTGCTCTCTCAGCAGGTTTTTGCTCAGCAGGCTGTGATGTTTTACTTCTTGGTGTCGTTCCGACTCCCGCAGTCGCATTTCTGGTAAAAAAATACGGTTATGACGCAGGTGTTATGATATCGGCTTCTCACAACACCTTTGAATATAACGGAATAAAAATATTTCTTTCTGACGGCTATAAACTTCCTGATGAAACGGAAGATAAAGTAGAAGCCATCATCCTTGACGGAATGACAACACCTGTTATAAAAACAGGCAGTGAAATAGGCACAGTTAATTATGGCGGGAATGCAGTTGATGATTATATCCGCCACATTGAAAAAACAGCGGTATCACGTTTTTACGGCATGAAAATTGCCGTTGACTGTGCAAACGGTTCCGCGAGTGTAACTGCAAAAGAGCTGTTCGGAAGACTCGGGGCAGAATGTACTGTTATAAATTCGGCTCCGGACGGTATAAACGTTAACGATGCCTGCGGTTCAACTCATATTGAAAATATTCAGGAGTTTGTAAGAAAAAACGGTTTTGATATAGGCTTTTCCTTTGACGGGGATGCAGACAGACTTCTGTGTGTTGATTCTGACGGCACACTTGTTGACGGAGATAAGATAATTGCGGTCTGTGCCAAGGACATGAAAAAACGGAAAAAACTCAGTTCAGATACTGCAGTTGTGACTGTTATGAGTAATATGGGGCTTATCCGTTTTTTTGAGAAAAACGGCATAAAGTATGAACTTACAAAAGTGGGTGACCGCTATGTTCTTGAAAAAATGCTTGAAAAAGGTTATAACATCGGCGGTGAACAGTCGGGTCATATAATTTTTTCTGAGTATGCAGCAACGGGTGACGGACAGCTTACCGCTGTTATGCTTCTTAATGTTATAAAAACTGCTGGTCGGACTATTAAAGAACTTGCAGATGAAATAGAAATATATCCACAGGTGCTTAAGAATGTCAGAGTATCGTCTCTCGGCAAACTGAGACTCAGTGAAGATGAAGAAATTAAAATTGCGATAAAACAGGCAGAACAGGAGCTTTCTTCAGAAGGCAGAGTACTTGTCCGTGCTTCGGGGACTGAACCTCTTGTAAGAATTATGCTTGAAGGAAAAGATTCCTCAAAAATAGAACGGCTGTCAGAGCTTATCGCACAGGTTATTAGAGAAAGGCTGATTTGATGAGAGCGGCTGAAAACTGGAAAGATTACGAACTTATAGATTGCACGGACGGTGAAAGACTTGAGCGTTGGGGAAAATATATTCTTATAAGACCCGACCCTCAGGTTATTTGGTCGACTCCGAAAACAAATAAACTTTGGTTCAATGCAGATGCAAGATATCACCGTTCAAATACGGGTGGAGGAAGATGGGAGGTTTATAAAAAGCTTCCCGATTCTTGGACCGTTTCTTTTAATGAACTTAAATTCAATATCAAAACAATGGGCTTCAAGCATACGGGAATTTTCCCCGAGCAGGCTGTCAACTGGGAAAAAACCGCCGATATTATAAAAAAAGCGGGTCGTCCCGTAAAAGTACTTAATATGTTCGCTTATACGGGAGGAGCTACAGTCAGTGCCCTTGCTGCAGGTGCTTCGGTTGCTCATGTTGATGCATCCAAAGGCATGGTTTCATGGGCAAAGGAAAATTCCGTAATATCGGGGGTCTCAGACAGAAGTGTCAGATGGCTTGTGGATGACTGCAAAAAATTCGCAGAGCGTGAACTTCGTCGGGGTAATAAATATGACATAATAATAATGGACCCTCCCTCTTACGGCAGAGGTCCCGGCGGAGAAGTGTGGAAGCTTGAAAATGAGGTTTATTCACTTTGTTCCTTATGCTCAGAGCTTCTCAGTGATGATGCACTTCTTTACATGATAAATTCGTATACAACGGGGCTTTCCCCTTCGGTAATGAGTTATATTTTAGGTTCGGTCGTACCGGAAAAACTCGGGGGAAAGGTAAGTGCCGATGAAATCGGTCTTCCCGTTACACAAAGCGGTCTTGTGCTTCCTTGCGGAGCTACCGCTATATGGGAAAGAGAATAAACTATGAATGAAAAAGTTTTGATTGAGTTCAGTAATGTTTCTTATACCTATGATGAGGAAAGTGCTGATGCAGTATATGCCGTATCCGATATCAGCTTTAATGTAAAAAAAGGCGAATTCATTGTAATTCTCGGACATAACGGCTCAGGAAAATCCACTGTTGCCAAGCTTTCAAATGCGATTTTTACCCCTTCTTCGGGAAAGGTATTTGTCGATTCAATGGATACTTCAGATGAAAAAAATGAGTTTCTTATCCGTGAAAAGGTCGGAGTGGTCTTTCAGAATCCCGACAATCAGATAGTAGCTTCCATAGTTGAAGAGGATGTGGCTTTCGGTCCCGAAAACCTCGGTATTGACCCCGATATCATCAGAAAAAGAGTTGATGAAGCTCTGAAATCTGTCGGAATGTATGAATACAGACTTCATGAGACTCACAGACTGTCGGGCGGTCAAAAGCAAAGAGTTGCCATTGCCGGTATGATAGCCATGCAGCCACAGTGTATTTTCTTTGATGAATCAACAGCAATGCTTGACCCTCAGGGCAGAAAAGAGGTTATGAATACTGTCCGCAAACTCAACAAGGAATTCGGCGTTTCCATTGTTTTTATTACGCATTTTATGGAAGAGGCAGTAAATGCTGATAAAGTCATTGTAATTAATGAAGGCAGAATTTTTGCCGAGGGGACTCCCGCCGAGATATTCTCCCGTCAGGATATGCTCGAAAATGCAGGTCTTGATGTGCCTGATACGGTAAAACTTGCCTCCCTACTTCGTGAAAACGGAATTCCTCTTGACGGTGATATTCTTACGGAAGAGAATTTTATTAAAGCATATCTTAAAGCAGTAAAACATTCAGCTTGAAATTCGGAGGCTGTCAATGGTTATTTTAGAAGTTAAAAATGTATCATACGGGTATTCCCACGGAACACCGTTTGAAATAATGGCTCTTGATAATGTCAGCTTCACTGTTGAAAAAGGAGAGCTTATAGGAATAATAGGTCATACAGGATCGGGCAAAAGTACCCTTATACAGATGCTCAATTCACTTCTTAAGCCTGAAAGCGGTCAGGTGCTTCTGGAAGGTAAAGATATAAATGCCGATAAAGCTTCCATTAAGGCGGCGAGAGGTAAAGTGGGACTTTGTTTTCAGTATCCCGAATATCAGCTTTTTGAAGAGACCTGTGAAAAGGATATTGCTTTCGGACCTAAAAACATGGGACTTTCTCAGGAGGAAATAAAAGAACGGGTATTAAAGGCCTGTGAATTTGTCGGTCTTGACCGTTCTCTTCTCGGAAAATCTCCCTTTGACCTTTCGGGCGGGCAGAAAAGAAAATGTGCCATTGCAGGTGTTATGGCAATGTTACCCGAAATACTCATACTCGATGAGCCTACGGCAGGACTTGACCCCGAAGGCAGAAAAGAAATCTTCCGCATGATAGAAAACTACCGTAAAAGCACGGGTGCAACGGTTATGATAGTTTCGCATTCCATGGATGACATAGCAAGACTTGCCGATAAAATACTTGTTATGAATAAAGGAAGACTTGCCATGTACGGTGAAGTAAGCGAAGTTTTTTCGGATGCCGATAAGCTTATCGGCATGGGACTCAATGTTCCCGTTTCTACATTCATAATAAGCCGTCTGCGTGCGGCTGGACTTGATTTAGCTGGAAATATATTCAATACCGAAGAAGCCGCAAATGAACTTGTAAGATATTATAAGGAGGCGGTGAAATGATAAAAGATATAACCATCGGTCAGTTTTTTCCCGGAAATTCTCTTATACATAAACTTGACCCGAGAGCAAAAATACTTCTGACCTTCATATTTATCATAGCTCTGTTTCTTTCAAGAAATTTCTTTTCACTGGGACTTCTTTTTACCACTGCAATAGCGGCAATTCTTGTTTCAAGAATATCTTTCAGAGTCATTCTCAAAGGTCTTCGTATGATAGTTGTGCTTGTGGTTTTTACAGGTATACTTCAGCTTCTTTATAATGATAAAGGTGATATCCTCTGGAAGCCCTTTGAACAGTATGATTTTGCTGTAACCGAAGGCGGTGTTTTCAGTGCAGTCTTTATTATTTTCAGAATAATTGCATTGATACTTTTCAGTTCACTTCTTACTTACACTACGTCGCCTACAATGCTTACCGATGCAATAGAAAGACTTCTTTCACCCCTTAAGCTTTTTAAGATAAATGTAAATTCTCTTGCAATGATGATGACGATAGCACTGAGATTTATCCCCACTTTAATTGAGGAGATAAATATCATAATGAGTGCTCAGAAGGCAAGAGGTGCTGACCTTGAAACAGGCTCATTTACCCAGAGAGTTAAAGCACTTGTCCCCGTATTTATCCCCCTTATAGTAAATTCCTTCAGAAGGGCTTATGAACTTGCTTTTGCTATGGAATGCAGATGTTATACGGGAAATAATAAAAGAACGAGAATGAAAAAAATGAAATTCTCGGTAAGGGATTATCTTGTTTTTGTTGTTGTCACCCTTCTTGTCGCAGCAGTTATATATACAAGTTATTTTGATGTATATCCATTATTTATTTTTGAAAGAGTGGTCTGATGAATTATCTTCTGACTCTTAAATATGACGGCAGCCGTTACCACGGGTGGCAAAGACAGGACAATGCAATAACGGTTCAACAATGCGTGGAACACGCCGTAAGGCAGCTTTTCGGTGAAAATGTTTCCGTCACAGGCTGCAGCAGAACTGATACGGGAGTTCATGCTAACTGCTTCAAGTGTAATTTCCGTGTAAAAAAAGAAATGTCGCATAAAAGTGTCATTTCGGGAATGAATCATTTCTTACCCGATGACATTGCCGTAATTTCAAGTGAAACGGCAGATGATGATTTCAATGCAAGATTTGACTGCCGTTCAAAGGAGTATATATATAAAATATATAATGCTCCCGTAAGAGACCCTTTTTATGTGAACAGAGCATATTTTTACAGATATCCTCTTGATGAAAAAATGCTCAATGCTCAGGCAAAGGACTATATCGGAACTCACGATTTTACCTCCTTCTGTGCCGCAGGTGCAACCTCAAAAACAACAGTAAGAACTGTTTATAACGCATCTGTTGAACGGGAAGGTGATATTGTAATATTCCGTGTTGAGGGTGACGGCTTTCTTTATAATATGGTACGGATAATGGTCGGAACTCTGATAAATATTTCGGAAGGAAAAATAGAAAAAGGTACCATTCCTGCAATAATTGAAGCAAAAGACAGACTTAAAGCAGGTAAGACCGAAGCCCCAGAAGGGCTGTATCTCAATAAGGTGAATTATTAAGGATGTGAGAAATGTGGCAAAAAACAATGATGATATTGTAATAAGCCGTGAAGAGAATAAAAAAATCAGAAAAACTGCAGACAAAAAGCCCGTCTCCACAAAAACCATAGGTGTTTGCGTATTGGTGCTCATCCTTCTTATGGCACTCAGTGCAGTAGTTTCAGAACTGTCAGGTATTTCCATAGCTGACATTGCTTCGGAACGAGCCTCCGGAGAGCTTATTTATGATTCACTTCCGGACAGTATAAAAAATATGGAATCATATTCTTCGGGAACGGTGCTTCTTACTGATACTTCTGTGGATTATCTTGATTCGGGCGGAAGGCTCTTGTCTTCAAATTCCCATCTGTATTCGCAGCCTGTTATGAAAGTAAATAAATCAACGGTTTTGTTATATGACAGAGGCGGAACAGCATTCAGAATTGAGAGAAACTCAGATATATATAATACGTATACCGTATCGGGTGCCATAACCACGGCGGCTCTCGGAAAAAAGAACAACTATGCCTATGTGCTGAATGACGAAGGCGGTTTTCAATCCCATCTCTATGTATATTCCTATCAGGGTAAAAAACAGTTTGAGTGGGGAAGTGCTTCCGAATACTGTGCCGGTGTTGCTCTTTCCGATAACGGTAAAAATGTCGCTCTTTCCATGCTTGGTGTTGAAAACGGTGAATATTATTCAAAGGTAATATTTTTCAATTTTAGAGGCAGTGAACCTGTATATAGTGTTAAATTTACCGACTCAACGGTTTTCGGGCTGGATTTTGTGAATAATAAAACTGTTGCCGCCTTGACGGATAACGGAATTTTTGTTATAAATAATGACGGACAATATGAAACGGTATGTGAATATTCTCCAGCAGAAATAAAGCATTCTTCTTTTGAAACTTCAGATATAAAAGCTTTTGCAGTGGCAAATCACGGAAATGAAAAGGATACTGATGTTGTCATATTCAATAAAAAATATGCAGAGCTTTTCAGAGTCAATACAGATACCGAAGTTATAAGTTTAGCTTCCTCCGAAAGATTTACCGCGGTGCTTTTCAGTAATGAAGTAAAGATATACTCTGATACAAATACTCCCATAGGAAGTATTTTGCTGGGTGAAAAGTGTATTGATGCGGCTTTTTCGGGAAGAACACTGTATGTACGCACAGTAAGCGGAATTTACAGTTTCGATGCTGATGCGGATACTGACCTTACTCAGAAAAAGAGTGAAGAAGAAACAGCAGCAACAGAAAATAAGACCGAAATTCCCGCAGTAAATGAATATGATACAACAGAATCTTCCGGAACTGAAGAAGCAACGGAAGCATCAACATCTGCTGTATCTTACGGATAATACGGAAAGGGTGTTTTATGAACATAATTGATCTTTTACTGTTGCTTTTTGTAGTAGCTGTTGCCGTATTCAGTGCAAAAAAAGGATTTCTTCTGTCTCTGTTCAATATAATTGCGTATATTATTTCGGGTATTGCGGCAAAAGTACTGTCCCTGCCCGTGACAGAATATATTTATAACGATTTTATAAAAGAAAGAATAATTTCAGAATTGTATGAGATAATGCCCTCGGGCAGTGTCGAGACAGAGCTTTATGCAGTCGTTGAAAATGCTATGGCATCTTTGCCGGATTTTTTTACGGCGACTGCGAAGCAGTTCGGACTTTATCCCGATCTGTCATCGGTTGTTACTGACAGTAATCTTACGGCTGAGATGATTGAAAGTACTTACATTTCATCTATTCTGTGTAATGTTATTTCGGTCGTTGTGCTTGTTATTATGTTTGTTTTGTTTTCTTTTATTCTTAAAATTATTCTGTCTTTGGTAAATCATTCTCTCACAAAAGAAAAACATAAAGTTATCAGAGGAGCAAATATGTTTTTCGGTGCCGCATTCGGCGTGATAAAGGGAATCATTCCTGCAGGTGCTGTGTGTGCTCTTCTTAATATACTTTCTCCTCTTATAAATAATGCAAATTTTTCGGAATTGGTTATCGGCTCATATTTTTGTAATCTGCTGGCTGATATCTTAAAATAAAGGTGGTAATAAAAATGGCTAAAAAAACTGCTTATCTTTTTGAAAATATCTGGACTATCCCCAATGTTATTTCGTTTATCAGAATACTGCTCATCCCCGTTTTCGGTGTTCTTTTTTACAAAGGCGAACTGTTATGGGCGTTGGTGATTCTCGCTCTTTCGGGACTCAGTGACCTTGTTGACGGTAAAATAGCCCGTAAGTTCAATCAGGTCAGTGAGCTCGGTAAAATGCTTGATCCCATCGCAGATAAACTCACACAGGCTACTATTGCAGTTGTATATTTCTTTACATTTCTTAAAGCAGAAAACACAACGCTTAAAATGTTTTCATGGGTGTTCCTTCTCTTTATCGTAAAAGAACTTGTAATGCTTATCGGCGGTGCAATAATGATTGCCGTAGGTATCCGTCCCGGTGCAGCAGAAATTTACGGAAAAATTGCAACTACGGTTTTCTATGTCGTAATGGTTATTATTATGGCATTCGGTCCCGAAGTCGGTGCTCTCAGAGCAGAGGAAGGTGCAATACTTCAGCTTTTCACTCTCCCTGATGCAGTAATGATGGTTCTGGTTGTTATTTCGGTTATTACTACTTTTATGGCTTTTGCAAGTTATATGCCCGCTGTTCATAAGCAGGTAAAAGAGCGTTTCAGCGATGAAGGCAAGAAAAAGGCAAAAGAAGAAGCAGGGAAAAAATAAACTCTTCCACGAAAGGAAAATACTATGAATATGAAATTATGCTCAAGATGCAATAAGCGTCCTGCTGTGCTTTTTATCTCCAAAATTGAAGGAGATAAGACCACGCAGGAGGGGCTTTGCATCAAATGTGCCATGGATATGAATATAGGTCCCATAAAAGATATGATGTCAAAAATGGGTATAACCGAAGAAGATATTGATGCTATAAACGAGCAGTTCAGTGCTCTTGAAGAAGACGGAGCATTTGAAAACGGCGGTGCATCCACCCTTCCGTTTTTGCAGGGGCTTTTCGGTGATAATTCCATGTCCAAAAAAGATGATGATGTCGATCTTCCTGCCGAGCTTGTTGATGAAGACGGTAAGGAAAAACATAAAAAGAATAAAAGAGATAATAAGAAAAAGGCTCAGAGAAAATTCCTTGAACTTTATTGTACCGACCTTACAAAAAAAGCAAGAGAAGGTAAAATTGATCGTATAATCGGCAGAAGCGATGAAATTGCAAGAATTACCCAGATTCTTTGCAGGCGAACAAAGAACAATCCTTGTCTTATTGGTGAACCGGGTGTCGGTAAAACTGCCATTGCTGAAGGACTTGCTCTTGCAATAGCTGAAGGCAGAGTGCCTGCAAAGCTTTTAAGAAAAGAGATTCATCTTCTCGACCTTACTGCACTTGTTGCCGGAACACAGTTCAGAGGACAGTTTGAAAGCAGAATAAAGGGGCTTGTTGACGAGGTAAAAGCTCAGGGAAATATCATTTTGTTTATAGACGAGGTGCACAATCTTGTCGGAACAGGTGATGCAGAAGGCTCAATGAATGCCGCAAATATTCTTAAACCCGCTCTTTCAAGAGGCGAGATACAGGTTATCGGTGCTACGACATTCAATGAATACAGAAAGCATATTGAAAAGGATGCAGCACTCGAAAGACGTTTCCAACCGGTAAAAGTCGAAGAACCCTCCATTGAAAATGCTTATGAGATGCTCAAGGGTATTAAAGAATATTACGAAAATTTCCACAGAGTAAGAATATCTGATAATCTTCTTTATAAAGCTGTTACTCTTTCCGAAAGATATATAAATGACCGTTTCCTGCCCGATAAAGCTATTGACCTTCTTGATGAAGCATGTACCTGTGCAAATCTCAGAAATAAGGCAATAAGTGCACTTGAAGAGGGTGAACTCCGCCTTGCTGAAATAAGAGCAGAGGAAAGCGAGCTTATGGCTGAAACCGAAAATCCCGATTATGAAGCTCTTGCAAAAATCCGTGCGGAAATTATGCAGCTTGAAGGCCAGATTGAGGACCTCAGAATAAAAGCAGAGGACAATTTTGTTACTGAGGACGACCTTGCAAAGGTTATCAGTCTTTCAACAGGAATTCCCGTAAACAAGATAATCGATACCGATATGAAGAAGCTTTCAAATATGGAAGATAATCTCAAGGCAAGAATTATCGGTCAGGATGAAGCAGTAGAGGCTGTTGCCGCTGCCATAAGAAGAAGCCGTGTAAGACTCAGTCCCGTTAAAAGACCTGCATCCTTCATTTTTGTAGGTCCTACAGGTGTCGGTAAAACAGAGCTGGTAAAACAGCTTGCAAACGAATTGTTTGACACTCCCGAAACGCTTATCCGTCTTGATATGTCCGAATTTATGGAGAAACACTCCGTTTCCCGTCTTATCGGTTCTCCTCCCGGCTATGTAGGATATGACGAAGCAGGTCAGCTTACCGAAAAAGTAAGAAGAAAGCCTTATTCTGTTGTTCTTTTCGACGAAATTGAAAAAGCACATCCCGATGTCATGAACATCCTTCTTCAGATTCTTGATGAAGGAAAAACAAATGATGCTCAGGGCAGAACCGTAAGCTTTGAAAATGCAGTTATCATAATGACCTCCAATGCGGGAAGTGAAAACAGGGAAAGTCTCTTAGGCTTCGGAAAAGATAAGGGAACTGCTGTCAAAGATAAGGCACTTAAATCCCTCAGAGAATTCTTAAGACCTGAATTCCTCGGCAGAGTTGATGAAGTTATTGTGTTCAATCAGCTGACTTCGGAGGACTATAAGAAGATTGCAAAGCTTCTTATTGATGAGTTTATCCCCTCACTTCGTGATAAGGGAATAAAGCTTGTTGTTGACGAAGATGTTCCCGCAGTAGTTGCCGCAGATGCCGACGGAGGTGTCAGAGGTGCAAGAGATATCCGTCATACCATAAGAAAGGCTATTGAAGACCCCATTGCCAATATTCTTGTTTCCTGCTATGATAAAGTTATCGATGAAATCAGAGTTTTTGTCCATGAGGGAAAAATCGTAGTTTCTCACAGTTAAGAAAACTGAAAAAATAATCAAAAAATTAAAAAATAATATTGACAACACGGAGATTAGGTGTTATAATAATCTCCGTTGTGCGGGTGTAGTTCAGCGGTAGAATCCCAGCCTTCCAAGCTGGTCGTGTGGGTTCGACTCCCATCACCCGCTCCATGTAAAAAACCTCTTTTGTCTGATAGGACAAAAGAGGTTTTTTACAATTATATCCGTCCCTACGGTCACGGATGATATATCCTGCGGGTATGATATCTGCTTCTCAGGTGATATACGTTTCGCGTATGCCGGCAACGGATATTATATCATATTTGCAGTGCAAATATATCATACGGCAACGCCGTATAATATATCACGTTAGCGATATATTATAGAAAACCGGAACAAATTATATAACCGCATTGCAGATGCGTGGCATAATTTTAAGAGTATAGTACAATGTTTTGACTGCAATGTTATTCTTGTAACATATATTGATGTTATCAATGCGATTCAATGCATTGAGTAAGGAATTGCATATTCCAATAAATCAAATCCCTTTCCGGTAGGTAATGCAGAAATGATAGGTATTGAACTATAGGTGTGTTTTTACTTACTTTTACCGCAAATCCGCTCCGTTTGGTTACTCTTTTTTTCTTGAAGTGAAGTAATCAATTTCCTATGCAACATTCACCTGTTATCCGATAAGATATAATAGAGTCATATTATCGGAGGTGATGTGTTGATTTTTGCTGTAGTAAGAGGACTTTTATATCCTTTTTTCGGAACTCTTCTCGGAAGCTCATTTGTATTTTTTTTGAAAAAAGAGCCGGGAAAGAAATTTATGTGTTTTCTTGACGGAACTGCGGCAGGTATTATGTGTGCGGCTTCTTTTTTCAGCCTTATTTCCCCTGCAGTAGAACAGGCAGAAAAAGACGGTGCTTTGCCTCTTCTTTCTTGCTGTATCGGTTTTTTTACGGGTATAACCGTTTTTATTCTTACGGATAAATTACTCGCTCTGTTCTTATCCGGAAAAAAAGATAATTCCGGAAATCTTCTCCTGTGGGCTGTAAGCATACATAATATTCCCGAAGGAATGGCAGTCGGTGTTGTTTACTCAGGTCTTCTTTTCGGTTCAGGCGACATAAAGCTGTCATCTGCCATATCTTTATCACTTGGAATCGCAATGCAGAATATTCCGGAAGGTGCCATAGTTTCTCTGCCTCTTAAAGCAAGAGGAAAAAGTACGCTGAATGCTTTTTCATTGGGCTGTGTTTCAGGCATTGCTGAACTCGTTTCTGCCGTTTTTGCATTGTTTTTGGCTGCATTTTCCTACAGTATTCTGCCTTTTTCCCTGTGTTTTGCCGCAGGTGCAATGTTTTATGTGGTTCTTGCTGAACTTTCCGAGGATTTTTCGGATAAAAAAACAAGCCCCGAAGCGTTGTTTTTTTTCGCTCTGGGCTTTGGTCTGATGATGCTTCTCGATACTTTTCTCGGGTGACATCATTTATATATTTGCAGACTGAGTTTCAGTCTGCCTTTTTTTGTTTCCGATATAATGCATCTGTATATGAACTTCCCGAATCCTCTTACCGATACGGTATCATTTTCTTTAAGATTCTTTGAGGTGTTTTCGCACAACTGAAAATTTATAAATACCTTTTTTCCTCTGAAAAGCTCGTCAGCAGTGTTTCTTGAAAGCTTATACAGTGACGATATCACGCAGTCAGCTCTTAATGAGCTTGAAATAATTTCAATGTCTTCAAGATTAAACAGTGCTGAGGAATCTTCAAATACGGTAGTAGTGCACCTGACATCGGTGTGTCTTATTCTTTTCAGATTCTCACAGATAAAGGGACATATTTTTTTTGTCACAAATATATATGCTGTTTTGTCTCTTATGACAATGTCGCCGATAAGCTCTCTTTTTACAGACAGATTCATAACAGCTCCGAGGCAGTCTCTGTGTGATATCTCTTCTGCAAATTTTATATTGAGAGGCTCGATTTTTATACAGTCAATAGGGAAGTCCTCCGAATAAAACAGCTCGTCTTCGTCTCCGAAACGAACCATTTTTCTCTGTGTTCCTTCACTTCCTCCGAAAAATGTAAAAGCAGTAAGCTTCTTTTTATTTATAATTATTTCATTTTGTTCTTCCTCATTGAGAAAATCTGAAAAAGTGAATATGCTTTTATTGCGTGACCGCTCTGAAAGGTCTTCAATGTGTGCCATAAAATATGTGTCCATGGTTCTCTCCGTTATTAAAATATATAATATATATAATATAGTATATCAACAGATATTTCTATTGACTTTACCGCTTTAGTATGCTAAAATGGTGAAAAATTTTATTGTGAGCGTGAATTGAAATGAATAACGATTTTGCCCACCGTGCGGAAAAATTATATGAAGCGGTTCTATGCCTTGAAACAAAAGAAGAGTGTGCCGCTTTTTTCAGTGATATCTGTACCATTCAGGAGGTTGAGGCTCTTGTGCAGAGGCTTGAAATTGCAAAATGCCTTCTTGACGGTAAAAATTATAATGATATCAGCAAAGAAATAGGCGTTTCCACTGCAACTATATGCAGAGTGGGAAAGTGCATAAAATACGGTGACGGCGGTTATAAGACCGTTATTTCAAGAACAGCAGAAGAGGAATAATAATGATAAACGAAAAATTACTTAAAAATGAAGAACTTGCGGTATACCGTCTTCGCAGTCTTTATTCGGATTTCGGATACACTCTTTATAAAATGAGCAAGTTTGAAGAATATGATCTTTATGTCAGAAATAAAGATTTTCTTATTTCTGACAGAATTATAACATTTACAGATACCAACGGCAAGCTTCTTGCGTTGAAGCCCGACGTCACTTTGTCCATAATAAATAATTTTTCCGCAAATAATTCACCTGTGCAGAAAATGTACTACAATGAAAATGTTTACCGTGTTTCAGGTTCAACGGGAAAATTCAAAGAAATTATGCAGACAGGTCTTGAATGTATAGGGAAGATAGGTATTTATGAAATAACCGAGGTCGTATATCTTGCAGTAAGAAGTCTGGCACTCATTGATGATAATTTTGCTGTAGAGCTTTCTCATGCAGGGCTCCTGCAGTCCCTTTTTGATGACATGAAAATAAATGAAAGTACTCGTGACAGTGTTTCGGAATGCATAAGAATCAAAAGCTCCGGTAAAACAGATGAACTTTTGTCCGAAGGCAAAATTTCGGATACTCAGGCTGATTTCATAAGAACTCTCTATGCAAATTATAGCAGTATAAATGCTTTTTGTGAAGCAGTTTCTGAATTTTATCTATCGGAAGAAAGCAAACGGCTTCTCAGAGAGTTTTCTGATATTTTTGCAGGTGCAGCTTCGGGCAGGGATAAAGAAAAGCTTTTTGTAAATTTTTCCATTTCTGCCGATGCGGGATATTACAGCGGAGTTGTTTTCAAAGGCTATATAAACGGTATACCTGAAAGTGTGCTTTCTGGCGGTCAGTACGATTCTCTTATGAAAAAACTCGGAAGTCAGGGTTCTGCAATAGGTTTTGCTGTTTATCTCGACAGTTTTGAACGCTTCGGCGTCAGTATGCCCGAATATGATGTGGATACCGTTCTTCTTATAGGAGAAAACGATGACCCTGTGTCTGTTCTCAGAAAAGTTGAAGAATTAAGAGAAGAAGGCGGAAGCGTGAGTGTAAGAGCTTCGCTGCCTGATGATATCAGATACCGCCGTGTGATAAAAACGGAGGCTTAGTATGGAATTTATAAATATTGCTCTTCCGAAAGGCAGACTCGGTGAAAAAGTATATGACATTTTTGAAAAAGCAGGTTTTGAATGTCCCTCAATAAAAGAGAATAACCGCAAGCTAACATTTGAAAATCCCGAAAAAGGAGTAAGATATTTCTGGGTAAAGCCCTCCGATGTTGCTATTTATGTTGAAAGAGGTGCAGCCGATATCGGTGTTGCAGGTAAGGATATTCTTCTTGAATATGAGCCCGATGTTTATGAACTTGCAGACCTTCATATGGGTGTTTGTCGCATGGCGGTTGCCGCTCCCGAAAACTTCCGTGACGATAAGTCAAGAACTCTTAAGGTTGCGACAAAGTTTTCAAATATAGCATCAAAATATTATGCTTCAATGTGCCGTGATATTGATATAATACATCTCAACGGGTCCATTGAGCTCGCCCCTATTCTCGGACTTTCCGATGTCATAGTTGATATAGTTGAGACGGGAAAAACACTTAAAGAAAACGGACTTGTTCCTTTTGAAACAATAGTACCCATAAGTGCAAGACTTATTTCAAATAAAGCAAGCTACAGCTTTAAGACCAGGAAAATAAATCAGATAAAAAATGCAATGGAAGAATATGTGAGGAATCAGAATGATTAAGATATATGAATATTCTGCACTGAATAATGATGAAATTTTTGACCGTGCTGACCCTACGGGTGATGTTTCGGGTATTGTTTCCGATATAATTGAAGATGTAAAAAATAATGGTGATGCCGCCTTATACAAATATTGTGAAAAATTCGATAAGGCAAAACTCAGTTCTCTTGAAGTATCCTCTGAAGAAATTGAAGAAGCCTTCAGTAAGGTTGAACCCGAATTCATAGAAATTCTCAGAAAAGCTGCAAAAAACATAATAGAATTTCACTCTGCACAGAAAAGAAACAGCTTTGTTGTTGATACTGATAAAAAAGGTGTAGTAATCGGTCAGAAGGTAATACCCGTTGAAAAAGCAGGTCTTTATGTTCCCGGCGGTACGGCAGCATATCCGTCGACCGTACTTATGGACTCAATTCCCGCGAAAATAGCAGGTTGCAAGGAAATCTGCATCTGTACACCGCCTTCATCTGACGGGAAAGTAAATCCCGTAATTTTGGCTGCCGCAAAAATTGCAGGTGTTGACCGCATCTTCAAGGTAGGGGGAGCTCAGGCTATAGCCGCTCTCGCTTACGGCACCGAAACAGTATCAAAGGTTGATAAAATTGTGGGACCCGGTAATGCTTTTGTCGCAGAAGCAAAAAGACAGGTATACGGTATGGTATCCATTGATATGATTGCAGGTCCCAGTGAGATTCTTGTTATCGCAGATAAATATTCTGACCCCGTTTTTGTTGCTGCCGACCTTCTCTCTCAGGCTGAACATGACAAAAATGCAAGTGCAGTTCTCGTAACCGAATCAAAAGAATTTGCTGAAGCAGTTTCAAAAGAGCTTGAAAGACAGATTCCTTTACTCGAAAGAGAAGAAATTGCAAGAGTTTCCATTGATAATAACGGAAAAATAATTATAGCTCCCGACATTGAAACGGGAATAAACATAGCAAATGAAATTGCTCCCGAGCATCTTGAACTTTGTCTTGATGACCCCTTCTGTTATCTTGATTCAATAAAGAATGCAGGCAGCATATTTATGGGAAGATATTGTCCCGAAGCACTCGGCGATTATTTTGCCGGTCCCAATCACACGCTTCCCACAAGCGGTACTGCAAGGTTTTCAAGTCCTCTGTCCGTTGATGACTTTGTAAAGAAAACACAGTTCACTTACTATACAAAAGATGCACTTGCAGAGGTTTACAAGGATGTTGCATATTTTGCAGAAAAAGAAGGACTCGGTGCTCATGCCAAGAGTGCTACAGTCAGATTTGAGGAAATAAAATGAGCAGATTTTTAAGCGGTTTATACGCTTCACTTAAAGAATATGTCCCCGGTGAACAGCCTCAGGACAAAAAATATGTAAAACTCAATACCAATGAATCTCCGTTTCCGCCGTCTCCCGGCGTGGTGGCTGCTGTTACGGATGAAGAAGTCAGAAAACTTTGTCTTTATTCCGATCCCGAAAGTAAACTGCTGAAAGCAAAGCTTGCCGAAAATTATTTACTGGAATCTGAAAATGTTTTCGTGGCAAACGGCTCGGATGATATTCTCAATTTCGCATTTATGGCTTTTGCACGTGAAAACGGTGCCGCTTTCCCCGATATTTCCTATGGCTTTTATCCTGTTTTTGCAGATTTATATAATATAGATGCAAAAATAATACCTCTTGAAGAGGATTTTTCGATAGATTATAAAAAATATCTCTCTTGCGGAAAAATGGTAGTCATTGCAAATCCCAATGCCCCCACGGGTAAGGTATTGCCGAAAAATGAAATCGAAGAAATAATCAGGACAAATTCCGATAATGTTGTTCTTATTGATGAAGCCTATGTTGATTTCGGTGCAGAGTCCTGTGTTGATTTGGTTGAAAAATACGACAATCTTCTTGTCGTGCAGACCTTCTCAAAATCCCGTTCAATGGCAGGTGCAAGACTCGGTTTTGCGTTTGCTTCAAAGGAAATAATAAAAGACCTTGAAAAGATTAAATATTCCACAAATCCCTATAATCTTAACCGCCTTACTCAGCTTATGGGTGTAAAGGCACTTGAAGAGCAGGAATATTACGATAACAACTGTAAAGTCATCGCTGCAAACAGAGAATTTACGGTCGCTGAGCTTGAAAAAATCGGTTTTTCCGTGATTCCCTCAAAGGCTAATTTTATTTTTGCAAAGCATGAAAAATTAAGCGGTGAAAAGATTTATCAGAAACTCAAGGACAATGGCGTTCTGATAAGACATTTTACCTCCGAAAGAATAAAAGACCACAACCGTATTACAATAGGCACAAAAGAACAGATGCAGGTGCTTATAAATAAACTTATTGAAATAATTGGGGAGGAAGAAAAATGAGAACTGCTGAAATAAAAAGAAAAACGGCTGAAACCGATATTGAATTATTTCTCAATATTGACGGAAGCGGTAAAAGTGAAATAAATACAGGCTGCGGTTTTCTTGATCACATGCTTACCCTCTTTTCAAAACACGGCAGATTTGATTTGACAGTGAAATGTATCGGTGATACCGAGGTGGATTATCATCATTCCGTTGAAGATATCGGAATTGCTCTCGGAGAAGCTTTTTCAAAAGCACTTTCCGATATGAGAGGAATAAAACGATATGCTGATATAATTCTTCCTATGGATGAATCACTTATTCTTGAAGCCATTGATGTTTCGGGCAGATGCTATCTTCAGTTTGATGCAGAGCTTCCTACACAAAAGGTAGGAGATTTTGACACCGAACTTGCGGAAGAATTCTTCTTGGGATTTACAAGAAAAGCAGGTGTTACTCTTCATATAAAAATGCTCTCGGGCAAAAACAGTCACCATATAATTGAGGGCATTTTCAAAGCATTCGGCAGAGTGATGGGAGCAGCGTGTGCAATAGATGAAAAGTACAGTAATGAAATTCCGTCAACCAAAGGAATGTTAGTTTAACGAAAGGTTTTTTTACATTATGATAGCAATAGTAGATTACGGAGTGGGAAATCTGTTTTCACTTCGTTCTTCCTTCAAAGCCATCGGTGCAGATGCTGTTTTTACCTCTGATGAAAAAATTATCAGAAGTGCTGAAAAAATCTTGTTGCCCGGTGTCGGAGCATTCGAGGATGCGGCAAATAAATTAAGAAATACGGGACTCGGTGAAGTGGTAGTTTCTGAAGTAAAAAACGGAAAACCTCTTTTGGGTATTTGCCTCGGAATGCAGCTTTTATTTGAAAAAAGCTATGAATTCGGCTGTCACAACGGGCTTGGACTTATTCCCGGTAACATAGTTTCGTTTGAAGGTAAAATAGAGCCTTCACTTAAAATTCCCGAAATCGGATGGAATGAATTGAGATTAAATAAAGATTCTCAGTTATACAAAGGCTTTTCAGGCGGCGAATTCGTATATTTTGTTCATTCCTATTTTGCCGATTGTGACAATAAATATGTTTCCGCTTTTTCCGAATATGACATTGAGTTTCCCGCTTCCGTTGAATATGAAAATGTGTTCGGTTGTCAGTTTCATCCGGAAAAAAGCGGTAAAGCGGGACTTAGAATACTTGAAAATTTTTGTAAAGCAGGTGAGTTATTGTGATAATTTTACCCGCCATTGATATGTTTGATAAAAAAGCAGTTCGCCTTTTTAAGGGGGACTATTCGCAGATGACCGTGTATTCCGATAATCCTGTTGAAATTGCCCTCGATTTTAAAAATGCAGGTGCAGAGTTTATTCATCTTGTTGACCTTGAAGGTGCAAAAGACGGTACAACTCCCAACATTGATGTTGCAGAAAAAATTATAAAAGAAACAGGGCTTAAAGTCGAAATCGGCGGCGGAATCAGAAGCAAAGAAGTCCTTGAAAAATATCTCTCCATAGGTGTTTCCCGTGTAATACTCGGCACTGCAGCAGTAAATGACCGAGAATTTCTTTTATGGGCTGTTGAAAAATACGGTGATAAAATAGCCGTCGGTGCTGATATAAAAGACGGATTTGTGGCAATTAAAGGCTGGGTCGAAAAGTCTGAAATCAGTTGTTTTGACTTTTTCTCTGACATGGAAAATATCGGAGTCAAAACCATTATTTGTACTGATATTTCAAAAGACGGTGCGATGCAGGGAACCAACAGAGCACTTTATAGAGAGCTTTCCGAAAAATTCAGTATTGATATAGTGGCATCGGGCGGTGTCAGCAGCATTGATGATATAAAGGCTCTTCATGAAATGAATCTTTACGGTGCCATTGTCGGAAAGGCATATTATATTAAAGCCATAGACCTGAAGGAAGCCATAGAAATTGCCCGATAAAAAGGAGAAAATATGATAACAAAAAGAATTATTCCCTGTCTTGATGTAAAAGACGGCAGGGTAGTAAAGGGAGTAAATTTCAAGTCTCTCGCAGATGTCAATGACCCTGTGGGCCTGGCTTCATACTACAGTGATAACGGGGCGGACGAGCTTGTTTTTTACGATATAACGGCTTCAGCCGAGGGCAGACAGCTGTTTACGGATATTCTTCAGAAGGTCGCATCCACCGTTTTTATTCCTCTGACCGTAGGCGGCGGTATAAATACCGTTTCTGATTTTGACAGAGTATTGAAATCTGGTGCCGATAAGGTAAGTGTCAATTCCGGTGCTATCAGAAATCCGGAACTGATTAGAGAAGCTGCCCGTCTTTACGGCAGTCAGTGTGTTGTAATTTCAGCCGATGTGAAAAGAGTTGACGGGGTTTTCCGTGTGTTTTCAAAAGGCGGAAGGGAACAGACAGACCTTGAAGCTATTGAATGGATAAAACGCTGTGTGGATATGGGGGCAGGTGAAGTGGTTCTCAATTCCATTGATACCGACGGAGTAAAAAAAGGCTTTGATATTGAAATGCTCGAAAAAGTGTGCGATGCCGTAAATGTTCCCGTAATTGCATCCGGCGGTGCGGGATGTGTCGCCGACTTTATTGACCTTTTCAAAAAAGTTCCGAGAGTTGATGCAGGTCTTGCCGCTTCCATTTTCCATTTCGGAGAAGTTGCAATACCTGACCTTAAGGCAGAACTGAAACAAAACGATATTAAAGTGAGGATATAAAAATGCTTGATATAGATAAACTTAAGTTTGATGAAAAGGGACTTATCCCTGCAATAGTAGTTGATGCATGGAGCAAAAAAGTGCTGACTCTTGCTTATATGAATCGTGAAAGCCTTGAAATTTCCGTTGAAAAAGGACTTACCTGTTTTTACAGCCGTTCCCGTGATGAACTTTGGCTTAAAGGGGAAACCAGCGGAAATTATCAGCACATAGTTTCCATTACTGCAGATTGCGATAATGATGCTCTTGTTGTTGTCGTCGAAAAAGACGGCCCCGCTTGTCACACGGGTACAGATTCCTGTTTTACAAAAGAAGTCTATCAGAGTGAAGATAAACACGAATTTACCGTAAACGGCTTATATGAACTTTTAGAAGGCAGAAAAAATGATATGCCCGAAGGTTCATATACAACTTATCTTTTCTCAAAAGGTACAGATAAAATACTTAAAAAGATAGGTGAGGAATGCACGGAAGTAATTATCGCGGGCAAAGCCGACGATAAAGCAGAAACCGTTTACGAAATAGCCGATCTTATGTATCATACAATGGTGCTCATGGTCAATATGGGAATTTCCGTAGAAGACATACAAAAAGAGCTTGCCTCACGTCACATAATTGACCATAAAGTAAAACAGGAAAAAATGACAGGAAGCAAATAAATAAGCATTCTGCATCAAGTCCCCATTCCCCATTTTCTCTGTTATTAACTTAATGACAGTGCCCCAATTTGGGTAAGTAGGTGTTACACAAATTAAAGCAGAAATTTTGATGTGAATCTGCTATTATTTAATTGTAAAAAAGTATAATTGAAGGAGGAAGCTTTAATATGAATGCAAAAAGAAACAAATTGCAACAGAATATTACTATCGTGCTTGGTTTACTTATCGGCGGAGCAATAGGTTTTTTGACTGTGTTGTATACTTATAAGATTTTTCCCGACGAGAGTGACGGGTTGCATCGAATAATTTCTCTTTTAATATTTTTATTTTCAATGTATGCAGGATTTTTACTTCATATCATAATTCATGAAGCCGGACACCTGGTTTTTGGACTTTTATCGGGGTATAGGTTCAGCTCTTTCAGAATATTTAGTTTTATGATTCTTCAGGAAAACGGAAAAATTAAAAGCAAGAAACTGAGTGTTGCAGGAACTGTAGGTCAGTGTCTTATGATACCGCCTGAATCAAATGACGAAAAAAAACCATTTGTTCTTTATAATCTTGGCGGTACGATTATGAATATACTTGTAGCCGTATTTACAGCTGTACTGTTTTTTGTGTTTTATAATAATGCGTATATTTCAATAATAATGTTAATGTTTTCCGTGTGCGGTTTTGTTATAGCTGCAAATAACGGTATTCCCATGCACATTGGGATGGTCGATAATGACGGATATAATACTTATTCAATATGCAAAAATCCCGATTCTGTACATGCGTTCTGGTTTCAGATGAAAGTAAACGAGTTGCTGTTAAAAGGCTGTAGATTAAAAGATATGCCTGAGGAATGGTTTGTTTTGCCCACGGATGAAGAAATGCAAAGCAATATGCTTGCCGCAAAAGGTGTTTTTGTTTGTAATCGCCTTATGGATATGCACAGCTTTTCAGAAGCAAAAGCATTGATTTTGCATTTGTTAAATACTGATAACGCTATCACAGAGCTTCATCGGAAGCTTTTGATATGTGATCTTATTTACATAAACCTAATCACATTCTGTCCTGAGGAAGATATTTTATCTCTTCTTACAAAAGAACAGAAAAAATTTATGAAGTCAATGAAAAATTTTCCGTCAGTTCTTCGTACAGAGTATATTGTTGCTCTCATTTTTGAAAGCAATTTTATAAATGCTGACAAGATAAAAAAAATGTTTGAAAAAAATTCTCTCAAATATCCGTATCCTTCTGATATTCAGTCTGAAAGAGAGCTTATGGATATTGCCGACAGTCTTAGATAAAGATAATAATACAGTCCCCGAATGCCTTAATAGTATTCGGGGACTGATATTATATAGTTTTTCTTTTTTTGTCATTTAACATTTTTTTTAATATATAGGAAACTCGCATTGTGAGTAGTTTGCTTATATCAAGAAACACCTTCATCCCCAAGACCCGGGGCAGAGGGTTGATAACTCGCAAGCTTTTTTCTTATAATCAGTAAAATGCCGATGCCAATGCAGGGGAAAACAGCCGCTGCAATCATACCTGCTTTCATTCCTATCTGCTCGGTTGTAAGAGAAAGGCTTTCACTTAAATTGAGTGCAAAACTGCTTTCAGATACTTTATCTACTACAATTCCGAGCATCTGAGGTGCAATGGAGGCACCGAAATCACCGCCTGCTGCCATAAGTGCATAAGCCGCCACACCTACATGTGGAAGCTTTTCTTCCATAAGAATAAGAGAACCGGGCCAGAGCATGGAAGTACATATTCCCATGAGAACACAGGCAAACAAGGATAAAACAGGTACAGGTGAAAGACCTGCGATCAGATAGCATATTGCTGCTCCTGTCATGCCAAAGAATAAAACTCTATAAATATTCTTTCCTTTTTTTGCATACCAGGTTCTTGTAAGTCCGAGACAGATACCAAATAATGCCATGCCTAAAATATCACCGAGAACCTTCGGCAGATGTAAAGCACTTTCAATGTAGCTTGATATCCAGTTCGTCATCGAATTCTCTGCGGCACTGCCGAAGAATATGCAAAGAACGCAAAGTGTCATAATAAGATGTTTTTTACTTGCATTTTTACCGTTTTCAGAACTTGAAACATTGACCTCGGGCATTGGGGAAGTGCTGAACATAAAAAATGCTATAACGGGAAGAGCTGCCCAGAAAAGTGTGAGATACATCCAGTTTTCCGTTCCGAATATTCTTAAAAACAGGGTACTTATGACAACCACGCTGACAACACCATAAGCGTAAAGAGAGTGTAAAAGACTCATATCTCTGTCAGGGGTTTCAGAAGGTATTGCCGCCACAACGGGGCTTAATAAAACTTCGCTGAGACCTGCCGATATCGAGAAAACGCAGGTACCTATAACAAGCCCTATATACGCATATTCGGGGAAAAACCACGGAACCAGTGCATAAATGAGCATACCGATAGAGGTAATAAGAGGCATTACCGTAACGGTTTTTTTGATATTGAAATATTTTGTAAAGAAGGTGAATATCAAATCAATGGTCAGCTGTGTACAGAAATTTACTGCAACTAAAGTTCCGAGTAATGTATATGACACTCCGTATATATCGTGGAATGTATTAAAAAGCAGTGGCGGCAGACTGAAAATTGATGCCATTGAAAGATATGAATAATAACATGAAAGTTTTGTTCTTTTATAGTTTTGCATGAATTTTACCTCAAATTAATTTAAATGAATTTCCGTCTTTTGATATTTTCATTTTAATTGTTTTATCGCCGTAAGTGAATTTCATTTCACCCTTATTACCCAAAAAGCCTTTGACACTCTTCTTGGATTTTGATGAAAGGACATTATTTGTAACTATCCACTTGCCCGTACCGTCATTAATTTCAGAAAAAGAGCCTCTTGACTGTTTTTTGATATATTCAGGTGCAAAGCGTCTTGGTGTTACTACCGTAAGACCGTTATTTTTAACAAGGTCAATTACAGCACCTATTGTTTCATCACTGATATAATATCCGCAAAGGAAGCAAAGCTTAAGTGTTTCGAGTTTATCTTTTGTTATTCTGTCATCAAAAACAGCAACGCCGTTCATAGAGCAGAATGATTTATGAGGTCTTAATGACCATGGGGAAATTCTGTCCCATGCGATTCCGTTTCTGCAGGTTTCTCCGTGTGTTACCACGTGGAATGCCCGTGTAAATTCTCTTGCCGTTTTTGTAACCTTAAGATTTTTATTTCCGAGAAGAATTTTTCTCCACATAAAGGGATCACACTGACCCCAATAAGAATCATCATATCTTATAAGACCGATTTCGGGTTTATAGTCCTGAACAGAATAATCACGGTATTTTCTTCTCTCATCGGTTGAGAATTTTTTATATTTTTCTGCATATTCATTCGGTTTTCCGTCGGTGAAAAACTGACTTGCACCTTCAACATAAACTCTTGAAGTGCCGGTAAGATATGAAAACCAGAGATTATAGTACATTTCTTTCGGTGAATGTCCCGGAAATGTATTATAGCACCATAAGTCAACGCAGTTCCAAAGCTCTGTGTTATACTGTAAAGCCGCACCTGCCGCATTTACATACTGTACAACGGAATAACTCTCTTTCTGTGATTTGAAATTCGGAATAATTCCCGATGCCGCAAAGGAGTGGAAAAGAACAGGAAACACGTGTTCTCCCACAAATCTTTTTGCACCGTTATTTTTGTGATAATCAGCGAACTCCTTTAACTGAAGTCGCAATAATTCTCCCTGAATTACCACATCATTTGCAAGTGCAAGAGGGAACACGGGCAGATGCTTTCCTCTTTTGTTTATGGTAAGAGTAAGATTACGGTTTATAATGGAATGCTCCATTTCATCATACATAAGCCCGAGAAAATTTTCATCCTTTGAAAGAGTCTGAATAAACTCAGGTGTAAGATTCATTCTGTGACATCCGTCATCCGTATTGCACCAGTCGTGTCCGTCTTCCGTCACCAGAGAACCCTGCCAGTTTGCAAACTCATTATTTATAACATACTGAAGACCGAATTTTTTGAATTTTTCGGGAAACTCAGCAATAAATTTGCATTCATTTTCAGAGCTTCTTTCGGGGGTATAATTGCAGACAACAAAATCAGTTTCGCTGTCTTTATAAAACTGTGCTTTTTCATTTTCATTGTAAATGTCATCCCAGTGAGCATCGTTACCTACAAAAAAGTTCTGTTTTTTTATCTCAGTCACATCAGTCACCTCTTAGTAGTAATTAATTAAAGTATAACAGACCAAAGTAAAATGTCAATTATTTACATAAAATAATTAAAGATTTCCGGAATATTATGTTATTTCACGGCTAAAGCTGCAAAAGTGTCAGTTTCATCTTCCATTCCGCTTGTTGACCTGCGTGCGGATAAAATGATAAAATATATAATAGCAAAAAACTGTAATTCAAATTGTTTTTGGTGTTATAAAATGAAAATAATCAATGCAGGCTTATATATAAAAAAAGAGCGGCAATTTTCGGAAATTTGGGATATATATGATAAAAACCGCAATAAAACAGGCAGAACAGTTGAACGGGGAAAGCCTATGGCACAGGATGAATACCATATAGTCGTTAATGTATGGATAAAAAATTCTGACGGTAAATGGCTTATATCAAAGCGAGCACCCAACAAACACTATGGAAATCTGTGGGAAGCCTGCGGCGGCTCGGCAATTTCTGGTGAAGACAGTCTTTCTGCAGCTCTTCGTGAAGCAAAAGAAGAACTCGGTATTGTACTTTCCCCAACAAACGGAAGAGTTTTTACTTCATCGGTACGACAGTATCGCTCATTCCCCGATTTTCTCGATGTGTGGATATTTAAACAGGACTTTGATATCAAAGATATTGTTCTGCAAAAAGGCGAAACCGTTGATGCCAGGTGGGCAACAAGTGAAGAAATACTTAATATGGAAAAAAGCGGAGAATTTATCCCGATGGAAGTTTTTCCGTATATGAAAGAACTTTTTGAGGAGAAATAAATTATGCAGACAAGTAGTTTAGGTTGGACTTTTGATACGGTAGCTTCCGATTATGAAAAACTTCGTCCCGGATATGTTGATGAATTATATCAGGCTATTTTTGATTACATACAAATCAATAACAAAAGCCGTGTTGTTGAAATCGGCATCGGCGGCGGTCAGGCAGCATTACCTTTCTTAAAAACAGGTTGCAAGCTTACTGCAGTTGATTACGGTGAGAGTTTCTGCGAAATATGCCGTGAGAAATTCAAAGAGTATCCAAACTTTTCTGCCGTATCGGGAAAGTTTGAAGATATTGATATGGGTGATAAATATGACCTGATTTATTCAGCCTCTGCCTTTCATTGGATACCCGAAGAAATCGGCTATAAAAAGGTTTATGATATGCTGAAAGACGGTGGAGTGTTTGCCCGATTCGCAAATCATCCTTTCCGTGATAAAGGAAAGCCTGAACTGTCGGCAGAAATGGACAAAATCTATGCAGAATATTATTATAAATACTACAACAAAGAACCTAAATCGCCTGTTGAATACACAGATGGGCAAGCATACGACAGAGCTTTAATTGCAGAGAAATACGGCTTTACGGATATCGGGTATAAACTGTTTTTCCGTACACGCACATTCTCCGCAAAGGAATATAAAATGCTTCTCGGTACATATTCAGACCATATCGCTATTGCAGAAAGTATTCGAACAAAATTCTTTTCAGAAATAGAAGAAGCAATTAATCGACACGGCGGAGAAATTACTATTTACGATACAATAGATTTACAGTTGGCAAGAAAAATTTGATTTAAAGGGTTTGATGTAATGAAACTACTTGTTATCCGTCATGGTGAATCCGAAGCAGATTTGCTTGATGTACATGAAGGCAGAGCTGATTTTGCATTAACTGAACGAGGACATAGACAAGCGGAAGCTATGGCAAATTATATTGCTGATAACTATAATATTTCCCAAATTTATGCAAGTACATTGACAAGAGCAAAGCAAACAGCTCAGCATTTATCCGACAAAACCGGAATCCCCATTGTTTTTAATGAAGATTTAATGGAGTTTGATAACGGTCTTCTTGCAGGATTACCCAGAGCAGTAGTAAGAGAAAAATATCCTGAAATTCCTGATTTGCCGATTGATAAAGCAGTTTACGGTCAGGAATCTCAGGTTGAGTTCAGACAAAGAGCTGAAAACGCACTTGCAAAAATAATTAGTGAATCTCAGCCCGACGAGACTATAGCAGTCGTTTCTCACGGAGGAATGATAAATCAGCTTTACCGTTCATTTTTTAGTATGCCTGTTAACTGTATATATTTCTTCAACACCGCCGATACAGGCATTCATATCTGGAGTTTAACTGACAGCGAAAGACGGGTTATCAAAGCTAATTTTGATGAGCATACAAAAGGAATTTAAGTTAAAATTATGAGAATCTGCAATACTTGTGAAAAAATAAAAACAACTTTTGCTAACGGGTTTGATATTTCCGTATGGCGGAAATATGCAGAAGAAATATCAAATGAGCTTCCGTCAAAATGCGAAAATGATGCAAAGAGTTATGATTTTAATAAAGATGTCCTTCCTGTTATTGAAGATGCGTTGAACGAAGAAAAAATCAACTTCGTCAGCAGAAATTTTCAGACTGTAATTGATACACTTAACGTTAATCTCTCCAATCTATTTGATAAAGAACCTGATATTAACATTATTCTGTATCTCGGTCTTTGCAACGGTGCAGGCTGGGCAACCACTCTTGACGGTAAAAATACAGTTTTATTAGGCATTGAAAAAATCATCGAGCTTGCTTGGGGCGACGAAACAAATATGCGTGCCCTGATATTTCACGAAATCGGTCATTTGTGGCATAAGCTGAACGGCAATCTGCATATTTCTGAGTTTTCAAAACGAAGAAAAGGCATTGCACAGCTTTACTGCGAAGGTGTTGCTATGGTTTGTGAACACCTTCTGTGCGGTGATAATGAGTTTTATCATCAGAACAAAGACGGATGGCTCAGTTGGTGCTATAAAAACGAGAATGAAATAAAAAGAGAATATCTTCGCCGTCTTGATAAAAAAGAAAGTATTCAGGACTTCTTCGGTGATTGGTGTTCTTACAACGGTCATTCAGATGTCGGATATTTCCTCGGTTGTCGATTTATTGAACATCTGATGAAAACTTATTCACTGAAAAAAATTGCAAATATGAAATACAGAATTCTTAACAAAGAATATAAAAAATTCACTGAACATGTCGTTCTATACAATAATCTCCAATTTAGTTTGCCAGAATTCATAATTGAACAGGTAACATTGGAAAATCTCATTAAATATGAAAATATTTTTTATTCAAACGAAGAATACTATATGATTACGGATGGACATCCGGCAACAAAACAAGATTGTGTTGATACTATTGAATATGCTAAAAAATATCCTTTGGAAATGTGTTATTGTCTTGGAGTTTCAAATGAGCAACAGCCGGTAGCATTCTTGTCTTTGCTTGAGGGTTATCCTGAATCAACAACATTGTATGTGGGACTGCTCTTAATAGACAAAAGATTTCAAAGAAATTCTATTGGTACAAGGATTATGAATGCCGTGATTGATGATGCTTTTTCTTCAGGTTACGCTACAATAAAACTTTCTGTTCAAGATAACAATGTTAGTGGATATTCTTTTTGGAAAAAGCTCGGTTTTAAAGCCGTAAAAAAAACCTCATGTGATGGCTTTTATAATCTTTCCATGGAATTAAAGAGTGATAACTGAATAAACAAAATAAAAATTTTGCGAGGTGATTACTATGATATTAGATGTTGTGAACTTCGGTATGCCCACATTGATTGAAACGAGCACACTTCCCGAATGTGCAAAGCTGTGTGCGGAATTAGGTCTTGATTTTATTGAACTTAATATGAATATGCCACAGTATCAGCTCGATAAAATTGATGTTGAGCATTTCAAAGACATTGCTGATAAATATGGAATATACTATACAATTCACCTTGACGAAAATCTTAATATATGTGATTTCAATCCTTATGTTGCAGATGCTTACAAACGCACGGTAACAGATACCGTTGATTTTGCAAAAAAACTCAATATTAAAGTATTGAATATGCATTTGCCGAAAGGTGTTTATTTTACCTTACCCAACAAAAAAGTCTATCTTTTTTCAGAATATATAGAGAGATATCTCAAAAGCATTATTGATTTCAGGGACATGTGCGACCAAATAATCGGTAATGAAGATATGAAAATCTGCATTGAAAACTGCGACGGCTATGAAGATTTTCAAAAAGAAGCCATTGAACTGCTTTTAGAAAGTAAAGTTTTTGCTTTGACTTTTGATGTGGGACATAATTATGCTATTGGCGGAACTGATGAAGAATTCATTATGAAACACAAAGACCGACTCCATCATATTCACCTGCATGATGCAAAAGACTCAAGAAATCACCTTGCACTTGGTACAGGTGAAATAGATATCAAAAAATATATCAATCTTGCTAATAAGCAAAAGTGCCGTGCGATTTTAGAAACGAAAACAATAGACGGATTAAGAATATCTGCGGAATGGGTGAAGAACAATGCTTGAAAAAATGAATGAATTTTTTGATAAACGGTTAGACGGCTACGATGAACACATGATGACCTGCATTGAATCTGCAGAAGAGTTTTATCCATATACAGCCGATTGTTTACCCAAAGAGGCAGGAGTAAAAATTCTTGACCTGGGTTGTGGTACGGGATTGGAATTGGAGCATTATTTTAATCTTAACCCTTATGCAAAAGTAACAGGTGTTGACCTGACGGAAGCAATGCTGAACGCATTGAAACAAAAGTTGCACGACAAAGATTTAACTTTGATTTTAGGCTCATATTTTGATGTGCCTTTTGGAGAGGAAATTTTTGATGCTGCCGTTTCGGTTGAATCTCTGCATCATTTCACAAAAGAAGAAAAAATACCGCTTTATATAAAGCTTTACAATTCTCTGAAGGAAGACGGATATTTTATTCTGACCGATTACTTTGCACTCTCCGATGAAAATGAGCGAACATACAGAAATGAATTGTTGCACCTTAAAAAGCTTCAAAGGATTAATGATAATGAGTTTTATCATTATGACACCCCTTTAACCGTTGAGCACGAAACAGAAGCACTGCTTGAAGCAGGCTTTTCTTCAATAGAAGTGCTGAATAATTGGGGAGAAACATTTACATTAAAAGCTATTAAGTAGAATTAATAATTGCAATGAAAACTGAAAGGAAATATAATGCTTGATTTTATAAGTAAAGAGCCGATTAACAAAGGTTGGTCGTGTGATAAGAAATACTGTGTTACAACAGCTGACGGAACAAAATATCTTTTGCGGATTACACCTTTTGAAAAGAGAGAGTCCCGTGAGAATATGTATTTAATGCAAAAGCAAGTTGAAAAACTCGGTGTTCCTATGTGCAAACCTGTTGATTTCGGAAAATGTGATGAGGGTGTATACATATTACAGACTTGGATTGACGGTAAAGATGCAAATGAAGTTGTGCCGACACTTTCCGATTCACAGCAGTATGCACCGGGTCTTGAAGCCGGCAGAATTCTAAAGAAAATCCATTCTATCCTTGCACCTGAAAATCAGCAGGATTGGGAAACACGCATCAACGACAAAGCAGATTTGAGAATCAGAAAATATAACGAAAGCCCGCTGAAATATGAAAACGGTGATGCTTTTATTGATTTCATCAATGAAAACCGTTATCTGCTCAAAGACAGACCGCAAGTCTTTCAGCACGGCGATTATCACATAGGCAATATGATGATTGAAAACGGCAAGGTTGTTATTATTGACTTTGACCGCTGTGATTTTGGTGACCCGTGGGAAGAATTCAAAAGTATCACTTGGTGTGCACAAGCATCTCCGCTTTTTGCTTCGGGTATGGTCAACGGATATTTTGATAATGCTGTACCTATGGAGTTTTGGAAACTTCTTGCATTGTATATCAGTCTTGGAACAATAACTTCTCTGCCGTGGGCAATTCCGTATGGAGAAGGTGAGGTTCAGACTATGCGAAACCTCGCAAATGAAGTGCTTGAATGGTACGACAATATGCAGAATCCCGTGCCGAGTTGGTACACAAAAGGAGTTTGATTATGATAGTCAAAGCAACAAAAAAAGATACATCAGTATTAGCAAAACTCGCAATTCAAATGTGGAGTAATCATACCTTAGAAGAACTCGAAGCAGACTTTAAGGATATCATACGTAAAAGTGATGCTGTTTGTTTTATTAAGCATGTTAATGAAGCACCGATTGGCTTTGCACAGTGTCAGCTTCGACACGATTATGTTGAAGGTACGCACACATCACCCGTGGGGTATCTTGAAGGTGTTTTTATTGCTCCTGAATATCAGAAAAATGGCTATGCAAGAGAATTGTTGCATGAATGTGAGCTGTGGGCAAAAGAAAAAGGCTGCTCTGAATTTGCAAGCGACTGTGAACTGGATAATATAAGAAGTTTTAAATTCCATACAGCAATGGGATTTGAAGAAGCAAACCGTGTTATTTGTTTCAGAAAAACGCTATAAACAGGAGTAACTATGACAAACGAAGAAATATTAAAAATTGCACTTCAGCAATCGGCTTACGACTGTAATTGTGATGCGGAAGATTTTTTATCAACCGAAAACAAAGTTGTGCTGTCACAGAAAAATGATAAGGCAAGAGTTTATATTCCATTGCCGCTTGAATGTGATTTGGTGTCATACGGTAGCAATATTGTCGCCCAAGTCAGTACGAGAATGAAAGAAACCGTTGAGTGGTATATAGGCAAATATGCAGTCGAGCATTGTTTTGAAGCACCTAATATGATTGCACTCAATGAAAAATTGGCACAGTTTGGCTATAAAGTCTGCTTTATGGCGGAATATTTTTTGCCCGATATAAATGAACTTAAGGAATTATCATGTGATTATGAGATAAGACTTTTACAGCCCGAAGATTTTGCACAGTATTATACTGCCGAGTGGGGTAATGCTTTGTGTAAAAACAGAAAGCACCTTGATAAACTTGCTGTCGGTGCATTTGATGAGAATAAACTTGTAGGACTTGCCGGTTGTTCAGCTGATTGTGAAACTATGTATCAGATTGGTGTTGATGTTCTCCCCGAGTACAGAAAGAATGGTATTGCATCAGCAATTACAAGCAGGCTTGCTATTGAAATATTGAAGCTCGACAAAGTTCCCTTTTACTGTGCAGCTTGGTCAAATATCAAATCTGTTCGCAATGCAATCAGATGCGGTTTTCGACCTGCATGGGTGGAACTTACCGCAAGAACCGGAGAATTTGTTGACGAAATAAATAATAAAATTTCCGATATTAATTTTTTCTTGCTGAATAAGTCCGAATTTTTTTATTACAGGGATATTCTGTTTGATATTCTGGCAGACAATATGGAGAAAATTGCACCGAGTGGAAATAACAGGGAAGAGGATAGAAAGCTTTGGTTTAAGGGGGTAAATGAAGGTTTAAAACGCGATGAACGACAGATTGTTCTGATAAAAGAAGAAAATAGTATTATCGGATTTTTTCAGTATTATGTAAATATCGATACTTTTATGATGGAAGAAATACAGATAAAATCAGCATATCAGGGTAAAAACATTTTCAGAAAGCTATACGGTTTTTTAATTGAAAATCTGAAAGGTGATATAGAATTTGTTGAAGCGTATGCAAACATTCAGAACAGTAAATCAATGGGAATTCTTGAAAAACTCGGGCTTAATAAAATAGGAACGAATAACACAGGAAGCTGTTATCATTTCAAAGGAAAATACACCGACCTCATAAAATGGTATAATTCAAACAGCACAAAGGAAAATAATTAATATGAATAATCAGAACATATTCGATAATGAAATATTCTTTAACGGTTATAAGACTCTCCGTGAGGGGGATGCCAATTATAACGACCTGCTTGAACAACCTGCAATGGCAAAGCTTTTACCCGATTTGACCGATAAGAGTGTGCTTGATTTAGGTTGCGGCTACGGTCATAACTGTATTCAGTTTGTACATAAGGGTGCGAGAAAAGTTACGGGTATTGATATATCCGTAAAAATGCTTGAAGTTGCAAAAAATGAATCCGCGAGCGGAAAAATTGAGTATATCAATATGAGTATGACGGATATTGATGCACTCTCTGAAACATTCGATTTAATATATTCATCCCTTGCTTTTCATTATGTTGAAGACTTTGAAGCTTTTACAAAAAGCATGTTTAACAGATTAAATTCCGGCGGCACACTTCTTTTTTCGCAGGAACACCCGATAATCACGGCAACTATTGACGGAAACGGTCATTTCAATAAAGATGAAGACGGAAATAAAATTTCATACACCTTTTCAAATTATAATGAACCCGGAATCAGAAAGACACATTGGTATGTTGACGGTGTTATAAAATATCACAGAACATTCGGAGGAATAATAACAGCACTTTCTAAAGCCGGTTTTATAATTGAAGAGGTAATTGAACCCTTACCTGAAAAATGGGCAACAGAAAAGCTTCCTGCTATAGTAAAAGAATATATAAAACCATGTTTTCTTATTGTAAAAGCAAGAAAACAATGATAAAATTATCACGGTGATAAAAATGGAGATAATTAATCAATACAGCATTCATTATGATAACCCTCCGAAAAAAATAAGACCCGCTTCGAGAGGTCTTGTAATAAAAGACAGTAAAATTCTTCTGACTTATGAAAAAAATAACGACGTTTATATGTCTCCCGGGGGCGGTAAAGAAGAATGGGAGAACTTTGAAGAGTGTTGCATAAGAGAACTCAAAGAAGAATCGGGTTATGATATAGTTCCCTCTGAGCCCTTTCTCATAATAAACGAATATTGTTTTGATACCTGTTATGAGGCACATTATTTTTTATGTAAAATAACAGGTAAAGGCGAACAGCATTTAACAAATACAGAAATAGAGCATGGTGTCGTTTCGGTTTGGTTTGATATCAAAGATGCACTTGAAATATTTTCAACCTACGAAACAAAAACTGAAGATCACAGAAGCTTATATCTTCGTGAATATACCGTGCTGAATAAGTATCTTGAAAAGAAATTTCGTGAAAGAAAGGAACTTGCTGAATCTTACCTCGGAAAGACAGTAAAAATCTTAATGGACAGACCTTTAGGTTATGTGCATAAAAAAGATAACTATTCGCTTGCATATCCCATAAATTACGGCTATATTCCCGGTGTTCAGGGCGGTGACGGGGAAGATCTTGATGTGTATCTTCTCGGAGTAAATGTTCCCGTTGATGAATATGAAGCCCGTATTATCGGCATCGTTCATCGTCATAATGATAATGAGGATAAACTCATAGCCGCTCCATACGGAGTGAGTTTTTCAAAGGAAGAAATTGAAAAAGCTCTCAGTTTTCAGGAACAGTATTTTGATACCGAGATTGAGGTCATGGAATGAAAATAAACCATCCTTTTTTGCCTTTATATGACGAAAACAGTGAAATTCTGATTCTCGGGTCATTTCCGTCTGTAAAATCACGAGAAGAAATGTTTTTCTACGGACACCCGCAGAACCGTTTCTGGAAAGTGATAGCTGCGGTGACAAAAAATCAGATTCCCGAAACAATTCCGCAAAAGAAAGAGCTGCTTCTGAAAAACAGAATTGCACTCTGGGATGTTATTGCTTCCTGTGAAATAACAGGAAGCTCCGACAGCTCTATAAAAAATGTTATACCAAACGATATTACAGAGATACTGAATAATTCAAAAATTACAAGAATATATGTAAACGGAAAAACCTCTGAGAAGTTTTATAATAAATATATAAAAGAGCGGACGGGAGTAAGTGCAATCTGTTTACCCTCAACTTCACCCGCAAATGCGGTATGGACTTTGGATAGATTAATATCTGAATGGAAGAGAATTTTAAGCAAATAAAAACACAAGGCGGTATCAGTCCGAAAAAACTGATACCGCCAATAATGTTATTTCTGATATGTGTTTTCTCCGCGGAAAACCTTTGCTGTAAAATGACCTATATATGTATTATTATTCTCCGTAAGAGTAGTCGTATCGGGATTTTCTATAATGATACCAACATTGGGAGAATCATATTCCTTTTCCGGTGCAATAAAAACATTGTTTTCAATGTTAATATCATAAACCTTGGGTCTGAAAAGAATGTAACCTCTGCTGCTTCCGGCTCTGCCCGAAGGTCCGTCAAATATATTATTGCGAATTGTGATATTATGATGGGAACAACTGTTGTGATGACCTATACCGGGAAATCCGCCGCATTTGAAAATGTTTGACTCAATTAAGATATTGCTGCAGGTGGTATCATCCTTACAAAAGTCTATAAGTGTACCGTTACAGTTATAAACCGGACCGTAAGAGCCGTCCTGTGCTAAATCAAGCTGAATCTGTTCATTAAATAATACACTGTGCATCAATGTATAGGTAGGACCGTCAAAAACACAGTTTCTCACAACTGCATTCTCCGTGGAATTTATTTCAATATAATGCCAACCTGCACCGTGAACAAATCTGCAGTTTTCAATTACTATGTTGTTGCAGTGTACGGTGTTTAAGAGCGTTGCTCTTTCATTAAGATTTTTGTTGCCGTCAAAAGTAGCACCTGAAATAACAACATCATGTGTACCTGTATATCCGTCCCACTCGGGTTCGGAATAAGATGCAAGAAGATATCTTGTCAAGAGATCGCTTTTGTCACTTCTCAAAAGCACTGCTTTATCTGAAAATTTCAGATGCTGATTTGAGTAGAATATCAGTGAAGCTGAAAGCAGATATGTACCATCGGGAAAATATACAGTTCCGCCGTCTTTAACTTCGTCAATGCAGGACTGTAAAGCTTTGGTGTCATCATGAATACCGTCACCGTAAACGCTTTCGTTGTGTTTTACATTAATAAAACCCAAAATTTTCACCTCGCATTATATTTTTATAAATTCTGTTTTCATAATTTTTTTTATCTTTGTTGATTTTAATGCTATTCCCGTATTATCGGAATGATAATATGAAATTAATGCATAATCTCCGCCGTTAAAAATTGAAGGATAACAGTAGCAGTTTTTGAGGTCATCTTCAAGATAATAAAATCTGTCAAAATTCTCACCGTCATTGTCACTTACAGCACAAACAAGCGGAGTTCTTCCCCATGTTCCTTCTGTATCTCTTGTTGTGTAATTTGGAATCGGATTAAATACGGCGAGTGTCATCCCGCAGGCTCTTTTCATTAAAAGAGGTGAATCCGGAGAAGTAAAGAATGTGTTGGGCTCGGGAGAAGACCATGTTTTACCGGAATCGTCCGAAAAACATTCATATTGAAAAGCCATATCAGTTCGGGATAATGCCCATAATCTGCCGCCATTAAATTCATATAAAGCAGTTTCCTGAAGTCCTGTTTCGCTTTTATGAGAAAACGGAATATCCTGTCTTTCACTCAGTTCATACCAACTTTTTCCGTCATCATCAGAAGCAAAAATAACCTTAAATCCATGGTCACAGAAATCAATTTTTTCGTTAATTTTTTTTGAGTGAATATTTGCAGGAAGCAGAATTCTTCCGTTTGTCAGAACAATGGCATGATCGTTTTCAATAACATAATAGTTTTCATAATCATCTATACATCTGAAAGGCTTCGAAAATGTCTCTCCTTCATCAGAAGACCTTGTAAACCACGGTACTGCATTTTCACAGTCCTTGATTTTCTTCAGGAAAAGTAGCCCCACATCACCGTTATTCATTCTGATAAGTGACGGACACATAACATTCTTTGATGTTTCATCATGCGGAATTATTATCCTCGGCTCACTCCAGCTTTCACCTTCATCAAATGAAACAACAGCAGCAATATCAGCCGAAGCATCATCATGCCAGTTAGTACCCGAAAACTTAGTATAAACAAATAAAACCGCTCCGTTTTTAAGCCTTAAAAATGTCCCTTCGCCGTTCCTCGGTGTTTTGTCATCTGTATGTAAAAACAAAACATCACGACCTATAACATTATTCATAACCAATCTCCTAAAAAATATTATAACTTATTATAACTTATAAAAAAGAAATAGTAAACAATGTATTTTTGTGAATAATACACATTAATCAAAAAAACTTAAAAATATTTCAAAAAACACTTGCATTTTGTAAAACAATGTGTTATCATTCTATCTGTTCCAAACAACCGGGTGTGGCGCAGTTGGGAGCGCGCTTGACTGGGGGTCAAGAGGCCGTGAGTTCAAGTCTCGCCACTCGGACCAA